>NZ_JBMDKO010000050.1:0-40323 GCF_057809755.1 Pseudomonas sp. FG13
TGGCAACCTCTCCTGCAACTGAACCACCGCTTCGCGAGCAGGCTCGCTCCCACAGGGATTGGCGGCGAACACTAGTCTCTAGCACATGCAGGAAGCCTTGTGGGAGCAAGGCTTGCCCGCGATGACGGCGGCACTGGCAACCTCTTCCGCAACTGAGCCACCGCTTCGCGAGCAGGCTCGCTCCCACGGAGATTTGTGGCGTTCTCAGGCCCTCAGTTGCCAGCCCGGGGCTCGACCACCACCGTACAGGTCATCCCCGCCGCCAGCAGCACGCTGTCCGGCACTTCGTCGAGATGGATCCTTACCGGTACCCGCTGGGCCAGGCGAACCCAGTTGAAGGTCGGGTTCACGTCGGCGATCAACTCGCGACTGACCGGGTTGTCACGGTCGTAGATCCCGCGGGAGATGCTTTCCACATGTCCCTTCAGCACCTCGCCACTCATCAACTGCAACTGCGCCGAGTCGCCGATCCGCACCTTGGGCAGCTTGGTTTCCTCGAAGAAGCCGTACACCCAGAACGAATTCATATCGACCACCGCCATCTTCGCCTCGCCGATGCGCGCATAGTCGCCACGGTGCACGTTGAGGTTGGTGACATAACCATCCACGGCCGCGCGGACTTCAGTGCGCGACAGGTTCAATTCGGCCGCCTCCAGTTGCGCCTGGGCTTGCTGGTAATCGGCCAGGGCCGAATCGGCGATGTTGCTGGCGTCGTCGCGGTTTTCCCGGGAAATCACCAGGCTATCCAGGTCGGCACGCCGATGGGCATTGACCTTGCGCATTTCCCACGTCGCCTTGCGCGATGCCACCAGGGATTGCGCCTGCTTGGCCGCGATACGGTAATGCTCGGGATCGATGCGCATCAGCAGGTCGCCCTTTTTCACCTGCTGGTTGTCACGCACTGGCACCTCCACCACCTCGCCACTGACATCGGCGGCGACGTTGATGATGTCGGCGCGTACCCGACCATCGCGGGTCCAGGGAGTGTTCATGTAGTGCACCCACAGCGCACGACCGATCCACAGCGCCAGGGCCAGCACCAGCAGTGTCGCAAGCAGACTGAAAAACTTTTTCATTGCATCGATCTCAACGGTAGACCGTCAGCGCCAGCGCACCGAACAGACAGGTAAACAGACTCAGGCGCAACAGCGCCGGGTGCCAGAAGAAGCGGTACAGGTCCAGTCCCGACAGGAAGCGATCCAGGGCCCAGGCCAACGCCGCAGCGAGAAAAAACATCAAGGTCAGGGTGGGCATGTACACGCCGTGGAAGGCGATTTCACGGGGCATGTTGACGGTCCTGGGGCAGCGCGGCGGCGAAGGCCGCCATGGGCGATTGCGGATCCAGCAGCGAAGTGCGGATGAAATGCAGGTAGCTCTTCACCCGGCGCAGGGCCGAGGTGTCGAAATGCGGTGCAAAAGGTTCGTCGGTGGCCTGCACGCGGCAGATGGCTTGGTCCACCGCCACCAGGGCACGCTCCAGGTTGCTCGGTCCGGGGTGACGGAAAAGCCTCACCAGGGCCCGGCCCATGCCTCGAATCGCCTGGCGCCACGGCTGGCTCTCGGCATAGGCCGGATGCACCGGCAGAATCGCCTGCTCCTTGCGCAGCTCGATAATCCCGTGTCCGACCTCCAGTACCACGAACATCCAGCGCAAAAGATCCCGTTGCACGGCGGGTTGTCCCGCCGCCAAACCGTAGGCCTGGTGCAACAAGTCGCGGGTGCGACTCTCGAAGCCCGACGCCAGGCCCTTGAGCCGGCCGCTGATGGCGAACACCACTTGCTCGCGCAGATCCTGTTCGAGCCGGCGCCACAGCCAGCGGCTGTTGGGCGGCAGGATGATCGCCCCGGCGGCGGCGCACACCAGCATCCCGAGGATCATCGCGAGGTAATCGTTGATGAAGACGTAGGGGTTGTACACCGTCAGGTTATCGGGCACCGACCCCGTGCAGAAAAAGATCAGCAACCCCAGCCCGACCCCGGCGTATTGCGGTCGCGAACTGAGGAACGAGCCGAACATGATCACCGGCGCCAGCATTACGCAGAGCAAAGGGAAGCCATCGATCAACGGGAAGATGAAGAACATCTCGACGAAACCGACCAACGCCCCGAGCAACGTGCCGCATGCCATCTGGAAGGCCATGCGCTTGGGGTTCGGCGTGGCGGCCGACAAGCCCACCGTGGCAGCGGCGATCATCGTCATGGTCGCGCCGCTCGGCCAGGCCGTGGCGACCCAATAGCTGCCCAGCACCAACAGGATGAAGCCGGCGCGCAACCCCGAAGCCGCGGCGGCCAGCCAATTGGTCTGCGACACGAACGGCTCGTCCCAGCGCTCACGCTCGTGACGGTGCTCGGCCAGGGACGCATGGGTCAGGGCATAACCGTGCAGGTCATCGACAAAGCGGTAGAGCAATTCGTAGGCGGTGTGGAAATCCAGTAACTGCGCATCGTTCGGTCCTGTCTTCTGAAATACGCCCCGCAACTGGCGGACCTGTGCCGGCAAGTCAGCCTTGTAGCGGGCCAGGGCCTGGGCCAAGTGCGCCGCATCCCGATCGGTCAAGGCCCGTGCGCTGAAGCCGTCCAGCAATTCGGCGAGGTTCTGCAGACCCGGCTTGATGGCGTCCACCACATGATCGACGGCGCCGGCGCGCAAGCGCTGGAGCAGCTGGTGCAAGGCATTGAAGCGCGTGGTGATGCCCATGAACTCGCTGTTCAGGCGACTGAGCCGGCCGTTGCGCCGACGCATGTGCGGGTCTTCGAATACCGTCACGCTGCGCAGGCTCTCCAGGCCCACCGCTTCAGCAATGAAACGCACGTTGGCGGCTTCGAAGGCATCCCGCTGGCTACGCCCGCGCAAACCATCGGTGACGAACAGTGCGAACACCCCAAAGCGCTGGTACAAGGCATTGCGCATGGCCGCGCTGGCGGTTTGCGGCAGGATCGCGGCGCTGACCAGGGTGGCGCAGAGAATGCCCAGGGAAATCTCCAGGACCCGCCAGAGCGCCGCCATGAACGCACCTTCCGGATGGGCCAGGGCCGGCAGGCCGATCATCGCCGCGGTGTAGCCGGCCAGCACAAAACCGTAGGCCCGGAAGTTGCGATAACGCGCCGCGCCCGCCGTACAGACACCGACCCAGAGGGTCAGGCAGCCAAGAAACCATTCGGTGTTCTGGGCGAACAGCGCAATCAGCGCCACCATCACCGCCGAACCGGCCAATGTGCCGAGAAAGCGGTAGAAGCTCTTGGCGAACACTTGGCCGCTCTGCGGCTGCATGACGATGAACACGGTGATCATGGCCGTGCGCGGTTGCGGCAGCTCCAGGCGCATCGCCAGCCACAATGTCAGGAACGCGGCAAACAGCACCTTGAAGATATAGACCCAGGTCACCCCATCGCTGCGGGCCCAGTCGAAGAAACCACGGCGCCATTCGAGGCGATAGAGCCAGCGTACGGGAGTCATTAAAGGGGGCATGTGCAAGCATTCATCGGGCGAAATTCAGCATCGTGGCGGCGTCAGGTACATCGCTGCCGGCCTCCAGCCCACCGCCCAGGGCCGTCACCAGATCGGCATGGGCACTGAGGCGCGCCGCCTCCACCTGCTGCTGCACCTGTTGCTGCTTGAACAACAGGCTCTGGGCGTTGAGCACATTGAGGTAGTCCGTCAGCCCACGCTGGAACGCCACCAGCGCAATGTCGTAGGTGCGTTGCGCGGCCGCCACGGACTCGGCGGCGAAGGCCTGTTGCTTGTCCATGGACTCGCGACGGATCAGTTGATCGGAAATGTGTTTGAGCGCATTCACCAGCGTCTGGTTGTAATGCGCCACCGCGGCGTCATAGCCGGCTGCCGCCTCGCCCAACTGCGAACGCAGGCGCCCGCCGTCGAAGATCGGCAGCGTGACGGCCGGCCCGACGCTGTAGGTCAGCTTCTTGCCCGTCAGGAACTCCAGCGCACCACCGCCTGTGGCCATGTAGCCCAGGCTTCCCACCAAGTCCACATTGGGATAGAAACCGGCCCTGGCCACATCGATGCCCCGCGCCTGGGCCGCCACTTGCCAGCGTCCGGCAACCACATCCGGTCGCTGGCCCAGCAACTCGGCGGGCAGCGCCGATGGCAGCTTCAAGGGTGCACCCAGGGCCAGAGCCGGTCGCTGCAGACCCCCGCCCGCCCCCGGCCCCTTGCCCGCCAGTGCCGCCAGTTGATTGCGACTCAAGGCGATGGCTTCGTCGAGGGCGTCGAGTTGACGATGGGTCTCGGGCAACGGTGCCTGGGCCTGGCTGACTTCGAAATGAGTGCCGATGCCACCGTCGAGACGCTTTTGCGCCAGGTCGAGAATCTGTTCCTGCTGGCGCAGGGTCGCGGCGACGATATCGCGCTGGGCATAGTGCAGCGCAAACCGGATATAGGCCTGCACGATGTTGTTCTGCAACTCCAGCTGCGCCTGCCGTGCCTCCGCGACGCTGGCGTGGGCCAGGTCGACGGCCCGCTCGCTGGCGTTGCGCTCGCGCCTCCACAGGTCCAGGGCATAGCTCAGGCCCAAGCCTGCGTTGTTGTCCCAGGTGGTGGTGTCGGCCAGTTCGCCAGGGCCGTAGAACTGATCGGTGGGCCAGTTGTGACGCTTGAGGGTCGCCTGGCCTTCGACCTGCGGCGACTCGGCCGCCTCGGCAACACCGGCCATGGCCTTGGCCTGCCGCACCCGGGCGGCGGCCATGGCCAGGCTCGGGCTGTCCTGCACAGCCAGGTCGATCCAGCGGTCCAGTTGCGGGTCGCCATAGGCCTTCCACCACTGGCGACTGGGCCAATGGGCATCCCGGGCGGCTTCGCGGATCGCTTCATCGGTGGCCAGTCGATTGGCTGACAATGCCTCGCCCTGGGGTGCGATCCCTCCTGTCCCGACGCAAGCGCTGAGGGTCAACGATAAAGCCCAAACACTGAGAGTCTTCAGCTCTCTGCTGATGCAACGCGGCACTTGCGCAAGATTCCTGGGAAAGGGACAAAAAAAGGTGATGAGCGTGCATGCCGGTTACGCAACCTGTGGGAGCGAGCCTGCTCGCGAAGGCGGCGGCACCCGCGCTATCGCAGACAACTGACCCAACGCTTTCGCGAGCAGGCTCGCTCCCACATGAGGTCCGTGCCAGAAAGCCCACCCCTTCAACGCCGGCAATTCTAGGCACCCAGCCAAACGGCGATAAGCCGAACTTTCTGCGAATCTTTGTTACCGTAAACGCGATAATCCATAAGTCGGATCCCGTAGCACTGTAACTTCGTGTCACAATTTGCTATCGCCCAAGAGAGCCCTTCATGGACACCCTGCAAAACATGCGCGCGTTCTGCTGTGTTGCCGAAGCCGGCAGTTTCACCGCCGCCGCCGTGCAACTCGATACCACGACAGCCAACGTCTCGCGTGCGGTTTCCAATCTGGAAGCCCATCTGCAAACCCGCCTGCTCAACCGCACCACCCGCCGCATTGCCCTGACCGAAGCCGGTAAACGCTATCTGTTGCGTTGCGAGCAGATCCTGGCCTATGTCGAGGAAGCCGAAGCCGAGGCCAGCGACGCCCATGCCCGGCCGGCCGGGCAGTTGAAGGTCCACACCATGACCGGTATCGGCCAGCATTTCGTGATCGACGCCATCGCCCGCTATCGCAAGACCCATCCGGACGTGACCTTCGACCTGACCCTGGCCAACCGCGTGCCGGACATCCTGGACGAGGGCTATGACGTCTCCATCGTGCTGGCCAGCGAATTGCCGGATTCGGGTTTCGTTTCCCAACGCCTGGGCATCACTTACAGCATCGTCTGTGCTTCACCTGCCTACGTGAAGGCCAACGGTTGCCCACAGAAACCCAGCGAGTTGCTCAACCACGCCTGCCTGCGCCTGGTCAGCCCGGTCATTCCGCTGGAGAAATGGGTGTTCGACGGCCCGGAAGGCCAGGAAATGGTCACCATCAACCAGTCCCCCTTCCTGGTGAACTCCGCCGATGCGATGAAAACCGCGATCACCAGCGGCATGGGCGTGGGTGTACTGCCGGTTTATGCCGCCATCGAAGGCCTGCGCAACGGCACGCTGGTGCGGGTCATGCCCAATTACCGCTCCCAGGAATTGAACCTCTACGCCATCTATCCTTCGCGTCAGTACCTGGACGCGAAGATCAAGACCTGGGTCGAGTACCTGCGAGGTTCGCTGCCGGAAATCCTGACAGCGCACCAGGCCGAACTGACAGCGTACGAGTTGAGCGGAAGCCTGGCGGGCGCGCGAGCCACGAATTGAAATCGCCGCTCCTGTATCGAGGAACGACCCTCAGCGCTTGCCCATCGAACGACGGGTGCCGGGAGGTGCGGCGCCGGGGGACTTGGCGTGACCATCTTTCACGCCGTTCTTGTACCACGGCAATTGTCCCGCCCCTTTGGCCGTGGCCAGTTCACCGGGCTTGAAAGGAAATTTGAAGGCCGGGATCGACGCTTTGCCGCTCTCGGCACTGGAAACATCGCCGTCAGGCAGGTCGGCCGGGTCGCCGTTCGGGGAAGTCATGTAAATGCCGTTCACTCAAGGTAGGCCATCAATCCGTGGCGAAGGGTTTGCTCCTCGCCATACTGTGTGCAAGTCAGGCCTGGAGAGAGGCGCGACGGGCACCAGTATACCCGCCCGCTGCCGCAACGTATCGGGCAGATTCAACCTGACACTCGTCCGACAGTAATCCAGGACGAAACTGACAAGCCTGTCAGTTAGCCGTCACCTTCCTGACCGTCTCGCAACGCTATATAAGAGTCCTGTAAATCCCTTCGTCCCGGACCGGCTTCCCACATCCATGCACATCCAGAAAAAAACCGTCCTGCTCGTCGCGCTATTGATCGCCCTGGCGGCCCTCGTCCTCTGGTTCGTCATGAAACCCATCGCCGCCAAACCCGGTGCGCCTGCCGCCGTTCCGGTACGGGTCGTCAGCGTGGAGCAAAAGGATGTGCCGCGCTTCGCCAGCGGCATCGGCACGGTGCTGTCACTGCACAGCGTGGTGATCCGTCCGCAGATCGATGGCATTCTCACCCGACTGCTGGTCAAGGAAGGGCAACAGGTGAGCAAGGGCGACCTGCTGGCGACCATCGACGACCGCTCCATTCGCGCCAGCCTCGACCAGGCCCGGGCCCAGCTTGGCGAAAGCCAGGCGCAACTGGCGGTGGCCCAGGTCAATCTCAAGCGCTACAAATTGCTGAGCGTCGATGATGGCGTCTCGAAGCAGACCTACGATCAGCAGCAGGCCCTGGTCAATCAGCTCAAGGCCACCGCCCAGGGCAACCAGGCAGCCATCGATGCCGCCCAGGTGCAGTTGTCCTACACACAGATCCGCTCCCCGGTGACCGGTCGCGTCGGCATCCGCAACGTGGACGAAGGCAACTTCCTGCGCACCAGCGACACCGAAGGCCTGTTCACCGTGACCCAGATCGACCCGATAGCGGTGGAGTTTTCCCTGCCCCAACAGATGCTGCCCACCTTGCAACGCTTGATCGCTGCGCCCGAACAGGCGCTGGTCAAGGCCTACATCGGCGCCGATGGCGCGGCAGGTGAACCACTTGGCGAGGGTCGGCTGAGCCTCATCGACAACCAGATCAACGCCAATACCGGCACCCTGCGGGCCAAGGCCGAATTCAGCAACGCCGGGCAGCGGTTGTGGCCCGGGCAACTGGTCACGCTGAAAATCCAGACCGCCCTCGACAAGGGTGCCCTGGTGGTTCCGCCGACCGTGGTCCAGCGTGGACTGGACCAGCACTTCGTCTACCGGGTCAAGGGGGACAAGGTCGAGAGCGTACCGGTGGAGATGGTCTACCAGGACAGCGGCATGAACATCATCAAGGGGGTGAACGCCGGTGATCAACTGGTGAGTGACGGCCAGTCACGCCTCAGGCCGGGGGCCAGCGTCCAGGTGCTCACGGCCCCACCGGTCCTCGCCAAGGCCACGGAGCCGCAGCCATGAAGGGGCGCGGCTCGATTTCGGCGTGGTGCATCGACCATCCCGTCGCCACGGTGCTGCTGACGTTCGCCCTGATACTGCTGGGGAGTATCGCCTTCCCTCGCCTGCCCGTCGCCCCCTTGCCGGAGGCGGAATTCCCGACGATCCAGGTCAATGCCCAACTGCCCGGCGCCAGCCCCGAAACCATGGCCTCCTCGGTGGCGACGCCGCTGGAAGTGCAGTTCAGCGCGATTCCCGGCATCACACAGATGACCTCCAGCAGCGCCCTGGGCTCGACCAACCTGATCCTGCAATTCAGCCTCGGCAAGAGCATCGACACCGCCGCCCAGGAAGTGCAGGCCGCCATCAACACCGCCGCCGGCAAACTGCCCAGCGACATGCCGAACCTGCCTACCTGGCGCAAGGTCAACCCCGCCGACAGCCCGGTGCTGATCCTCAGTATCAGTTCCAGCCTGATGCCCGGCACCGAACTGAGCGACTACGTCGAAACACTGCTTGCCCGTCAGATCAGCCAGATCGACGGCGTCGGACAAGTGAACATCACCGGCCAACAGCGCCCGGCGATCCGGGTCCAGGCCTCCGCCGACCGTCTCGCCGCCATCGGCCTGACCCTGGCCGACATCCGCACGACACTCCAGCAGGCCAGCCTCAACCTGGCCAAGGGCGCGCTGTACGGCGACTCGAGCATCTCGACATTGTCCACCAACGATCAATTGTTCCAGCCCGAGGAGTACGGCGACCTGATCGTGTCCTACAAGAATGGGGCACCGGTGCATCTCAAGGACATTGCCAAGGTGATCAATGGCTCGGAAAACGCCTATGTCCAGGCCTGGGCCGATGACGAGCCGGGCCTCAACCTGGTGATCTTCCGGCAACCGGGAGCGAACATCGTCGAAACCGTCGACCGCATCCAGGCCGCCCTGCCCACCCTGGAAGCCATGCTGCCCGCCGCGGTACAGGTCAAGGTGCTGATCGACCGCACCCAGACGATCCGCGCCTCGCTGCATGAGGTGGAGCTCACCCTGCTGATCGCCGTGCTGCTGGTCGTGGCGGTCATGGCGTTGTTCCTGCGCCAGCTCTCGGCGACGTTGATCGTCTCGGCGGTGCTGGGGGTGTCCCTGACCGCGAGCCTCGCCCTGATGTACGTGATGGGCTTCAGCCTGAACAACCTGACCCTGGTCGCCATCGTCATCTCGGTGGGCTTCGTGGTGGACGACGCGATTGTGGTGGTGGAGAACATCCACCGGCATCTCGAGGCCGGTGACAGCATGCGCGAAGCAGCGATCAAGGGCGCCGGCGAAATCGGCTTCACGGTGGTGTCCATCAGTTTCTCCCTGATTGCCGCATTCATTCCGCTGCTGTTCATGGGCGGCGTGGTCGGGCGACTGTTCAAGGAGTTTGCCTTGACCGCCACCTCGACCATCCTGATTTCCGTGGTGGTGTCCCTGACCCTGGCGCCAACGCTGGCGGCGCTGTTCATGCGCGCCCCGGTGCATCATGCTCACCGAGTTCCGGGCTTTGGCGAGCGGCTGTTGGGCGGCTACGAAAAAGGCCTGCGCAAGGCACTGGCCCATCAGAAGCTGATGATCGGTGTGTTCGGCCTGACCCTGGCAATGGCCGTGGCAGGCTATGTGTTCATCCCCAAGGGCTTCTTCCCGGTGCAGGACACCGGCCTGGTGCTGGGCACCAGCGAAGCGGCCGCCGACGTGTCATTCCCGGACATGGTGGCCAAGCACAAGGCCCTGGCCGAAATCGTCGCCGCCGACCCGGCGGTGCAGACGTTCTCCCACTCCGTCGGCGTCTCGGGCAGCAACCAGACCATCGCCAACGGCCGCTTCTGGATCGCGCTCAAGCCCCAAAGCGAGCGTGACGTCTCGGCCAGCGGCTTCATCGACCGGATCCGCCCCAAGTTGCAGAAGATTCCGGGGGTGGTGCTGTACCTGAGGGCCGGACAGGACATCAACCTCAGTTCCGGTCCCAGTCGCGCCCAGTATCAGTACGTCCTCAAGAGCAACGACGGGCCAACCCTCAACACCTGGGCACAGAAACTCACTGACAGGCTGCGCAGCAATCCGGCGTTCCGTGACATCTCCAACGACCTGCAACTGGGCGGCAGCATTACCCATATCAACATCGACCGCAGCGCGGCGGCACGCTTCGGCCTTACCGCCAGCGATGTCGACCAGGCGCTGTACGACGCGTTCGGCCAGCGGCAGATCAACGAATTCCAGACCGAGACCAACCAATACAACGTGATCCTGGAACTCGACACCCAGCAGCGTGGAAAGGCCGAAAGCCTGGCCTACTTCTACCTGCGCTCACCCCTGAGCGGCGAAATGGTACCGCTCTCGGCCCTGGCCCGCTTCGATCCCCCCACCAACGGCCCGCTGTCCATTGCCCACGACGGCATGTTCCCGGCCGCCAACCTGTCGTTCAACCTGGCGCCAGGCGTGGCCCTGGGGGACGCGGTGCGCATGCTCGACCAGGCGAAGAACGAGATCGGCATGCCGGCCGCCATCAGCGGCAACTTCCAGGGCGCGGCACAGGCGTTCCAGAGTTCCCTGGCCAGCCAGCCGTGGCTGATCCTCGCCGCGCTGGTGGCGGTGTACATCATTCTCGGCGTGCTCTACGAGAGCTTCGTGCATCCGCTGACCATCATCTCCACCCTGCCCTCCGCCGGCCTCGGCGCCCTGATCATGCTCTGGCTGTTGGGCCGGGATTTTTCGATCATGGCGCTGATCGGGCTGGTGCTGTTGATCGGCATCGTCAAGAAAAACGGCATCCTGATGATCGACTTCGCCCTCGACGCGCAGCGCAATGGCGGGCTGACACCGCAGGAGGCGATTTTCCAGGCGGGCGTAACGCGGTTCCGTCCGATCATCATGACCACCCTGGCCGCCCTGCTCGGCGCCCTGCCGCTGATGCTCGGCCATGGCCCCGGCGCGGAGTTGCGCCAGCCCCTGGGCATTGCGGTGGTCGGCGGCCTGCTGGTGAGCCAGGCGCTGACGTTGTTCACCACACCGGTCATATACTTGTGGCTCGAGCGGTTGTTCCATCGGCCCGCCCATCATTCCGGGCCTGCGTCAGCTACGGCGCTGGCGACTACAGACTGAGGCGGGGCCATGCGCGTTCTGATCATCGAAGACGAAGAAAAAACCGCGGATTACCTGCATCGCGGCCTGACTGAGCAGGGCTACATCGTGGACGTAGCCCCCGACGGCGTCGAAGGGCTGCACCTGGCCCTGGAAAGCGAATATGCGGTGATCGTGCTCGACGTGATGCTGCCGGGCCTGGATGGCTTCGGCGTGCTGCGAGCCCTGCGCGCCCGCAAGCAGACCCCGGTGATCATGCTCACCGCCCGGGAACGAGTCGAAGACCGCATCAAGGGCCTGCGCGACGGTGCCGACGATTACCTGGGCAAACCGTTCTCCTTCCTGGAACTGGTGGCCCGCCTGCAAGCCCTGACCCGCCGCAGCGGCGGCCATGAACCGGTGCAGGTGAGCATCGCCGACCTGTGGATCGACCTGATCAGCCGCAAGGCCACCCGCGCTGGCCAACGCCTGGACCTGACGGCCAAGGAGTTCTCGCTGCTCAGCGTCCTGGCCCGCCGCCAGGGTGAAATCCTCTCCAAGACCGCCATCGCCGAAATGGTCTGGGACATCAATTTCGACAGCGACGCCAACGTCGTCGAAGTGGCGATCAAACGCCTGCGGGCCAAGCTCGACGGGCCGTTCGAGCAGAAGTTGCTGCACACCATTCGCGGGATGGGTTATGTGCTGGAAAGTCGCAGTGAGTAACAGTATCGCGCTACGCCTCAGCGGCCTGTTCACCCTGGTCGCCGCGCTGGTGTTCCTGTTGATCGGCGGAGCCTTGTACCAGCAGGTCGAAAAAGGCCTGGGCCTGTTGCCCGAAGCCGAACTCGATGCCCGCTACAGTGTGCTCGAATCCACGGTGGGCCGTTACGGCACGCCCGAGCACTGGGTGAAGATCCACAACAAACTGCGTTTGCTGGGCGAGGAAGACAAGCGTATCCATTTCTGGATCGTCAGCGGTGACCCACACTTCGAATATGGCGATCCCGACCCGCAGATCCGCGCCTTCACCGAAGGGCCACTGGGTAAACGCGACCTGCAATTGTCCAACCGCCACTACCCGATGAAAGTGCTGGTGAGCCAGTTCCCGGCCAAGGACCAACGACCGCCGCTGCGCTTCATGATCGGCATCGACACCGAGACGTTCTACCAGACCCAGCACCGACTGCTGGTGGCCTTGGTAAGCCTGGCGATTGTCGGGGTATTGCTGGCCTCCTTGCTGGGCTACTGGGTGGCGCATATCGGCCTCAAGCCACTGATCAAGCTGTCCGATGAAGCCCGGCGCCTGGCCCCTCCGCGCCTGTCCGGGCGCCTGCGGCTATCGCCGTTGCCACCGGAACTCAGCCAGTTCGTCAATTCATTCAACGCCACCCTCGACCGGGTCGAACAGGCCTACTCACGGCTGGAATCGTTCAATGCCGATGTCGCCCATGAACTGCGCTCGCCCCTGACCAACCTGATCGGCCAGACCCAGGTGGCACTGACCCGCGGTCGTTCGGCCGAGCATTACTTCGAAGTGCTGCAATCGAACCTCGAGGAACTGGAACGGCTGCGCTCGATCATCAACGACATGCTCTTCCTCGCCAGCGCCGACCAGGGCAGCAAGGCCACCAAACTGATCACCACGTCCTTGGCCGACGAAGTGGCCACCACCCTCGATTACCTGGACTTCATCCTCGAAGACGCCCAGGTCCAGGTTCGGGTCAGCGGCGACGCCCAGGCCAGCATCGAAATCGCTCATCTGCGCCGGGCGCTGATCAACCTGTTGAGCAACGCCGTACAGCACACCGCGCCAGGACACGTCATCGACGTACACATCGAAGCCCAGGCCGACCAGATCACCCTCGCCGTCACCAACCCTGGCGAACCGATTGCCACCGAACACCTGCCGCGGCTGTTCGAACGCTTCTACCGAGTCGATGCCTCTCGCAGCAACAGCGGGGCCAACCACGGGTTGGGGCTAGCCATCGTCAGGGCAATTGCCTTGATGCACGGTGGAGATGTATTCGTGCGCAGCGACCGGGGTGCCAATACCTTTGGGATTCGTTTACCTGCCTGACTGCTCCGAACGATCCGGACACCTTTTTCCACGCCATTGAATGCTGGGCGAAAGGCTATTAGCCCAAAATCAGCAAGCCTTGGCCTCCGGCGGCTGCTACGGCTTCTGCGAACACTGATTGCCCCCTCTCGCCGATCCAAGCACAATCAGCAAAAGGCCAGCATCTGGTGAATTGCCAGCTATGCTCCCTTCGGAATGGATCGACCATATAGACATCGGAATCATGAGCACCAGCAGTGCGACACCCTGCAGCACCCCGCTTTCGATACGCTCGGAGCGGGTACTCGTACTGGCCAGCTCACTGGTTGTCATTGCCATCCTGGGCATCGTGACCTTCCTGCTGATACGCGAACACGCCAACGCCCGTGAAGCAGCGACACGCGCGGCCAGCAATATCGTGCAGTTGATCGATGCCGACGTGCTGCGCAACGTCGAACTCTACGACTTGTCGGTGCAAGGCCTGATTGCCGCGGCCCAGCGCGACGACCTGAAAGACGTCTCACCGGCCATCCGGCACCTGGCCCTGTTCGACCGCTCCACCGCCGCGCCTTACAAAGGCGACATCCTGCTGCTGGACAAACAAGGCGATGTCATCGCTGACTCGGCCTCGGTCGAACCACGCATCGGCAATTATGCTGAGCGGGAATATTTCCAGTCCCACGTCCAGAACCCAAGCCCGGAGATGATGATCAGCCGCCCCTTCCGAGCCCGGAGTGGCGAGCACGACTGGCGTATCAGTTTCAGTCGCCGACTGAGCGACGAACGAGGCGATTTCCTCGGCGTGGCCGAAGCCGCGATGCGCTTGAGTTACTTCAGCCAATTGTTCAGAAGCTTGAACATCGGGCATGGCGGTACGGTCAACCTGATCAGCCGCGACGGAATCCTGCTGGCACAGGAACCGCCCCTGGCCGAGGACATGATCGGCAGGGACTTCAGCAACCGGCCAAATTTCGTGCGCATCCTGCATGAAGGTAACGGCAGCTTCACCAGCACTTCCGGTTTTGACCAGAAACAGCGCCTCTACACCTTTTCACAGGTAGGCAACTTGCCGTTGATTGTCGTGGTGGCGCTCTCCTCCGAAGAGGTCTTTGCTTCATGGCTACGCACGACGCTGATCGTCAGCGGCGCCACCGGCGCTCTGTGCATCGGCCTGCTCTGGCTCACCTGGCTGCTGCGCCGGGAACTGAGACGCCGCCATCGCGCGGAACGGGAACTGGCCCAACGGGCGGCCACCGATCCGCTGACAGGTCTGGCCAACCGCAGGGCCCTGGATGAAACGCTGCAAAGAGAATGGCTACGGGCCTTGCGCTCGGGCCAACCGCTGTCGGTGCTGATGGTCGATGCCGACCACTTCAAGGCTTTCAATGATCGCCATGGCCATCAACAGGGTGACGAGGCACTGCGCACCTTGGCACGGCTGATCAGCGAGCGTGTCCGTCGCCCTGCCGACCTCGCAGCACGCTACGGTGGCGAAGAGTTCTCGGTGGTGTTACCGGAAACCAATACCGCCGGGGCCTTTGCCATGGCTCAAAGCATTCGCGAAGCGGTGGAACAACTGCCCGTCCGGCCGGGCGACGCGCCCATGACCGTCAGCATCGGCATCGCGACCTGGTCCCAGGGACCGTATGGCGACTTCGAACAGCTCCTGTTCGCCGCCGACAAAGCGCTATACCAGGCCAAGGCCAGCGGGCGCAATTGCGTGGTCTGCGCGATGTAATACCCCTCGCCACGAACGCTCTCCCCCGCTGCCTTTCCCCTGGGATAGGCGGCCCAAAGGGGCAGCGCTCAGTGATTTCTGTCTTGGGAAAACAGCGCCGAATATCGCCGCGCAGGATCAGTTCATTTGCTTCAAGCCGGGCCTTGACCTCACCCGCTTCGTTGCCGACTTACTAATGCACCAGCGCCTCACGTCCCATTTCCGGTCTCCTTCTGTTGGCAACATCCGCGAAGTGTCCGCCGAAGAGGGCGACGCCCGCCTGTCACATTTAAGCTTGTGCCCCGTTCCACCACTGCCGCGTCATCGCCTGCACACTGGCGGCCAGCCAGTCGAGGAATTCCATTTCCTTTGCCAGGTTGCCGCCGTCCAGCCAGTTGAGATAGGCGTCCAGCAGGAAGCTCGACACCATCCGCGCCAGCATGGCCGGATCGCCGGGCATGATGCCCGGCTCGCCCAATGCTTCTTGCATGCGATGGATGGTGCGTTCGGCAAGAACCGTATGCAGATGGTCCACATACCGCCCGAAGCGTGGATCGTGGGGCGCCTGACGCAGCAGTATCCGCAGGGCGGCGCGCTTCTGTCGCGCCAACGCCAGGGTATGCGGCAGGCGCTCGGTCCACTTGTCCGCCGGCATGGCATCGACGCCGAGCAGTGCCTCGACCATGTCGGCCAATACCGCGTCGATCAGCGCATCCTTCGATCCGAAGTAGCGATAGAGCACGACCTTGGAGACACCAGCATGCGCGGCAATCGCGTCAATGGTGACGCTGCGCAGCCCATGCGCGTCGATCGCGTCTGCCGCGCTTGCGATCAACAAGGCACGCCGGTTGGTCCTGTGATCTTCGAGCATATCTGCATAGGTGCCGGTCATAGCCCGATTTTCGTTCACGTACGGCATGGTTACAAGATGTTACTATACAGTAACATCGGGGATCGGCGTGGCGACAAAGGAACGGTGCAACATGAACAGAGCCAGACTTTTCTTAACATACGGTTTGATCGCAGCCTCTCTTGTTGGCACGGTCGAGGCACAGCCAAGATTGCTGGAACGGTTGCGCGAGGCGCGGGAGGCGCGCGCCGAACGAGCCGAGCAGGCCGACAACAGCCGCGCTGTGTCGAAGACGCTGCGGGTCGGAGGCCTCGACCGCAGCTATCTGCTCCTCGACGAGCATCGCGGCAACGGTCCCGCGCCGCTGGTGATCGTGCTGCATGGCGGCGGCGGTAGTCCCGAAACGATGATTCCGCGCTGGGAACAGCAGGCGCAGACCGCCGGATTGGTGGTCGCCGCCCCCAAGGGGATTGGCCGTAACGATAGAATGGGCACCTGGAACGCCAGCGGTTGTTGCGGTGAGGCAGTGTCGAAGGGCGTGGACGATGTCGGCTTCGTTGCCGCCGTTATCGACGACGTATCCAAGCAAATGCAGATCGACAGACGCCGCATCTATGTTGCCGGTTTTTCCAACGGCGGCATGCTGACCCATCGCGTTGCAATCGCTCTCGGCGATCGAATTGCCGCCGCTGCTGTAGTTTCCGGCGCGCTGTTCGGCAATGAAAGTACCGCGCGCACGCCTGTGCCGATGCTCGTCATACACGGTGAGCAGGATCCCGTCGTTGGTTTCAACGGCGGTATGAGCCAGACTGGCTTCGTCGCCAAGGGGCAGACGATCCCGTTCGAGCCGGTCCGCTATGCCGTGAATTTCTGGCGCAGGGCCAATGGCTGCAAAGGCAACCCTTCGGTAACGCAGCGACCCGGCGTGAAGATGGAGAGCAGCGTCAGTTGCCACGGCAACGCCGATATCGTGTTTTACGATTTGCCGAACGGCGGCCATAGTTGGCCGGGATCAAGCAGCGGAAAGGGCCTGGGGCGCAGCGGAAGCGACAGCGGCGCAAGCGCCGCGCCTATAGATGCGACCGGTACAATCTGGGACTTCTTCGAGGCGCACACCCGGTAATGGGCGCAACGCGATCTGCGGTTGCTGTGGCGTAGTCCAGCGAAGTTCGGTGCTGGAGTCATGCGGAAATAAAAAAAGGCCACCCGAAGGCAGCCCTTAAAAAACTAGAGAGGTTTTTTGCTTACACGGCCGCAACAGGGCGCATGTAAGAGATCGGTGCGGTACTGGCGTCTTCGAACGTCACGACTTCCCAAGCATCTTTCTGCTCAATCAACTTGCGCAGCAGCTGGTTGTTCAGTGCGTGGCCGGACTTGAAGCCCTTGAACTCACCAATCAGGCTATTGCCCAGCAGGTAGAGGTCGCCGATTGCATCGAGGATCTTGTGTTTGACGAATTCGTCTTCATAGCGAAGGCCGTCTTCATTCAACACGCCATCGGAATCGACCACGATCGCGTTTTCAACACTGCCGCCGAGTGCGAGGTTGTGCTTGCGCAGGTACTCGATGTCACTCATGAAACCAAAAGTACGGGCGCGGCTGACTTCTTTTACGAACGAAGTGCTGGAAAAATCCACGCTTGCACTCTGGGTGCGGTCACGGAAAACCGGGTGATCGAAATCGATCTCGAAGCTCACCTTGAAACCATCGAAAGGGACGAAAGTGGCGCGCTTGTCGCCGTCTTCCACTGTCACTTCCCGCAGGATGCGGATGAACTTCTTGGCCGCGTCCTGCTCTTCCAGGCCAGCCGATTGAATCAGGAATACGAAGGGTCCGGCGCTGCCATCCATGATCGGGACTTCGGACGCGGAGAGCTCGACGTAGGCGTTATCGA
The DNA here is from genome assembly GCF_057809755.1 of Pseudomonas sp. FG13. NCBI lineage: Bacteria > Pseudomonadati > Pseudomonadota > Gammaproteobacteria > Pseudomonadales > Pseudomonadaceae > Pseudomonas > Pseudomonas sp. FG13. The sequence continues at coordinate 17,550 of NZ_JBMDKO010000050.1, forward strand.
TGCCCAGGCCAGCCATGGCCGAGAGCAAATGCTCCACCGTGTCCACTTTGGTGTCACCGTTGACCAGTGTGGTCGACATGGTGGTTTCACCAACATTTTCCGCGCGAGCAGGAATCTGCACCACAGGGTCGAGGTCGGCACGACAAAACACAATGCCGGTGTCGACAGGCGCGGGCTTGAGGGTCAGGTAGACCTTCTCGCCGGAGTGCAGGCCGACACCTGTGGCACGGATAATATTCTTCAGGGTGCGTTGTTTAATCATGGCATGGGCCGCTTCAGCGCAAATTGCGAACTGGTATCAACAAAGGCTGGCGATGATAGCAGACCAGACCTTTGCTGAACACCAATCACCCGAATACCCCTGATACATTTCATCAATCGGCCTGACGACGCAGGAAGGCCGGGATATCCAGGTAGTCCAGATCGTCTTGTGGATTCATCTTCGCGGCAGTCGCAGCACCGGCCTGGGCCTGGTTGCGCATGACGGTCGGACGGTCCAGGTCGCGGTAGTTCACCGCAGGCTGTTCCTGACGAACGGGGGCTTGCTGCTGAGGCTGCGAGGCCATTGTGGTTTGGACGGTGTTGTCGATCACCTTCATCGGCTTCTCGATTTTCGCACCCAGGCCGGTGGCAACCACGGTCACGTGCAGCTCGTCACGCATGTCCGGATCGATCACGGTGCCGACCTTGACCATGGCGTGGTCGGAAGCGAACGCTTCGATGATGCTACCCACGTCGGAGTACTCGCCCAAGGACAGGTCCGGACCAGCGGTGATGTTCACCAGGATGCCGCGAGCGCCCTGCAGGTTCACATCTTCGAGCAGCGGGTTGCGGATGGCCGCTTCGGTGGCTTCGCGAGCACGGTTCGGACCGCTGGCGCAGCCAGTGCCCATCATCGCCATGCCCATTTCGGACATCACGGTGCGTACGTCGGCGAAGTCGACGTTGATCATGCCCGGACGCTTGATGATGTCGGAGATACCGCGAACGGCACCGGCCAGTACGTCATCGGCCTTGGCGAAAGCCGACAGCAGGCTGGCGTCTTTACCGAGGATGGTCAGCAGTTTCTCGTTGGGGATGGTGATCAACGAGTCGACGCTGTCGCTCAGCGCGCGGATGCCTTCATCGGCAATCTGCATGCGCTTGCGGCCTTCGAACGGGAACGGACGGGTCACCACCGCAACGGTGAGGATGCCCATTTCCTTGGCCACTTCGGCAATGATCGGCGCCGCACCGGTACCGGTACCGCCGCCCATGCCCGTGGTGATGAACACCATGTTGGTGCCGGCCAGGACTTCAGCGATGCGCTCGCGGTCTTCCAGGGCAGCCTGACGGCCAACCTCGGGATTCGCGCCGGCACCCAGGCCCTTGGTCACGCCGGTACCCAGTTGCAGGATGGTCCGCGCGCCAATGTTCTTCAGCGCTTGAGCATCGGTGTTGGCGCAGATGAATTCGACGCCTTCGATGTTGCTCTTGACCATGTGATTGACAGCGTTGCCGCCGCCACCGCCGACACCGATTACTTTGATAACCGGGCTAGCGGGGATGTTGTCTACGAGTTCGAACATTTTCCCTCTCCTTACATTCTCTAGTTTTTTTCGCCTACTGCGTTTGTTGCCCTTCCAGCGCCAGGCCTGAAACCTGTCGCCCGAAGCCTGAAACCTGTATCAGAAATTGCCTTTGACCCACGCCTGGAGCCGCTCGAACAGCGGAGCCTTCGGCTCGTCGCTGTTGTAGCTGTCGCGGCTGCCGATCCCCGAGAACGAGATCCCGTCGGACTGCTTCTGCAGGCCGTACATCAACAGGCCCACGCCGGTGGAATAGATCGGGTTGCGCACCACGTCATCCAGACCCTTGACGCCATGGGGCACACCCAGGCGTACCGGCATGTGGAAGATTTCCTCGGCCAGCTCGACTGCGCCTTCCATCTTCGACGTACCGCCGGTCAGCACGATGCCGGCCGGGATCAGGTCTTCGTAGCCGCTGCGACGCAGCTCGGCCTGGATCAACGTGAACAGTTCGTCGTAGCGCGGCTCGACCACTTCGGCCAGGGCCTGGCGGGACAGCTCGCGCGGAGGACGGTCGCCGACGCTCGGCACCTTGATGGTTTCACCGGCACCGGCCAGTTTCGCCAGGGCGCAGGCGTAGCGGATCTTGATTTCCTCGGCGTACTGGGTCGGGGTGCGCAACGCCATGGCGATGTCGTTGGTCACCTGGTCACCGGCAATCGGGATCACCGCGGTGTGGCGAATGGCGCCTTCGGTGAAGATCGCGATGTCGGTGGTGCCGCCGCCGATGTCCACCAGGCACACGCCCAGTTCCTTCTCGTCGTCGGTCAGTACCGAGTAGGCCGAAGCCAGTTGCTCGAGGATGATGTCGTCGATTTCCAGGCCGCAACGGCGCACGCATTTCTCGATGTTCTGCGCAGCGTTCACGGCGCAGGTCACCACGTGGACCTTGGCTTCCAGGCGCACGCCGGACATGCCCAGGGGCTCGCGCACGCCTTCCTGGTTGTCGATCACGTAATCCTGCGGCAGGGTGTGCAGCACCCGCTGGTCGGCCGGAATCGCCACGGCCTGTGCCGCGTCGAGCACGCGCTCGAGGTCGGCGGAGCTGACTTCGCGATCACGGATCGCGACGATACCGTGGGAGTTCAGGCTGCGGATGTGATTACCCGCCACGCCGACGAACGCCGAGTGGATCCGGCAACCGGCCATCAGCTGCGCTTCTTCGATGGCGCGCTGGATCGATTGCACGGTGGACTCGATGTTCACCACCACACCTTTCTTCAGGCCACGGGACGGATGGGTACCGATCCCGACGATGACCAGCGTGCCGTCGTCCGCAACCTCGCCTACCAGCGCAACCACCTTGGAAGTGCCGATATCCAGCCCGACGATCATTTTTCCGCTTTGCACGTTTGCCATGGGTCCTGCCTCTTCTTAATTCTTCGCGACGGCGGGTTGGGCCGTCGTGGGCGCTACCGGTTCCCGCCAGCCAACAGCCAGGCCATTGGCGTAGCGCAGATCGATGCGCGCGATGTTCGTAAACTGTTCTTTGAGCGTCTTGTCGTAGATGGCGATGAAGCGGCGCATCTTTTCCACCAGGTTGCCGCGACCGAGCAGCAGCTCGATGCCCGGCCCCGAGCTGCCCGCGCCAGTGGTCAGGAACCAGCTGCCGCGCTCGCGCAATTCCAGGCGCGCGATGGAGAAGCCCAACGGCCGCAGCATCTGGCTCAACACCTGGTATTGCTGCATCACCTGCTGCTGGGCCCGCTGCGGGCCGAACAACTGTGGCAAATGTTCGTAGTTGGCCAGTTCCCGCGGCGTGAACGCCTGGCCCTGGTTGTTCAACAGCGACTCGTCACCCCAACGGGCCACCGGCAGTTGTTCTTCCAGGCGGATCGAGACCTGGTCAGGCCACACGCGCCGGACTTCGGCATGGGCAATCCAGGGCATTTGCTCCAGTTCCGTGCGCATGCCAGCCAGGTCGATGGTGAAGAAGCTCGACGCCACGAACGGGGCGATCCGCTGCTGCACCGCCTGCTGGCTGATGTAGCTGAGGTCGCCCTGGACGTTGATCCGGGCGATCGGCCGGTCGGCGTAAGGCAGCAACCGCTGGGCGCCTTCATACGTACCGAACCCCAACGCCACCAACAGCACCGGCCAGAACAGGCTCTTGAGAAAGCCAAAGTTGGCTTTCGGCAAGCGCGCCGACATCGGCTCTTTGGCCACCATTCGGCTGGCACCCCGCGGCACCGGCTTGCGACCGGGTGCGGATGGCTGATGACGAAGCGATGCGCCTTGCATGGCTTAACCTCGTGGCTCTTGATTGCCGACACTGGCGGCCAGGATCGACAGCACCAGTTGCTGGAAATCCAGACCGGCGGCACGGGCCGCCATCGGTACCAGACTGTGATCGGTCATGCCGGGCGCGGTGTTGACCTCCAGGAACCAGAACTGACCCTCGGCGTCCTGCATCACGTCCGCCCGTCCCCAACCGGCAATGCCCAACGCCTCACAGGCCTTGGCCGTGAGGTCCATCAGTTCTTTTTCCTTGGTGCTGTCCAGGCCGCAGGGAATGCGGTACTGGGTGTCATTGGCCACGTACTTGGCGTCGTAGTCATAGAACGTATGGGGCGTGCCCAGCGCAATCGGCGGCAACACCTGGTCACGCAGGGTGGCGATGGTGAACTCGGGACCGGTGATCCATTGCTCGACCAACACTTGCGAATCGTAGGAACTGGCGTCTTTCCATGCCGCGGTCAACTCAGGCAGCGAATTCACTTTCGCCATGCCGATACTTGAACCTTCATGGGCCGGTTTGACGATCAAAGGGAAGCCCAGTTCCGTGGCCGCCGAAATACAGTCGGCCTCGGACGCCAGCACGGCATGCCGCGGCGTCGGGATGCCGAGGCTGTGCCAGACCTGCTTGGTGCGCAGCTTGTCCATCGCCAGGGCCGATGCCAGGATGCCGCTGCCGGTGTAGGGAATGCCCAGGCATTCGAGCAGGCCTTGCATGCTGCCGTCTTCGCCGCCGCGACCATGGAGAATGATGAATGCGCGGTCGATCTTTTCGCTCAGCAGGCGCTGCAGGAAGTCATCGCCCACGTCGATGCCGAATGCATCGACGCCGGCGCTTTGCAGGGCTTCGAGCACGGCCTTGCCGGACTTGAGGGACACCTCGCGCTCGGCACTCTTGCCACCGAACAGCACGGCGACGCGGCCGAAGGCTTTCGGGTCAAGGGTGGAGACCAGGTTGGCGTAGGCAGCAGTCATTTCAGTTTCCCCTCGCTGGAGGCCACGGTGGCACCGGCGAATAACGGACTTTTCAACAGTTTCGGCGCCAGGCCACCGATGTCACCGGCCCCTTGGCACAACAGGATGTCGCCGGCGCGCAGCAGCGGCTTGACCAACGGCGCGAGGTCCACGCCGCGCTCGATATAGATCGGGTCCAGTTGACCGCGCTGGCGGATGCTGTGGCACAGCTGACGGCTGTCGGCGCCCGGGATAGGCTCTTCGCCGGCCGGATAGACTTCCATCAACAGCAGCACGTTGGCGTCGGTCAGTACCTGAACGAAATCGTCGTACAGGTCGCGGGTGCGGCTGTAGCGGTGCGGCTGGTAGACCATCACCAGGCGGCGCTCCGGCCAACCACCGCGCACGGCCTTGATCACCGCCGCGACCTCGGTCGGGTGGTGGCCGTAGTCGTCCACCAGCATCACGTTGCCGCCGTCCACCGGCAGCTCGCCATAGACCTGGAAGCGTCGACCCACGCCCTGGAAGCCGGACAGCCCTTGGACGATGGCTTCATCGCTGACACCTTCGTCGGTGGCAATGCAAATGGTGGCCAAGGCATTGAGCACGTTGTGGTTGCCCGGCATGTTCACCGACACGTCCAGCGGTTCGCGGTCGGGACGCAGCACCGTGAAGAACGTCTGCATGCCTTGTTGGCGCACGTTGATAGCGCGCACGTCGGCTTCTTCGCCGAAACCGTAGGTCACGGTCGGACGCTTGATCAGCGGCAGGATTTCACGCACCACCGGGTCATCCATGCACACCACCGCCAAACCGTAGAACGGCAGGTTGTGAAGGAACTCGACGAAGGTCTTCTTCAACTTGTTGAAGTCGCCGCCGTAGGTCGCCATGTGGTCGGCGTCGATGTTGGTGACCACGGCCACCAGCGGTTGCAGGTGCAGGAAGCTCGCGTCACTCTCGTCGGCTTCGGCGATCAGGTAGCGGCTGGTGCCCAGTTGGGCATTGGTGCCCGCGGCATTCAGACGACCGCCGATCACGAAGGTCGGGTCCAGGCCGCCGGCGGCGAACACCGAGGCGATCAGGCTGGTGGTGGTGGTCTTGCCGTGGGTACCGGCCACGGCGATACCGTGGCGATAGCGCATCAGCTCGGCCAGCATCTCGGCACGGGGCACCACTGGAATGCGGCGTTCCAGGGCGGTGGCGACTTCCGGGTTGGAGGTGTTCACGGCGCTGGAAACCACCAGCACATCGGCATTGGCGGCGTTCTCGGCACGGTGGCCGATAAAGATCTGGGCACCGAAGGATTCCAGGCGCTCGGTGACCGGCGAAGCCTTCAGGTCGGAACCGGAGACCTGATAGCCCAGGTTCAGCAGCACTTCGGCGATCCCGCACATGCCCACGCCGCCGATACCGACGAAGTGGATGCGGCGGATGCGGCGCATCTCCGGCTGTGGCATGGCTTTGCGATTCTCAACCATGGGCCACCTCCAGGCAGGTATCGACCACTTGGGCCGTTGCATCGGGTTTGGCCAGGCGGCGCGCGGCGCGGGCCATGTCTTCAAGTCGTTGCGGTTGCATCAAGACCTCTGTCAGGCGGGCGGCAAGATCCGCGGCGCCGGTCGTTCTTTGCGGCAGCAGGAAGGCAGCGCCTTCTCGGGCCAAATAATCGGCATTGCGGGTCTGGTGATCGTCGATGGCGTGGGGCAAAGGCACCAGCATCGAGGGCAGACCGGCGGCAGCCAGTTCACTGATGGTCAGCGCGCCTGCGCGACAGATCACCAGGTCGGCCCAGCCATAGGCTTGGGCCATGTCTTTGATGAACGGCTGCACTTGCGCCTCGACGCCTGCGGCGCGGTAGCGCTCGGCGGTCACTTCATCGTGGTGCTTGCCGGCCTGGTGAAAGACTTCCGGCCGCAGTTCGGAAGCGACCTGCGACAAGGCTTCGGGCAGCAATTTGTTCAACGGCTCTGCCCCCAGGCTCCCACCCAGGACCAGCAAACGCGCTTTGCGTCCGACCAGGGTCGGGCGCGGGGTATCGAGAAACAGCTCGGTACGCACCGGATTACCGGTGGTGCGGCGGCTGCCCGACAGGGTAAAGGTGTCGGGAAAGGCTTCACAGACCCGGGCGGCCAACGGCACCAGTAACCGATTGGCGGTACCGGCGACGGCGTTCTGTTCGTGAACGATCACCGGCACGCCGGCCAGTTTCGCCGCGACACCGCCCGGACCAGTCACATAACCACCGAACCCGACCACGCAGACCGGCCGCAGCCGACGAATGATCGCCCGCGCCTGCCAGACCGACTTGAGCAACATCAGCGGGGCCTTGAGCAAGGACAGCTTGCCCTTACCCCGCAGGCCGCTGGCATTGATCCGGTGCAATTCCAGACCCGCACCGGGAACCAGTTCATTCTCGATGCCTCGTGGCGTGCCCAGCCAATGCACGGTGTAGCCGCGCGCCTGGAACTCCCGGGCACAGGCCAACGCCGGGAAGACATGCCCGCCGGTGCCGCCGGCCATGATCAGCACGTTAGCGCCCATGAGTCGGCTCCTCGGCGAAGTCGCTCTCCTGGAATTCCATCTCTTCGCTGCCCAGGTGCGTCCGGCTCTCCCATTCGATGCGCAACAGCAAACCGAGGCAGGCACAGCAGATCACCAGGGAGCTGCCGCCATAACTGAGGAACGGCAGCGTCAGGCCCTTGGTCGGCAGCAGGCCGACGTTCACACCGATGTTGATCAGGAACTGACCAATCCACAGGAACGACAGACCGTAGGCCACATAAGCGGCGAAGAACTGCTTGGCCTTCTCGGCCCACAAACCGATGTACATGCCACGCACGCAGACAAACACGAACAGGGCCACGGTGCACAACGACCCCACCACGCCCAGTTCTTCGGCCAGCACCGAGAACACGAAGTCGGTGTGGGCTTCCGGCAGGTAGAACTGTTTCTGCACGCTGTTGCCCAGGCCTACGCCCAGCCATTCGCCGCGCCCGAAAGCGATCAGCGCCTGGGTCAATTGATAACCGGAACCGAACTGGTCGGCCCACGGGTCGGTAAAGGTGATCAGGCGCGCCATCCGATAGGGTTGCGCCTGTACCAGCACTGTCACGGCAGCCACCGCCAGCGCCACCATCAGAATGAAGCGGAACAGCCCGACCCCGCCCAGGAACAGCATGGCCGCCGCCGCGCCCATCATCACCACCGTGGCGCCGAAGTCGGGCTCCATCAGCAGCAGGCCCGCCATGGGCAGCAATACGATGAATGGCTTGAAGAAGCCCATCCAGCTCTCGCGCACTTCTTTCTGGCGACGCACCAGATAACCAGCGAGGAAAAGCACCACAAAGACCTTGGCGATTTCCGAAGGCTGTACGTTGAAGAAACTGAAACCGATCCAGCGCATCGAGCCGTTGACCTCGCGGCCAATACCCGGCACCAGCACCATCACCAGCAGGCCAAAGGCGCCGAGCAGCATCATCCAGCCCAGGCGCTGCCAGGTGGCGATCGGCACCATCATGGTGACGACGCAGGCGCCCAGGCCGATCACCAGGTAAACCAGGTGGCGGATCATGTGGTACAGGGTGTTGCCGGATTGCACGGCAGCCACTTCCGACGACGCGGAAGTGATCATCACCAGACCCAGGCCGAGCAATGCCAGGCAGCCGGCGAGCATCGGGAAATCCAGGTCGATGCCACGCCCGGTGATCAGCGGCGACGGATACGGCTTGATGACGTTTCTCAGGCTCATGCCAAGTCCTCCGCGGCCCGGGCGAACAACTGCCCACGCTCTTCGTAGTTCTTGAACATGTCAAAACTGGCACAGGCTGGCGACAGCAGGACGGCATCGCCCGGCTGAGCGAGGGCACGGCATTGCTGCACAGCCTCGTCCAGCGAAGCGACACGAACCAGCGGAACGCCGTCGCCGATGGCCTCGGCGATCAGCTCGCGGTCACGTCCCATCAGCACCACGGCGCGGCAGTTGGCCGCTACCGGATCGCGCAGGTCCTTGAAGTCGGCCCCCTTGCCGTCGCCACCGGCGATCAGCACGAGCTTGCCCTCGATGTCTGCTCCCAGGCCCTCGATGGCGGCCAGCGCGGCCCCCACATTGGTGGCCTTGGAATCGTTGTACCAGGCCACGCCATCCAGGTCGCGAACCCACTGGCAGCGGTGTTCGAGACCGGCGAAGGTACGCAGCGCCGACAGCATGGCGTCGAACGGCAGGCCGACCGCATGCCCAAGGGCCAGGGCCGCCAACGCGTTGGCCTGGTTGTGGGCACCCCGGATCTTCAGCTCGCGCACCGGCATCAGGTTCTGGAATTCGAAGGCCAGGTATTTCTCGCCGTTCTCTTCCCGCAACCCGAAGCCCTTGAAGTCCGGTACGCCGAGGCCGAAGGACCAGCATGGCATGCCCTCGCCCAGCAGCGGACGGGTCAGGGCGTCCTGGCGGTTGAATACCACTTGCCGGGCACCCCGGAAAATCCGGTGCTTGGCCAAGTGATAGGCCGGCAGGCCGCTGTAGCGGTCCATGTGGTCTTCGCTGATGTTGAGCACAGTCGCCACTTCGGCGCCGAGATGATCGGTGGTCTCGAGCTGGAAGCTCGACAGCTCCATCACGTACAACTCGACGTCGTCGCTGAGCAGGTCCAGCGCCGGGGTTCCGAGGTTGCCGCCCACGGCGACCCGCTTGCCGGCCGCCGCGGCCATTTCGCCCACCAGGGTGGTGACGGTGCTTTTCGCATTGGAGCCGCTGATGGCGATGATCGGCGCCTTGGCGTTACGCGCGAACAGCTCGATATCACCGGACAATTTCACGCCACGGGCAGCAGCGGCCTGCAGGGCCGGCGTCGCCAGGGCCAGGCCGGGGCTCACGTAGAGCTCGTCGGCGCGGCACAGGAATTCGACGTCCAGCTCGCCACAACGCACGTCCACCTGCGGATAGTCACGCCGCAGCGTGGCCAGCTCAGGCGGATTCTCCCGCGTATCGGCCACGGCAAACGACACGCCCCGGCTCGCCAGGAAGCGAACCAGGGACATGCCGCTCTTGCCGAGGCCGACAACGATGCGGAAGTGGTCAGAAGCGATCAGGGACACTCGTTCTACCTCAGCTTCAGGGTGGCAAGGCCGATCAGCACCAGAATCACGGTGATGATCCAGAAACGGACGATCACGCGCGGCTCGGGCCAGCCCTTGAGTTCAAAATGGTGGTGGATCGGCGCCATGCGGAATACGCGGCGGCCGGTCAATTTAAAGGACGCAACCTGAATGACCACTGACAGGGTCTCCATCACGAACACGCCGCCCATGATGAACAGGACGATTTCCTGGCGAACGATGACGGCAATGGTGCCCAGGGCCGCGCCCAGCGCCAGCGCGCCGACGTCGCCCATGAATACCTGGGCCGGATAGGTGTTGAACCAGAGGAAACCCAGGCCGGCGCCGATCAACGCGCCGCAGAACACGATCAACTCACCCGCCCCAGGCACGTAGGGGATCAGCAGGTATTCGGCGAACTTCACGTTGCCCGACAGGTAGCAGAAGATCCCCAGCGCGCCGCCGACCATGACCGTTGGCATGATCGCCAGGCCATCGAGACCATCCGTGAGGTTGACAGCGTTGCTCGAACCGACGATCACCAGGTAGGTCAGCACGACGAAGCCCGCGCCCAGCGGAATGCTGTAGTCCTTGAGCATCGGCAGGATCAGGGTGGTTTCCACCGGCGAGGCGGCGGTCATATAAAGGAAGATCGCCGCGCCCAGGCCGAACACCGACTGCCAGAAATATTTCCAGCGGCTCGGCAGCCCGCGGGAGTTTTTCTCGATGACCTTGCGGTAGTCGTCCACCCAGCCGATGGCGCCGAACAACAGGGTCACCAGCAGCACGGTCCAGACATAGCGATTGGCCAGGTCGGCCCAGAGCAAGGTGCTGACGCCGATGGACGACAGGATCAACGCGCCACCCATGGTCGGGGTGCCGGATTTGGACAGGTGCGACTGCGGACCGTCGTTACGCACCGACTGGCCGATTTGCAGGTTCTGCAGGGTGCGGATCATCCACGGGCCCAGGAACAGCGACAACGACAGCGCGGTCAACACACCCAGGATCCCGCGCAGGGTCAGGTATTGGAAGACCGCGAAGCCTTTGTAGAACTGTTGCAGGTACTCCGCTAGCAGCAGCAGCATTAATGTTTCTCCGTACGGGTGCCGCACAGCGCCGCGACGATGTTTTCCATCGCTGCGCTACGAGAGCCCTTGATCAATAAGGTGGTGTTCGGGTCTTGCTCGGCACCCAGGGCCTGGATCAGGTCGGCCTGAGTGGTGAAATGCTGTGCGTGCTCGCCAAACGCGGCGACGGCGTGGGCCATCATCGGACCGACGGCATACAACGCGTCGACCTTGCCACGGGCATAGGCTCCGACATCGTGGTGCCCCTGTCGCGCCCACTCTCCCAATTCGCCGATATCTCCCAGCACCAGCACGGTGCGGCCGGAAAAACCGGCGAGGATATCCACCGCCGCACACATGGACGTCGGGTTGGCATTGTAGGTGTCGTCGATCACCCGCATGCCGTTGCTGGCCAGTTGCGCCACCGTGCGCCCCTTGACCGGTTGCACGGCGTTCAAGCCTGCGACGATGCCTGGAAGGGACACGCCCAGCGCATGGGCGGCGGCGGCGGCAGCCAGGGCGTTGGCGACGTTATGGGTGCCGAGCAGGTTCAACTGGACCCGCTCTGCACCGTCGGGACTGTGCAGGTTGAAGGCCGGGCAACCGCGGGCATCGCGGTCCAGGTCGCTGGCGTAGAAGTTCGCGGCGAGGTTGCTCAAGGCAAACGTCAGCACCTTGCGCTCACCCGCCCGCGCCTTCCAGATTTCGAACGCCTTGTCGTCGAGATTCAGCACGGCGACGCCATCGGCCTCAAGCCCCTCGATGATCTCGCCCTTGGCCTCGACGATTTTTTCCGGGCCACCGAACTCGCCAACATGGGCGGTCCCTGCGTTGTTGAGCACGGCGACGTGAGGCTTGGTCATGCCCACGGTGTAGGCGATCTCGCCGAGCCGCGAGGCACCCAGTTCGATGACGGCGGCGCTGTGCTCCGGCGCCAGTTCGAGCAGGGTCAACGGTACGCCGAGGTCATTGTTCAGGTTGCCCCGGGTCGCCAGCACCAGACCACGAGTACGCAGGATGCTGGCGAGCATTTCCTTGACCGTGGTCTTGCCGCTGGAACCGGTGATGGCCGCGACCGGATTGCCGAATGCTGCACGGTTCAGTGCGCCGAGCTGGCCCAGGGCCTGGCGGGTGTCGCCCACCAGCAGCTGTGGCAGCGCACTGTTGGTGACTTCGCGCTCGACCAATGCCGCGACCGCACCTTTGGCCGCCACATCATTCAGATAATCGTGGCCGTCAAAACGCGGTCCGGCCAAGGCGACGAACAGTTGTCCCGGGGCAATGGCCCGGCTGTCGATGCTGACGCCGTCGAAACAGGCATCCGCCGCGATGAGACGCGCATTCAGGGCGCCGGTCAGTTCGCTGAGTTTCAAGGCTTTAAGCATGGGCCACCTCCCAGGCGGTCAAGGCGTGATCGGCCTCGACCAGATCGGAGAAGCCATGGCGCACGCCGTTGATTTCCTGGTAATCCTCGTGCCCCTTGCCAGCCAGGACGACCACATCGTCCGCCGAAGCGCTGGCGATCAACTGGGCAATCGCCTGGCCGCGACCGGCGACGAAGGTCACCTTGTCCGCCGCCGAGAACCCGGCACGGATGTCATCGAAAATCTGCATCGGGTCTTCGCTGCGGGGGTTGTCGTCGGTGACGAGTACACCATCGGCCAACCGCTCCACCACTTCGGCCATCAGCGGGCGCTTGCCGCGATCGCGGTCGCCACCGCAGCCGAACAGGCAGAGCAATTTGCCTTTGGCGTGAGGCCGCAAGGCCATCAGGACTTTTTCCAGGGCGTCGGGGGTGTGGGCGTAATCGACCACCACCAGCGGTTGAGTACCACCACCCAGGCGCTGCATGCGACCGGCCGGGCCTTCGAGCTTCGGCAGGACCTTGAGGATTTCATCCAGCGCGTAGTCCAACCCCAGCAAGGCGCCGATGGCGGCCAATACGTTGCTCAGGTTGAAACGCCCCAGCAAAGTGCTGCGCAGATGGTGCTCGCCCTGTGGCGTGACCAGCGTGGCTCGCACACCCTCGTCGTCGAATTGCGCCTGGCGTACATAAAGGTGGGCGCCGGCATCTTCGAGGCTGTAAGTGATCAACCGGGACTCGCCCTGATTGGCCGCCAATTGCCGGCCGAACTCATCGTCGAGGTTGATGACCCGGCACTTCAGGTTGTTCCAGGCAAACAGCTTGGCCTTGGCTTCGCCATAGGCCTGCATGCTGCCGTGATAGTCCAGGTGATCCCGGGACAGATTAGTCAATACGGCGATGTCGAACGCCAGGGCGGTGACGCGCCCCTGGTCCAGGCCATGGGAGGAGACTTCCATCGCGACAGCCTTGGCACCGGCCTTTTTCAGGTCGGCCAGGGTCGCCTGCACGGCAATCGGGTTTGGCGTGGTGTGCAGGCCGCTCACCAGCGCACCGTGGAAACCGTTGCCCAGCGTCCCGACAATGCCGCAGTGCTGCCCCAACAGATCCAGCGCCTGGGCCACCAATTGGGTGACGCTGGTCTTGCCGTTGGTGCCGGTCACGCCAATCAGGTTCAGGTGACGGCTAGGCTCGCCATAAAAGCGCCCGGCGATGTCCGATAACTGCGCCGCGAGGCCCTTGACCGGAATCAGCGGCACGTCGGTGATTGGCAACACAGTCGCACCTTCCACCTCATACGCCACGGCAGCCGCGCCGCGCTGCAAGGCATCGGCGATGTGGGCGCGGCCGTCGTACCGTCCGCCCGGCACCGCCAGGAACAGGTCCCCGGCGCGGACATTGCGGCTGTCCAGGGCCAGTTCGCGAATCAGCAGATCGTGACCGGCGTGGGCAAAAATCTTGTTCAGGCTCAGGGACATCAGCCACGCCCTCCATCAGCTTTCAAAGGGACGACCGGTGCAGTGCTCGCCTGCTGGGTGGGCGGCAGGTTATCCGGGGTGACGTTCATCAGGCGCAGGGTGCCGGACATGACCTTGCTGAATACCGGCGCCGACACCAGGCCACCGAAGTAGCCCGCCTTGCTCGGCTCGTCGATGACCACCACGATGGCGTAGCGCGGGTCACTCATCGGCCCGAAGCCGGCGAACAGCGAACGGTAGGAGTTCTCGGCATAGCCCTTGGTCCCCACGGAGGTCTTGCGAGCCGTACCCGACTTGCCTGCGACGTGGTAGGCCGGCACCTGGGCGCGGAAGACGCCACGCGGCGCCTCGATGACCTGCTGCAACATGCCCTGCATGGTCTTGGCGACCTTCTCGGGGATCACCTGGGTGGTCTGCGGCGGCTTGTCGGTCTTGATCAGGGTCAGCGGCGCGATGCGGCCGTTGTTGGCCAACGCCGAGAACGCGTGGACCAACTGGATCGCCGTCACGGAAACCCCGTAGCCGTAGGACAGGGTTGCCGTCTCGGCCTTGCGCCATTCGCGATAGTTCGGCAGGTTGCCGACACGCTCGCCAGGGAAGCCCAGGCCGGTGTCCTGGCCGAGACCGATCTTCTGCGCCAGGCGATAGATGGTCTCACCGCCGATGTCGAAGGCGATCTTGCTCATGCCGACGTTACTGGAGTTGATCAGGATGCCGGTCAGGTCGAGCACCGGGCCTTCGGTCTTGGACACGTCGCGAATGGTGTACTTGCCGATCTGCAGGGTCCCCGGATACACCTCGACGGTGTCGCTCGGCTTCCAGCGCCCGGTTTCCAGCGCGGCGGCCATGGAAACGGCCTTCATGGTCGAACCCGGCTCGAACACGTCGATCATCGCGCGGTTGCGCATCATCGCCGGTTGCAGGTTGCGGCGGTTGTTCGGGTTGTAGGTGGGCTGGTTGACCATGGCCAGGATCTCGCCGGTCTTCACGTCCATGATCACCAGGCTGCCGGCCTTGGCACCGTTCTCGACGATGGCATTGCGCAGTTCGCGGTTGGCCAGGTATTGCAGGCGCAGATCAATGGACAACGCCAAGGGCTTGCCGGCCTTGGCGTTTTTGGTGACCTGGACATCCTTGATCAGCCTGCCGCGCCGATCCTTGATGACCTGGCGCTTGCCGGCGACCCCGGCGAGCCATTCGTCATAAGCCAGTTCCACACCTTCGCGCCCCCGGTCATCGATATCGGTAAAGCCGACCATGTGGGCCGTCACTTCACCGGCCGGATAAAAGCGCCGGAACTCTTCGATGCCATAGACGCCCGGCACTTTCAGGTCGAGCACGCTCTGGCCCTGCTCGGGCGTCAAGCCGCGCACCAGATAGATGAATTCCTTGTTGGCCTGGGCTTCCAGGCGTTCGGCCAGGGCCTTGGGGTCCTGCCCGAGCGCGGCGGCCAAGGCCGGCCATTTTTCCTTGGCCAACTGCATTTCCTTGGCGTTCGCCCACAAGGTGGTCACCGGAGTACTCACGGCCAAGGGTTCGCCATTGCGGTCGGTGATCAGGCCACGGTGAGCCGGGATCGGGATATGACGCACGCTGCGAGCGTCGCCCTGCCCCTTGAGGAAGTCACGGTCGACCACTTGCAGGTCGATGATGCGCCAGGAGATGGCCGCCACCATGATCCCGAGCAACCCCAGGACCAGACGGAACCGCCACGGGAACAGCGCCCCCTCGAGCTTCATCATGGCGCCACCATCTGCACTTCGGCAGCATTCGGGATGCGCATTTTCAGCTGTTCGGTGGCCAATACTTCGATGCGACTATGGGCCGTCCAGGTGCTCTGCTCCAGGATCAACCGGCCCCACTCGGCCTGTGCCTTGTCGCGCACGCTCAGTTCGTTATAAAGCGTATTGAGCAGCTGCCGGTTCCAGTGCGCGCTATAGGACACGCCGATGGCCGACACGAGCACGCCGATAAACAGCAGCAGCATGAAAAAGCTGCCGCCCGGCAGGGGCTTGGCGAAGAGCTTGCTCACCGCAACTTCTCCGCAACACGCATGACGGCGCTACGAGCGCGGGGATTGGCCTTGAGCTCCGCCTCGGAGGCGAACTGCGCCTTGCCATGGATCTTGATTTTCGGCACGAAGGCCTCGAAACGCACCGGCAGGTTGCGCGGCAGGTTGTCGGCCTCGCCCTTGGTGAGTTTGCGCATGAACAGCTTGACGATGCGGTCTTCCAGGGAATGGAAGCTGATCACCACCAGGCGACCGCCGATCTCCAGCGCTTCCAGGGCGGCGTCAAGGCCGGCCTCGAGGTCGCCCAGTTCGTTATTGACGTGGATGCGCAAACCCTGGAAGGCACGGGTCGCCGGGTTCTTGCCTTTCTCCCACGCCGGGTTGGCGACTTTCAGCACTTCGGCCAGGTCGCCGGTGCGCTCGAATGGCTTGATGTCACGGCGCTCCACAACGGCGCGCGCCATGCGCCCGGAGAAACGCTCTTCGCCGTACTCCTTGAAGACACGGGCGATTTCTTCCACCGCAGCGGTGTTGACGAATTCGGCGGCGCTGATTCCGCGAGACGGATCCATGCGCATGTCCAGCGGGCCATCATTGAGGAAACTGAAGCCGCGCTCAGGATCGTCCAACTGCGGCGAAGAGACGCCCAGGTCGAGCAGGATCCCGCTGACCTTGCCGGCCAGACCCCGTTCGGCGACCTCCGACCCCAGTTCCGCAAAGCTGCGCTGCACAATGACAAAGCGGCCGTCTTCGGCCGCCAGCGCTTGCCCGGTGGCAATCGCTTGAGGGTCCTTGTCGAATCCCAGCAGCCGGCCATCCGGACCGAGCTGGCTGAGAATCAGCCGGCTGTGCCCACCGCGCCCGAACGTGCCGTCCAGATAGCAGCCATCAGGACGTACGGCGAGGGCCTCGACGGCCTCGTCAAGCAGTACGGTGATGTGGTTAAAGCCGCTATTTATAGTCACAGGATCAAATCACGCAGTTCATCGGGCATGGCGCCCGGTTGTTGAATAGCAGCGAGGTCGGCGGCGGAAACCGCATTCCAGGCATCTTCGTCCCACAGTTGGAACTTGTTCAGTTGGCCCACCAGCATCGCGCGCTTGTCCAGCTTGGCGTACTCGCGAAGGCGCGGCGGAACCAGGAAACGACCGCTGCCATCGAGCTCCAGGTCGACGGCATTGCCGATCAGCAAGCGTTGCAGCCTGCGGTTTTCTTCACGCAGCGAAGGCAGTGCGCGCAGTTTGGTTTCGATGATTTCCCATTCATCCAACGGGTAGACACATAGACAGGGGTCAACGGCATCGATCGTGACGATCAACTGACCGGAACTACGCGAAACGAGCTCGTCACGGTACCGGCTCGGCATGGCGAGACGGCCCTTTGCATCGAGACTGATAGCGTTGGCTCCGCGAAACACGTCAGCGTTTCTCCAAAATCTAGCGTTTTACGTCCAAAAAACCCACTTCATGCCACTTTCCTCCACTCGCGCACACTATAGGAATGCGCCTACCGCACCGTCAAGGCGCGGATTGAAGGAAAAGCCTTATAGATCGGAGATTTAGGAGCGTTTCAGGAGGACCAACAAGAATCTGACGTAGGATTTTTCACCTCAACCCGAGCAACCACAGGAAGCTGCGCTCACAAGTTAAAGTGATTTGTTAAGAGTAAGATTTTTTTGGTCTTAGGAAATGCGTCTGCCAGTGATTTCGGCAGGAGGGGAAAAGGTGGAGAGTCGATCTGTAAGCCGGGTTCTGTCTTGAACAGTCATTCGTCTACGATGGCCATCACTGGACATCTTTAGCAACCTACCCGGTCCCAGCGCGGGCCACGCCTTGGGACCCTATTTGGTCTTGCTCCAAGTGGGGTTTACCTAGCCACGAACTGTTGCCAGCCGTGCGGTGCGCTCTTACCGCACCTTTTCACCCTTACCGGCGCCGAAACGCTTAGGCGGTTATTTTCTGTGGCACTTTCCGTAGGCTCACGCCTCCCAGGCATTACCTGGCACTTCGCCCTATGGAGCCCGGACTTTCCTCCCCCCTCTAATTCTCATAGAGGGCAGCGACTGTCCGATCGACTCTCCGCCGCGAAGGTTAACGGCAGAGCGCTTGAAGAACAAGCGCTAAAAGCCTTTGGCCATGTTGCCTGTCCGGTTTTACCGGGTCTTCTGCCGGTCCAGCGCGACCTGATACAGCACGTTCTTGCGCTCGCCGGTGATTTGCGCAGCCAGGGCGGCCGCACGCTTGAGCGGCATTTCCTCCAGCAGCAGGTCCAGGATCCGCATCGCCTCGCTACTGACAGCCTCTTCACTCTCCGGCGCGGTCCACCCTGCCACCAGGACGACACATTCGCCACGTTGCTGGTTGCTGTCGCTTTCGACAAAGGCCCGCAACTGCGCCAGCGGCAATCCCTTGAGGGTTTCGAAGGTCTTGGTCAGCTCACGCGCCAGGAGTGCCGGACGCTCGGGACCGAACACCAGCTCCATGTCTTGCAGGCACTCGAGGATGCGGTGCGGCGCCTCGTAGAAAATCAGCGTGCGCGGCTCTTCCTTTATGGACTCCAGGCGCGCTCGACGCCCCACGGCCTTGGCCGGCAGAAAGCCTTCGAAGATGAAGCGGTCCGATGGCAGGCCGGCCGCCGACAACGCCGCGATCAAGGCACAGGCGCCCGGCACCGGCACCACATTGATGCCCGCCGCGCGGGCCTGGCGCACCAGATGGTAGCCGGGGTCGGAAATCAGTGGCGTGCCCGCGTCGGAGATCAGCGCGACGTTATCACCCGCCAGCAGGCGCGTGATGAAACGACTCCCCTCGTCCCGTTCATTATGTTCGTGGCAAGCGGCAAGCGGCGTGGAAATACCGAAATGCTGCAGCAGCCGCTGGGAATGGCGGGTGTCTTCAGCCGCGATCAGGGCGACCTCCCGCAGGATCTTCAGCGCCCGGGCACTGATATCGTCCAGGTTGCCTATGGGCGTCGCCACCACATAAAGCGAGCCTGCAGCGGAATTCAAAGCACCTGGAGCAGTCAAAACGCGCACCTCACAATCGGTAAAACCGCCATTGTAGCGTGTGCCGGTCTCAGCCGTTCACATCATCCCTGTGGTGAGGGGATTTAGTGTCACCTCCCGAGTGAACGACGCTTTGTGCTGCACCACAACATTTGAACCATCTAAATTGATCGATTCACGCCACTGACATCGCGCCCCGGCCAGCGCTTGGGTACAATTCGACGCTAATTTGATCTCGTATCAGGACATTTACATGATCGCTTGCCTGCGGCTGCTCTCCGCCCTTTGCCTCGCCGCCCTTCTGGCGGCCTGCGCCAGCTCGCCCTCGTCCAGCCTTGGCGAACTTCCCCGGACCCCGGATGCCAGTATCGAGCAACTGCTCGAACAGGCCGCCCAAAGCAAAACACCGGAAAAAGCCGCCCTGCTGCGCCTGAGCGCAGCGGACCTGGCCTACCGCCAGGGCAATGCCGGCCAGTCCGCACAAATCCTGCAACAAGTGCCGATGGAACAGCTCAAGCCAGGCCAGCAGATTTTCGCCAGCACCCTGGCGGCGGAACTGGCAATGACGCGCAATCAGCCCAAGGCGGCGCTGACCGCCCTGAGCCACCCGAGCCTGCAACACCTGAGCGAAATGCCGGTGGAACAGCAGGTCCGCACCGGGACCGTCCATGCCCGCGCCCTCGAAGCCGATGGCCAGACCCTGGCAGCTGCGAAGGAACGCATCTTCATTGCGCCCCTGTTCGAAAACGAAGCCGCCGCTAAAAACCATGAAGCGATCTGGTCGCTGATTGCCTCGCTGCCCACCGATCAATTGCAACCGACCACCACCGATGACCTCGGCGGCTGGCTGAGCCTGGCCCGCGCCGTGAAAACCGCCGGCACCCTGGAACAGCAGCAAGCGGCCATCGACCATTGGCGCGAACAGAACCCGAAGCACCCGGCCGCCCTTCAGTTGCCGACACCCCTGGTCAAGCTCAAGGAACTGGCAAGCCAGCCCCTGAGCAAGATCGCCCTGCTGCTGCCGCAGAATGGCCAGTTGGCCGCAGTCGCCAAAGCCCTGCGTGAAGGCTTCATGGCATCGCACTACCAGGCCCAGCAGGCCGGACAGAACCCACCGAGCATCCAGTTCTACGACAGCTCGACCCTGACCTCCATGGACGAGTTCTATCGCAAGGCCCAGGCCGACGGCGTGCAACTGGTGGTCGGCCCCCTGGAAAAACCATTGGTCAAGCAGATCAGCACGCGTGCGCAGTTGCCGATCACCACCCTGGCATTGAACTACAGCGAAGGCGAGCAAGGCCCACCCCAGCTGTTCCAGTTCGGCCTGGCCCCCGAGGATGAAGCCCGCGAAGTCGCTCGTCGTGCCCGCGCCGACGGTCTGCATCGCGCAGCGGTCATGGTACCGAAGGGCGAATGGGGTGATCGCGTATTGAAAGCCTTCAGCCAGGACTGGCAAGCCACCGGCGGCTCCATTCTCGCCATCGAACGCGTCGACCAACCCGTGCAACTGGCCCAGCAGATCGCCGACATGTTCCAACTGCGCCAGAGCGAAGGTCGCGCCAAGAGCCTGCAGAACACCGTGGGCACCACGGTCGCGGCCCAGCCTTCCCGTCGCCAGGACATCGAGTTCATCTTCCTGGCGTCGACCCCACAGCAGGCCCAGCAGATCAAGCCGACCCTGAACTTCCAGTACGCTGGAGACGTGCCGGTCTATGCGACGTCCCAGGTGTTCAGCGCCAGCGGCGACCAGAACCAGTACAACGACATGAACGGTATTCGCTTCTGCGAAACCCCGTGGCTGCTTGATGCCAACGATCCATTGCGCAAGCAGGTCACTGCCCAGTGGCCACAAGCTGCCGGCAGCCTCGGCCGGTTGTATGCGATGGGGGCAGATGCCTATCGCCTGGCGCCGCGCCTGGGCCAACTCAAGACACTGCCGGACAGCCGTATCGAAGGCCTGACGGGCAGCCTGGCGGTGTCCCAGTCCCAACGGATTCAGCGTCAATTGCCTTGGGCCGAGTTCGTCAACGGCCAGGTACAGCGCCTGCCGGACACCCAGCGCTGATGCCCGAACGATCACGCCAGCAAAGCGGACGGGATGCCGAGGGCCAGGCCCTCGCGCATCTCCAGCAGCAAGGCCTGCGTCTGGTGGCGCAGAACTGGCTGTGTAAACGCGGCGAGCTTGATCTGGTCATGCTTGACGGCGATACAGTAGTATTCGTCGAAGTCCGCTACAGAAAAAATACCCAATGGGGTGGTGCGCTCGATAGCATCGACGAGCGCAAGCGCCAGAAACTGGTTTTCGCCGCGCAGTATTTCCTGCAAAACGAATCTCGCTGGGCTGATCATCCCTGCCGTTTCGACGTGGTTGCCATCGACAGCAACGCCGATCAGTTGAATTGGCTGCAGAATGCCTTCGACAGCTGAACGCCCACGCCCATGACGAACCGAGCCGGACACCTTCACTCAACTTGCTCTTTGCTTTGCGCGCCGCACACGTTTGTGCCGATAAGTCGCGCTATTTAAGGTCACACAGATGGACATGCAATCACGAATTCGCCAGCTTTTTCAGGCCAGTATCGACACCAAGCAACAGGCGATGGACGTACTTGCACCCTACATCGAGCAAGCCAGCCAAGTGATGGTCAACGCCCTGCTCAACGAAGGCAAAATGCTTTCGTGTGGCAATGGTGGTTCCGCCGGCGACGCCCAGCATTTCTCGTCCGAGCTGCTCAACCGTTTCGAGCGCGAACGCCCGAGCCTGCCGGCCATCGCGCTGACCACCGACAGCTCGACGATCACCTCGATCGCCAACGACTACAGCTACAACGAAATCTTCTCCAAACAGATCCGCGCCCTGGGCCAACCCGGCGATGTGCTGCTGGCGATTTCCACCAGCGGCAACTCGGCCAATATTATTCAGGCGATCCAGGCCGCACATGATCGCGAAATGATTGTCGTAGCATTGACCGGGCGCGACGGCGGCGGCATGGCTTCACTGCTGTTGCCTGAAGATGTCGAGATCCGCGTACCGGCCAAAGTCACCGCACGCATCCAGGAAGTCCACCTGCTGGCGATCCATTGTCTTTGCGACTTGATCGACAGCCAAATATTCGGGAGTGAAGAATGACCCCTAATCGCCTGGGCCTTCTGGCCCTGACCCTGTGCCTCGGCATCAGCGGCTGCACATCGGTGGTTAATGCCAGCCGGGAAAAGCCGATCGAAGACGACCGCGGCACCCGCACCTTCGGCAGCAAGATCGACGACTCCCTGATCGAAACCAAAGTCGGCGTGAACATCGCCAAGGCCGACCCGGACCTGGACAACAACTCGCACATCGTCGTCACCAGCTTCAACGGTGTCGTGCTGCTGGCGGGCCAGACCCCACGGGAAGACCTCAAGGCCAAGGCCGAGCAAGAGGCCAGTGCCGTACAACGGGTCAAGACCGTGCATAACGAATTGCAGGTCCTGCAACCGTCCTCGCTGCTGGCGCGTCAGAACGATGCCTGGCTGACCACCAAGATCAAGACCCAGATGCTGACCGATGCCAGCATTCCCGGCTCGCGTATCAAGGTTGTGACCGAGAATGGTATCGTTTACCTGCTGGGTCTGCTAACCAAGAAAGAGGCTGCTCAGGCGACCAATCTGGTGCAAGGGGTGTCTGGGGTGCAGAAGATCGTGAAGTTGTTTGAGTATATTGACTGAGGGTTGTTGCGGCTCTCGATGCTGCGCTTGGCTAGAAAACGGTGCTTCTTCAGACGGGGAAGCGCCGTTTTTTTGGGGAGGGTGTGGTTAGTGTGTATATCCGTTTCTGCGGTAACGGCTACTGGCGGCTCCGCCCTTACGGCGGGTTACTTTTGAAAAGGCGCCAAAAGTAACCAAAAGCGCCTCGCCCCACCACTGGGCACCTCGCCAAGGCTCGGTGTTCCCTCACTCCGGCATTGGTCCGTGGGCCCGCCGCGAAGGGCCATCCATGGCCCAGCGCGGCTATCCCGGCATC
>NZ_JBMDKO010000051.1:0-39665 GCF_057809755.1 Pseudomonas sp. FG13
GTTAAAGAGCGGTGGGTTGAGCCTTTCGTCTCAACCGAGGCGCGCATTCTACAGCGCCCCATGTATCTGTCAAGCGATTATTTTGGAAGTTTTCAAAGTTTTGCTTTTCAAAACCTCAACAACTTCAACCACTTGCGCTTTCGATCTCTCGTTAGCGGGAGGCGAATTCTACAGCGTTAGTCGCTGCTGTCAACACCTCTTTTTCACCGCTTTCGACCGAGAAGATCGAACCGTCAACGGGGCCAAACAACACACCCTGCCAACTCCTTCCGGACTTCGATGAACTGAAGCCCTGCGCCATCTTAAATCGTCTAACTCATTGAAACTCAAGGAGTTTTCCGTTTCGACTGCGCCGGAAGTGGGGCGAATTATAGAGACTCAGAATCTGCCGTCAACCCTTAATTACGCTTTTCTATCTATCCGCGACATCTGGCAAATGAAATCCGTCTCATATATAGACGCTGCCGCTCGAAATGCGCACTATATTGCTCAAATCAGCTGCCTCCCCGCCCTTACTCTGGACAAACCTTCGTAATGAATCCCCCACATCGCAGCCTGGCCTCCGCTTTGTACCCGGTCGCCCTGCTTTTAATTGCCATGGCATCCATTCAGTCTGGAGCCTCCCTGGCCAAAAGTATGTTTCCGGTAATAGGCGCCCAAGGCACCACGACACTACGACTCATTTTTGCCAGCATCATCATGTTGCTATTGCTGCGCCCCTGGCGCGCCAAGCTGACAGCCCAATCCCTGCGCACCGTAGTGGTCTACGGAATGGCACTGGGCGGTATGAACTTCCTCTTCTATATGTCAGTTCGCACGACGCCACTGGGAATTGCCGTGGCGTTGGAATTTACCGGCCCCCTGGCGGTAGCTATTTATACTTCGCGCCGGGCAATCGACTTTCTCTGGATTGCCCTGGCAGTGATCGGCCTGCTCCTGCTGATACCCACAGGAAGCGCCACCGCCGGCATTGACCCAATCGGCGCCTGCTATGCATTGGGAGCGGGTGTCTGCTGGGCGCTCTACATCCTGTTTGGCCAGAAGGCCGGCGCAGACAATGGCGTACAGACTGCCGCGCTGGGGGTAGTGATCGCAGCCTTGTTCGTAGCCCCTATCGGCATCGTCCATGCCGGTGCCACGCTGCTGACACCGAGTCTGATTCCAGTCGCTATTGGTGTCGCCATCCTGTCCACGGCCCTGCCCTACACACTCGAAATGGTAGCCTTGACCCGCTTGCCTGCCCGGACCTTCGGCACCCTGATGAGCATCGAACCCGCCGTTGCGGCCCTATCGGGGTTCGTATTCCTCCAGGAGTACCTGTCATTGGCCCAATGGATGGCGATTGCCTGCATCATTCTGGCGTCAATCGGCGCAACCCTGACCCTGAACAATGCCGTAAAGCCTGCCATTGCAGCGGATTGAAGCAGGATTTAACGAAGCTCTGGCATTTGCCGCGCATTTAGGCCATGTTTAGGTCCGTAACCCAATGTCAAACATGGAATTTTCATACAGGACGTCATGAACGCTTCAAGCGCAAGCGAATGTAGTCATACGTGAACAGAGATTCACGACGGCGTTAAGGACGGGAATGAAACGAATCTTGATATTGATCGCCGTACTCGCGGTTGCGGGCTGCGCGGCGACGACGAAAACTGAAGTCAAACGCGGCAAGAAAGCTCTGCACATCAATTGTTCCGGCCTGACGTCGTCCTGGGACCAGTGCGCCGCCAGTGCAGCCAATTCATGCGCCCCCAAGAGCTACAAGGTCATCGCCAAATCGGGGGACGCGGTCGAGGAACCAGGGGATTATCCTTTCGGACTCAACCCCGCCGGCTACACCAGCCGCAGCATGATCGTCATCTGCAAGTAGCGAACGGCCTTCAACCAACCCGCTGCCCGGCCATTCGACGGCTTATCTCCTCCTGGCTGGACTGGAGGACAGTACGCTGGATCTCTGGGGCGACCAGCATGCGCGCAACAACCAGCGCCCCAACGCATTGCGACAGGATGGCCCAGGCCAGGCTGTCGCTTTCCAGTATTCGCGCCCAGCTCTCATGCAAACGACAGATCCACGTTTGTGCAGCCTCCCGCACCTGCACATCCGAGCGTGCGATTTCAGCGCCAAGCACCGGCAACGCGCAACCGGCCTCAGGTTGTTCGACGTGACTCATGCTCAAGTACTGCTTGAGACAATGCTCCAACCTGGCCAAGTCCAAGACATGATCACCGCTCAGGCGCTCCAGGCTTTGGGTCAACTCCCGCTCAACGATGGCCTTGAACAGCTCGTCCTTGGAGGAAAAATGACTATAGAACGCTCCTCCGCTCAACCCAATTGCCTTCATCAAACCATCGACGCCTACCGTCGAAAACCCGGATTTCTTGGCGGAAACGGCACTGCTGGCGAGCAGTTTTTCCCGGGTTTCCATTTTGTGATTGGCTGAGTAACGCATGAATCCTGCCCCTGATCGCTCAACTTGACGTACACCGGAGCGTAGCATAACGTTCGTTCAGCTAACGATCGTTTACCAATGAGGCAAATCATGGATAACAAGAAGGTCGTATTGGTTGTTGGCGCGGGAGATGCCACGGGTGGCGCGATTGCCAAACGTTTCGCGCAGGAAGGATTTGTAGCATGCGTAACCCGCCGTAGTGCCGACAAACTCGCTCCGCTGGTGGAGGCGATACGCGCCCGAGGCGGAGAAGCCCACGGCTTTGCCTGTGATGCGCGCAAGGAAGACGACGTGATCGCGCTCATCGAGCAAATCGAGAGTCAGATAGGCCCCATCGAGGCCTTTGTCTTCAACATCGGCGCCAACGTGCCGTGCAGCATTCTCGAAGAGACCGCCCGTAAATACTTCAAGATCTGGGAGATGGCCTGTTTCTCCGGTTTCCTCAACGCCCGGGAAGTGGCTAAACGCATGGTCAAGCGCCAGCGCGGGACCCTTCTGTTTACCGGCGCCACGGCGGGTTTACGCGGCGCCTCGGGGTTCGCCGCATTCGCGGGAGCCAAACATGGCATCCGTGCGCTGGCCCAGAGCATGGCCCGAGAGCTGGGCCCCCTGAATATCCACGTGGCGCATGTAGTGGTGGACGGCGCCATCGACACCGACTTCATCCGCGATAACTTTCCAGAGAAATATGCGACCAGGGATGAAGACGGCATCCTCGATCCCGAACACATCGCCGAAAACTATTGGTACTTGCATACCCAGCCACGCGACGCCTGGACCTTCGAGCTGGATCTGCGCCCCTGGAGCGAACGCTGGTAAGCCCCTCCCCATAACAACAAGAGAGCTGTGACCATGAGCAAATCGGTGGAGTTTTTCTTTGACCTTGGCAGCCCGGCGACCTACCTGGCCTACACCCAACTCCCGCAGCTTTGCGCACACACCTGCAGCGAACTGGTCTACCGACCCATGTTACTGGGGGGTGTCTTCAAGGCGACGGGCAATGCATCGCCGATTACCGTACCGGCCAAAGGCGCGCATATGGCCAAGGACCTGGATCGCTTCGCCAAACGCTACGGCGTGGCGTTCAAGCTCAATCCGCACTTTCCAATCAATACCCTGTCGTTGATGCGCGCCATAACCGGCATGCAACTGCGTCATCCTGAACGTTTCATAGCGTTCATCGATTGTCTGTTCCGCGCCTTATGGGTCGACGCCCGTGATCTCAGCCATCCGCAGACGGCAGCAGCGGTACTGGAAGAAGGCGGTTTCGACCCCGGCCACGTGCTGGCACTGACAACTGACGAGCACATCAAGGAAGCCCTGAAAGCCACCACCGAAGAAGCCATTGCCCGGGGCGTGTTCGGTGCCCCCAGCATGTTCGTCGGCGACGAGTTGTTCTTTGGCCAGGATCGGCTGGACTTCGTCCGTGAAGCCCTCGGCTGATCCCGGCGTCAGATAGCCATCGTTCGCGTGTGCAGCCATTGCAACGCACTGCCTTCCAGCAACGGGCTCAAGCGACGCTGAACCTCGGCATGATAGGCATTGAGCCAGGCCTTTTCATCCAGGTTCAACAGCGACGGTTCCAGGCAGCGCGTGTCAATCGGACACAAAGTCAGGGTTTCAAACTCAAGAAATTCACCGAACTCGCTGCTCCCCGCCTCACGGTTCAAGGCCAGGTTCTCGATGCGCACACCCCAGCGTCCGGGACGATAAGTCCCCGGCTCGATGGAGGTGATCATCCCTGGCTGCATGGCCGTCTGCGGCGTGGGAGCCGCCTGATAGGCGATGACCTGTGGTCCCTCGTGGACGTTCAGGAAATAGCCGACTCCGTGACCGGTACCATGTCCGTAATCCACCTGTTCGGCCCAGATCGGCGCCCGTGCGATGGCATCCAGCAGCGGCGACAGAATGCCGCGCGGGAACCGGGCCCTGGACAAGGCAATAACCCCCTTGAGCACACGCGTGCAGTCACGTTTCTGCTCGGCGTTGGGCGTTCCCACCGGCACCATGCGGGTGATGTCGGTGGTGCCACCCAGGTATTGGCCACCGGAATCGATCAACAACAACCCATCGCCTTCGATGACCGCATGGGCTTCTTCCGTAGCGTGGTAATGGGGCATTGCACCATTGGCGTTGAAAGCAGCAATGGTGTTGAAGCTCAGGGAGACAAAATCCGGCCGGCGTCTGCGAGCCGCGGTCAGGTGTTCATCGATGGTCAGTTCGGTGATGCGCTCACGACCCCAGGCACTTTCCAACCAGGCGAAGAACTCACAGAGCGCTGCGCCATCCTGTTCCATCGCGCGACGGATATGCTCGGCGTCGGCCAGGCTCTTGCAGGACTTGGCCAGCGTCGTGGGATTGAGCCCCTCCACCAGCTTCACGCCACTGTCCAGATTATCCAGTAAGCCGACGGTGACCCGGGCCGGATCGACCTGCAGGCTCGCGCCGCCAGGCACTTCACGTAATGCGCTCGCCGCTTCGCTGTAATCACGCAGGGTTACACCGTCCTGCTCGAGGACCGCACGCAATGCACCATCGACCTTGTCCAGGGCCACGAACAAGGTTGCCTGCTGCTGACTGATCAAGGCAAAAGCAATAAACACGGGATTGAACGACACATCCGCGCCACGCAGGTTGAACAACCAGGCGATGTCGTCCAGCGTGGCGATGAAGTGCCAGTCGGCGCCACGCGCCTTGAGGGTTTCGCGCAGCTTGGCGAGTTTCTCGACCCGGCTGACGGTCGCCTGGGGTGGAAGGTGTGCGTACACCGGCTGATCAGGCAGGCTTGGACGATCGGACCAGGCTTCATTCAGCAGATCGATGTCAGTGCGCAAGCGCGCACCTCGCTCCGCGAGCTTGCTGCCCAAGGTTCGGGCCGACGCCACGGCCATTACCGCGCCATCGACCGCGACCACCCCGCCTTCGGGCGTCTGTTCGGCCAGCCAGTCCAGAGGGCCGGGTTGACCGGGAATGAGCTTGACCAGTTCGATGCCGCTGCCCTTCAGCTCCTGGGTCGCCTGTTCCCAGTAACGACTGTCGGCCCAGACCCCGGCGAAGTCCTTCGTCACGATCAGGGTACCGATCGAGCCATGGAAGCCCGACAACCATTGCCGTCCTTGCCAATAGCCCGGCAGGTATTCCGACAGATGCGGATCAGCCGACGGCACCAGCAGCGCGTGGATACCCTCCCGACTCATCAGTTGGCGGATTCGGGCCAGGCGCTGGGGAACCAGTCCATGGGTCAAAGGCTCGGTACTCATCGTGTCTCCTGTCTATCAATATTATTGTTCGAGGCTCAAGCAACCGGCTCAGGGGGTACTGGTCCAGAAGGCCGGTGCTGCGACGCAGGCGGCCTTGATCAGCCGCACGGCCTCGTCGATATCCTGTTCGCGGGTGAAGCGTCCCAGGCTCAGGCGAATGGTCCGCCCTGCCGCGCGAGCATCGTGCCCCAAGGCCAGCAGCACATGGGACGGCGTGTTGTTCGCCGAATTGCAGGCCGATGTGGCGGAAAATGCAAGGGAAGCCCCCAATGCCGCCGGGTTGAACTCACCCTCATGGAACGTCAGGCTCAGCGTGTGGGGAATGCGCTGGGTCGTACTGCCGTTGATACACACACCGGGCAACGCCAGCAGCGACTCGAGCAAACGATTGCGCAAGCGGACGATTTTGTCGAGCTCGTCGTCGAACGACTGGGCCGCCAACTCGAACGCTGCGCCCATGGCCGCAATCTGATGAGTCGCCAGCGTGCCAGAGCGAAAACCGCCTTCATGCCCGCCCCCATGGATCTGCGCAGATAGACGCGGTCGGGCACGTTCACCGACGTAGAGCGCGCCGATGCCTTTGGGGCCGTAGATCTTGTGCGCGGAAAAAGACATCAGGTCCACCGGCCAGTGGGCCAGGTCAATCCTGACCTTGCCCGCGCCCTGGGCGGCATCCACATGGAACAGCGCGCCATGCCCACGGACGAGCTCACCGATGGCTACCACGTCATTGACGGTACCCAGCTCGTTGTTCACCAGCATCAGCGACACCAGGAAGGTGTCCTCGCGCAGGGCCTCGCGGACAGCTTGCGGACTGATCAGGCCATCGGCATCCGGAGCCAGCCAGGTCACCGCGACGCCGCTCTCTTCGAGCTGCCGGACGGTGTCGAGAATCGCCTTGTGTTCGATCAGGCTGGTGATGACATGACCGCCGGACGCCCCGCGCGCCTGGGTCACCCCCTTGAGCGCCAGGTTGTTGGACTCGGTGGCACCGGAAGTCCAGACGATCTGCTGCGCCTGCGCCCCCACCAATTGCGCCACCTGCTGACGTGCCTGCTCCACCGAGCGCCGGGCTTCCTGCCCGAAGGCATGGGAGCTGGAAGCCGGGTTGCCGAAGTTACCGTCGAAGCCCAGGCATTCGACCATGACCTGGATAACCCGCTCATCCACTGGCGTAGTGGCGGCGTAATCGAAATATAAAGGACGTTTATTCATGGAAAACTCGCAGAGCCTGTTCCGGGATCGGGCGCTCTCGTTGGGTTCGAGGTTACTACCCGATCAACCTTAAAGAAGTGAGACTTCGTTTAAAAGTGCGTAGGAACGCTCCTGAACAGCGAGCTTAGCAGGCATCCAGTCGAAGCTCAGCCCCTCATCTCATGCTTTCGAGCAATAACGGATACAGCGAGGCCACCAGCAACAGCGCCATTGCCCAGTTGAACAGACGCAGCCAACGACGGTCACGCAGCAGGTTGCGCAACAGGCTGCCGCAGACCACCCACAAGCTGACACTGGGCAGGTTGATCAGGGCGAACACGGCCGCGATCACCACCACGTTGAAGAAGTAGCCTTGAAGCGGCGTGTAGGTGCTGATGGCTCCGATGGCCATGATCCAGGCCTTGGGATTGACCCATTGAAATGCCGCGGCGCCCCAGTAGCTGATCGGCGTGCGCTCCCCCGATTCGCTCTCCGAGACCGGGCCGGAGTGGGCAATTTTCCACGCCAGGTACAACAGGTACGCCGCGCCAACGTAGCGCAGCACGGTGTAAAGCAGCGGATACGCCTGGAACATCGCGCCCAGGCCAAAGCCCACCGCCAGCACCAGGACAAAGAAACCACAGCTGATGCCCAGCATATGAGGGATGGTGCGGTTGAAGCCGAAATTCACCCCCGAAGCCAGCAACATGGTGTTGTTGGGGCCCGGTGTGATCGAGGTAACAAGGGCAAACAGGGCGAAGCCCAGCAGCAGGTCCAGCGAAAGGGTCATGGCGGTCAGTCCGTCGTGTGGTCAGGTGATGACCCTACTCTTGGTCCCGTCGCAAACCCATGGACAGTTGGGTAAAACTTCCGGCGGTACAGTCTCTCAGCTTGGCTTTGCAGACAACTGCACCGGCTGTTCGGCGCTCATCTCACCACGATCGTCGAAACCACTGTTTTTCTGCGACGGACCGAGCAGCTCGGCTTTTTTCGCGTGGTACTCATCGAACGACAGGCCCCGGCGATTCAAGGCTTCAAGGGCCAGTTCGCGGGTTTCTTCGGCGGTGTAAGGGCGCAGTTCAGGCGTCGAGGCGGCGCAACCGCTCAATACGGTGGCGACTAACAGCAGCGAAACGGCAAGGATGCGATTCATGACGAGTGTCCGGTGTTTTGGGGCGATGAATAAAGGCTACCCGCCGGCCCCACACAGCAGAAATCAACCCTCTTGATAGTGGGTATCGCCCCTCCGGATTCCTCATTCGCTCAATCGACCAACTGGCACTGCAGCGCATTATCCGGGCTGCGTTCAATGCTGCGGATCACCTGGAACGAGCCAAACGTCACGGCTTTGGCCCGGTGAGCCTGAATCAGCCGCCAGAAATCCTGCTCGCCGCTTTCAAACCGTCGAAACGCCGCCTCCCCCGCTTCCCGGGTCTGCCATTGCAAATAATTGAGTACACGCCTGCCGTCCTCGCTGACCTGGATGCTGGCACTCAGGAAGCCCTGATGATCCTGCGCCAGGCGCTCGGTCTGTTCCGACAGGGCTGTAATCAGCGCCTGTTGCCAGTGAGGTTCGATGTCGAATTCGATCAGTTGGGTGAAGCTGCGATTGTTCCTTGGCAATTGCATGAAAGGTCCTCGATACACGTAAGGTGAATCTTGCGATCCGAAGGCGTGCAGCGTAAAACCTCTACTTAAGTCAAGGTCAAGCAATGAATCCGCTATGGCACAGATAGATATCCATAAAGAACTCACCGTGGGCCAAGTGGCCGCCCGCAGCGGTGTGGCCGTCACCGCCCTGCACTTCTATGAAGCCAAGGGGCTGATCAAAAGTACCCGCAACCAGGGCAACCAACGCCGCTATCCACGAGGGGTGTTGCGACGCGTGGCACTGATCAAGGTTGCCCAGCGCCTGGGCATTCCCTTGGCGGAGATCGGCGAGGCGTTGAAGTCCCTGCCGGACAACCGCGCGCCAACGGCCGCCGACTGGCAGATCCTGTCGGCACAGTGGAGCCAGGATCTGGATGAACGCATCAACCAATTGATCGCGTTGCGTGACCGGCTGAACGGCTGTATCGGCTGTGGTTGCCTGTCGATGGAGGCCTGCCCGCTGCGCAACCAGGGCGATGTGCTGGGCGAGCGTGGACCGGGCGCGCATCTGTTGGAGGAACCATAAGGCGTTCGTCGGGACCAGGGGCGACGCGAAATCACTGGCCTATAGTGAATGGGCGCAAATCGACGAAGCCTCTCTTCGCCCGATACAAAAAGGAGAAACGTCATGGGCGTCAAAGCCATTCCCGAAGGTTTCCACAGCATTACGCCCTACTTGGGCATTCATAAAGCCGCCGAAGCCATCGAGTTCTACAAAAAAGCCTTCAATGCCACCGAGGTCATGCGCCTGGCAATGCCCGACGGGGGCATCGGTCATGCCGAACTGCGGATCGGCGGCAGCCCGATCATGCTCGGCACGCCGTGCGATCAGGGCCCCCTGAGCAATCCGGACCAATCGCCGTCGGTGGGCCTGCACTTATATGTCGAGGACGTGGACCGTGTGTATGCCCAGGCGATTGCCGCCGGTGGCACGGTGATCGCCGAGGTCAAGGATCAGTTCTATGGTGATCGCTCCGGCAGCTTGAAGGATCCCTACGGACATGTGTGGTTCCTGGCGACACACAAGGAGGATCTGACTCAGGAGCAGATCGAGCAACGGGCCAGGGAGATGTTCCAACAGGGCTGAACTGCCTCGATCAGTCAAACCACAGCCCTGTGGGAGCGAGCCTGCTCGCGATAGCGTCGGGTCAGCAACATCATTGTTGGCTGACACACCGCTATCGCGAGCAGGCTCGCTCCCACAATGATTCAGTGGTGACTCCCCAGATCCTTTGTGGTGGATCAGAACGTGTCTGCCGGTACCCGCACGACCCCTTCCATCAACACCCGCGCACTGCGACTCATGATGGCTTTGTTTACGGTCCATTCGCCATTGACCTGGCTGGCCTCGGCGCCGACGCGCAACGTGCCGGACGGGTGACCGAAGCGCACGGCGTTGCGCTCGGTACCGCCGGCGGCCAGGTTCACCAGGGTGCCGGAAATAGCGGCGGCGGTGCCGATGGCGACTGCGGCGGTGCCCATCATGGCGTGGTGGAGCTTGCCCATGGACAGCGCCCGCACCAGCAAGTCGACGTCCCCCGCCGCTACGGCTTTGCCACTCGACGAAACGTAGTCCGCTGGCGGCGCGACAAACGCCAACTTCGGCGTGTGCTGACGTTGGGCGGCTTCGTCCAGTTGCTTGATCAGCCCCATGCGCAGGGCACCGTGGGCGCGGATGGTTTCGAACATCGCCAGGGCCTTGGGGTCGCCATTGATGGCGCCCTGCAGCTCAGTGCCGGTATAGCCGACGTCCCGGGCATTGATGAAAATCGTCGGGATCCCAGCGTTGATCAGGGTTGCCTTGAGCGTGCCGACGCCGGGCACTTCCAAGTCGTCCACCAGATTGCCGGTGGGAAACATCGAACCGCCTCCGCCTTCTTCCTCGGCTGCCGGGTCCATGAACTCCAACTGCACTTCTGCCGCCGGAAAAGTGACCCCGTCGAGTTCGAAATCACCGGTTTCCTGCACCGCGCCATCGGTCATCGGCACATGAGCAATGATGGTCTTGCCGATGTTGGCCTGCCAGATCCGCACCACCGCCACACCGTTTTGTGGAATGCGGCTGGACGATACCAAGCCACTGCTGATGGCAAACGAACCCACCGCCGCCGACAGGTTGCCGCAGTTGCCACTCCAGTCCACGAACGGCTTGTCGATGGAGACCTGGCCGAACAGGTAATCGACGTCGTGGTCGGCCCGGTTGCTCTTGGACAGGATCACCGTCTTGCTGGTGCTGGACGTGGCGCCGCCCATGCCGTCGATCTGTTTCTCGTACGGATCGGGACTGCCAATGACCCGCAACAGCAAGGCATCGCGTGCCGCGCCGGGGACACGGGCGGCTTCGGGCAGGTCCGTCAAATTGAAGAACACGCCCTTGCTGGTGCCACCGCGCATGTAGGTGGCGGGGATTCTGATCTGTGGTGAAAAGCGTGGTGCGTGAGCCATGAAGCACCTACTCCTTATCGTGAGATTTAAACGGCAACCGCCGATTCAAGGAAGTCCTGGGCAAAGCGCTGCAACACGCCACCCGCTTCATAAATCGACACCTCCTCAGCCGTATCGAGACGGCAGGTCACCGGCACTTCAACGCGCTCGCCGTTCTTGCGAGTGATGACCAGGGTCAGCGTCGCGCGTGGGGTGCGCTCGCCAATCACGTCGTAGATTTCGCTGCCATCGATGCCCAGGGTCTTGCGATCGGTGCCAGGCTTGAACTCCAGCGGCAACACGCCCATGCCCACCAGGTTGGTGCGATGGATACGCTCGAAGCCTTCGGCGGCAATCGCCTCGACACCGGCCAGGCGTACGCCCTTGGCCGCCCAGTCCCGGGACGAACCCTGGCCATAGTCGGCACCGGCGATGATGATCAGCGGCTGCTTGCGTTCCATGTAAGTTTCGATGGCTTCCCACATCCGCATGACTTTGCCTTCGGGCTCGACCCGTGCCAGGGAACCCTGCTTGACCTTGCCGTTTTCCTGGACCATTTCGTTGAACAGTTTCGGGTTGGCGAAGGTGGCGCGCTGGGCGGTCAAATGGTCGCCCCGGTGCGTGGCGTAGGAGTTGAAGTCTTCTTCCGGCAAGCCCATCTTCGCCAGGTATTCGCCGGCGGCGCTGTCCAGCATGATTGCGTTGGACGGCGACAGGTGATCGGTGGTGATGTTGTCCGGCAGCACCGCCAACGGGCGCATGCCTTTGAGCGGTCGCGCCCCAGCCAGCGCCCCTTCCCAATAGGGCGGACGGCGGATGTAGGTGCTTTGCGGACGCCAGTCGTACAGCGGCGTGACTTTCGGCCCGGTGTCTTCCTGGATGGCGAACATCGGGATGTACACCTGGCGGAACTGCTCCGGCTTCACCGAAGCCTTGACCACTGCTTCGATTTCCTCGTCACTCGGCCAGATGTCCTTGAGACGGATTTCCCGACCGTCCACCACGCCCAGCACATCCTTCTCGATGTCGAAACGGATGGTCCCGGCGATGGCGTAGGCCACCACCAAGGGCGGCGAAGCAAGGAACGCCTGTTTGGCGTATGGATGGATACGGCCATCGAAGTTGCGGTTACCCGACAGCACGGCGGTGGCATACAGGTCGCGGTCGATGATTTCCTGCTGGATCACCGGGTCCAGCGCGCCGGACATACCGTTGCAGGTTGTGCAGGCGAAGGCCACCACGCCGAAGCCCAATTGCTCCAGCTCCTTGGTCAGACCGGCTTCATCCAGGTACAGCGCCACGGTTTTCGAACCCGGTGCCAGGGACGATTTGACCCACGGTTTGCGAGCCAGTCCCAGGCGATTGGCATTGCGTGCCAAGAGGCCAGCGGCAATGACGTTGCGCGGGTTGCTGGTGTTGGTGCAGCTGGTGATGGCGGCGATGATCACCGCGCCGTCGGGCATCTGCCCCGGCACTTCGGTCCATTGTCCGGCAATGCCGTTGGCCGCCAGATCGGCAGTCGCGACGCGGGCGTGGGGGTTGCTCGGCCCGGCCATGTTGCGCACCACCGAGGACAGGTCGAAGGTCAGACCTCGCTCGTACTGTGCGCCCTTGAGGCTGTCGGCCCACAGGCCCACCTGCCGGGCATAGGTTTCCACCAATTGCACCTGCGCGTCTTCACGGCCGGTGAGCTTGAGGTAGTCGATGGTCTGCTGGTCGATGTAGAACATCGCCGCCGTGGCGCCATATTCCGGGGCCATGTTGGAGATGGTTGCGCGGTCGCCCAGGGTCAGCGCCTGCGCGCCTTCACCGAAAAACTCCAGCCAGGCGCCAACGACCTTCTGCTTGCGCAGGAACTCGGTCAACGCCAGCACCATGTCGGTGGCCGTGATGCCCGGTTGCAACTTGCCGGTCAGCTCGACGCCGACGATTTCCGGCAGGCGCATCCACGACGCGCGACCGAGCATGACGCTCTCGGCTTCCAGCCCACCGACGCCGATGGCGATCACGCCCAAGGCGTCGACATGGGGCGTATGGCTGTCGGTGCCCACGCAGGTGTCGGGGAAGGCGACGCCGTCCCGTTGCTGGATCACCGGGGACATTTTTTCCAGGTTGATCTGGTGCATGATCCCGTTACCCGGCGGAATCACGTCGACATTCTTGAAGGCCTTTTTGGTCCAGTTGATGAAGTGGAAGCGGTCTTCGTTGCGACGGTCTTCAATCGCCCGGTTCTTGGCAAATGCCTGAGGGTCGAAGCCGGCGCTTTCCACTGCCAGGGAGTGATCGACGATCAGTTGGGTCGGCACCACCGGGTTGACCTGGGCCGGGTCGCCGCCCTGCTGGGCGATGGCGTCGCGCAGGCCGGCCAAGTCCACCAGGGCGGTCTGGCCGAGAATGTCATGGCAGACCACCCGGGCCGGGAACCATGGGAAGTCCAGGTCGCGCTTGCGCTCGATCAGTTGCAGCAGCGACTCGCCCAGGGTGGCCGGGTCGCAGCGACGCACCAGGTTTTCCGCCAGCACGCGCGAAGTGTACGGCAGGCCGTCGTAGGCGCCGGGACGGATGGCATCCACGGCCCCGCGAACATCGAAGTAATCCAGCGAAGTGCCGGACAGCGGTTTGCGAAATTCTGTGTTCATCGTCAGGACTCGGGTCACGGTGGGTTCAGAAGGGGCTGGCGCAGCCATTGAAGTGAACCTTTTCTTCTGTGGGAGCGAGCCTGCTCGCGATTGTGGTGTGTCAGCCAACTATGAGGTTGCTGACCCGACGCTATCGCGAGCAGGCTCGCTCCCACAGGGTTCTGGGTTTCTCCAGTACCTGCGGTTAAACCCCTCCAGCTCAGCGTTGTTCGATTGGCACGAACTTGCGCTGTTCAACGCCGGTGTATTCGGCGCTCGGGCGGATGATGCGGTTGTTGGCGCGTTGTTCGAACACGTGGGCGGCCCAGCCGGTCAGGCGCGAGCAGACAAAGATCGGCGTGAACAGCTTGGTCGGGATGCCCATGAAGTGGTACGCCGAGGCATGGTAGAAATCGGCGTTGGGGAACAGCTTCTTCTGTTCCCACATGGTCTTGTCGATGGCTTCGGAAACCGGGAACAGCACGGTGTCGCCCACTTCATCGGCGAGTTTTTTCGACCAGCCCTTGATCACCTCGTTGCGCGGATCGTTGTCCTTATAGATCGCATGGCCGAAGCCCATGATCTTGTCCTTGCGCTCCAGCATCGCCAGGGTGCCCTTGACCGCCGCCTCCGGCGAGTCGAAGCGTTCGATCATTTCCATGGCCGCTTCGTTGGCACCGCCATGCAACGGCCCCCGCAGCGAGCCAATCGCCGCCGTGATGCAGGAAAACAGGTCCGACAGGGTCGAGGCGCAGACCCGGGCAGTGAAGGTCGAAGCATTGAATTCGTGCTCGGCGTAGAGGATCAGCGACACGTTCATCACTTTGACGTGCAGCTCGCTCGGTTTTTTGCCGTGCAACAGATGCAGGAAATGGCCGCCGATGGACGCTTCGTCGGTCACGCATTCGATGCGCTGGCCCTGGTGGCTGAAGCGATACCAGTAGCACATGATCGCCGGGAACGCGCCCAGCAGGCGGTCGGTCTTGTCGTGCTGTTCGGCAAAACTTGTCTCGGGTTCCAGGTTGCCGAGGAACGAGCAACCGGTGCGCATCACGTCCATCGGATGGGCGTCGGCGGGAATGCGTTCCAGCACTTCCTTCAGCGCCTGGGGCAGGTCGCGCAATTGACGCAGTTTGCGGACATAGCCATCCAGTTGCGCCTGGGTTGGCAGTTCGCCGTACAGCAACAGGTAGGCCACTTCTTCGAATTGCGCATCAGCCGCCAGGTCGCGAACGTCGTAGCCACGATAGGTCAGGCCCGCACCGGACTGGCCAACGGTGGACAAGGCGGTTTGCCCGGCTACCTGGCCACGGAGCCCGGCGCCACTGAGTACTTTTGCTTCGGCCATTTGCTGTCTCCAGTTCTTGAATTTGTAGGGAATCGGCCCGTTATTTTTTCGCAGCGAACAACGCATCGAGCTTCTGCTCGAAGGTGTGGTAGTCGATGCGATCGTAAAGCTCCATGCGGGTCTGCATGGTGTCGATGACATTCTGTTGCGTGCCGTCGCGACGGATCGCGGTGTAGACGTTCTCGGCGGCCTTGTTCATGGCGCGGAATGCCGACAGTGGGTACAGCACCAGGGACACGTCGGCACCGGCCAGCTGTTCGGTGGTGTAGAGCGGCGTCGCGCCAAACTCGGTGATGTTGGCCAGGATCGGCGCCTTCACGCGGCTGGCGAACAACTTGTACATCTCGAGTTCGGTAATTGCTTCGGGAAAGATCATGTCAGCACCGGCCTCGATGCAGGCGGCCGCACGGTCCAGCGCGGACTCCAGGCCCTCCACTGCCAAGGCATCGGTGCGAGCCATGATCACGAAGCTGTCGTCGGTACGGGCATCAACGGCAGCCTTGATGCGGTCGACCATTTCCTGCTGCGAGACGATTTCCTTGTTCGGCCGATGGCCGCAGCGCTTGGCACCGACCTGGTCTTCGATGTGGATCGCCGCCGCGCCGAACTTGCTCATCGACTTGACGGTGCGAGCCACGTTGAACGCCGACGAACCGAAACCGGTGTCCACGTCCACCAGCAGCGGCAGGTCGCACACGTCGGTGATCCGCCGCACATCTGTCAGCACGTCATCCAGGCCGGTGATGCCCAGGTCCGGCACGCCGAGGGAACCGGCTGCCACGCCACCGCCCGACAGATAAATAGCCTTGAAACCGGCGCGTTTGGCCAGCAGCGCGTGGTTGGCGTTGATCGTGCCGACCACCTGTAACGGATGCTCGGAGGCGACCGCATCGCGGAATCGCTGGCCTGGCGTGCTCTTGCTGGAACTCATGACTCACCTCGTTCAGTGGCGGCGCTGTCCTGGTAATGACGCGCGATGTTGCGTTTGGAGGCGCCGATGTGCCGGCGCATCAATAACTCAGCCAATTCGCCGTCACGGTCGGCGATGGCATCGAGAATCCGGTGATGCTCGGCAAAGGCCTGGCGCGGCCGGTTGGGCGTGGTGGAAAACTGAATGCGGTACATGCGCACCAGTTGATACAACTCGCCGCAGAGCATTTGCGTCAGCGTGCGGTTGCCGCTGCCCTGGATGATCCGGTAATGAAAGTCGAAATCGCCTTCCTGTTGGTAATAGCCGACACCGGCCTGGAAGGCCGCATCGCGCTCATGGGTTTCCAGGACCTGGCGCAGTTCGTCGATTTCCGCCAGGGTCATGCGCTCGGCCGCGAGGCGGCAGGCCATGCCTTCCAGGGACTCGCGGATTTCGTAGAGCTCCAGCAGCTCGGCATGGCTCAGGGAAACCACACGCGCGCCGACATGCGGCACCCGCACCAGCAGGCGCTGGCCTTCCAGGCGATGGATCGCTTCGCGCAGCGGTCCACGGCTGATGCCGTAGGTACGGGCCAGCTCGGGCTCGGAAATCTTGCTGCCGGGGGCGATCTCGCCTTTGACGATGGCGGCCTGGATACGCCGGAAGACGTTTTCGGAAAGGGTTTCCGAGTCGTCTTGGGCCAGCACCGGCGTTTCGAGCTGATCGAGCATATTGTCGACACCTTCAAAATCAATACGACAAAAACTACCCAATCAAAGCGTATACGTCAAAACAAAAAACGATATTGTCGACAATCGTCTAATAGGCCCGTCCGCCACCACCACCTTTTCACAGGGTTCGTAGCCTCCGGCCAGCGGTGGCGTCAGAAAACCACCGTGCTAGAATGCCGCCGCTGTTGGCCACTCTCCTGTTCTTCTATATAGAGAGAAGGCTACTGAAGGAGCTTGTGCAGTAATGCCAGGGCCTGAACCGATAAACGGAACGCCGTGCACCAGGATCTATGACATTCAAGCCCTTATCCGCTGCCCTCTGCTTCATGTGCCTGCCGGGACTCGCCGCGGCGGGTGAAAAAACCGTGTACGGCCTCAACGAATATGCAGCGCTGCAGGGCATCGACCTGGAGGTGGCCGCCAAGCTGGACACCGGCGCCAAGACCGCCTCCCTCAGTGCCCGCGACATCAAGCGCTTCAAACGCAACGGCGAATCCTGGGTGCGTTTTTACCTCGCCATCGACGCGGCCCATTCGCACCCCATCGAACGCCCGCTGGCCCGGGTCAGCAAGATCAAACGCCGCGCCGGTGACTACGACCCGGAAGAAGGCAAGAAATACACGGCCCGGCCGGTCATCGAACTGGATATCTGCATGGGCTCGGCCTTGCGCAGCATCGAAGTGAACCTGACCGACCGCAGCGCCTTCCAATACCCGTTGCTGATCGGTTCCGAGGCGCTCAAGCGCTTCGATGCACTGGTCGACCCCAGTCTCAAATACGCTGCCGGCAAACCCGCCTGCACCAATGCCGCTCTTACCGCAGAGTAATTCCAATGCGCTCCCTTACCCTCCATTTGAAAATGCTGATCGCCATCCTGGTGGTGCTGGGCCTGTCGGTGACGGCCTATCAGATTTTCGTGCTCGGCATCCCGGTGACCGAAGACGCCACGGACGACCTGTGGAACATCGATGCCAAGGTCGAATTCGTGCCCAACGCGAAAGATCCGGTGAAGATCCAGATGTTCGTGCCCCCGTTGAGCCGCGACTACGTCAGCCTCAACGAGAGTTTCATTTCCAACAATTACGGCGTAGCGGTGAACCGGATCGACGGCAACCGCAAGGTCACCTGGTCGGCCCGCCGGGCCAAGGGTAACCAGACCCTCTATTACCGCCTGGTGCTGACCAAGCGCTACAGCGCCGAAAAAACCAAGGTCAAGGGACCGACCTTCCGTGACAGCATCGCCATCGAAGGCCCGGAGAAGATCGCCGCCGAGGCCCTGCTCGCGCCGATCCGCCAGCATTCGGCCGATGTCGAGACCTTCATCAGCGAAGCCATCAAGCGGGTCAACAACCTCAACGACGACAACGTCAAACTGCTGCTGGCCGGCGACCCGACGTCGAGCAACAAAGCGAGAATCGTGGAGCTGGTGCTGTCCATCGCCCACGTACCGGTGGAAAAAGTCCACACCATTCGCCTGGTGGCCGATCAGCCACAAACGCCGGAACTGTGGCTGCGCAGCTTCAACGGCAACGACTGGCTGTATTTCAACCCGGATACCGGCGAACAGGGCCTGCCCACCGACCGCCTGCTGTGGTGGACCGGCGATGAAAACCTGATCACCGTCGATGGCGGCAAGAAAGCCACCGTCACCTTCAGTATGAACAACAGCGAAATGAACGCCATTCGCCTGGCCAAGCTGACGGACGAGAACACCGACGCAAATTTCCTCGAATATTCGCTCTACGGCCTGCCCCTGCAAACCCAGCAGACGTTCATGATCATGGTGATGATCCCCATCGGCGTGCTGGTGATCCTGGTTCTGCGCAACCTGATCGGCCTGCAGACCCTGGGGACCTTTACCCCGGTGCTGATTGCCCTGGCTTTCCGCGAAACCCAGCTGGGCTTCGGGATCGTCCTGTTCACGGTGATCACGGCCCTGGGCCTGTCACTGCGTTCCTACCTGGAACATCTCAAGTTGCAGATGCTGCCAAGGCTTTCGGTGGTGCTGACGTTCGTGGTGGTGCTGATCGCCGCCATCAGCCTGTTCAGCCATAAGCTGGGCCTGGAGCGTGGCCTGTCGGTGGCGCTGTTCCCGATGGTGATCCTGACCATGACCATCGAGCGCCTGTCCATCACCTGGGAAGAGCGCGGCGGCGGTCACGCCATGAAGGTCGCCATCGGCACCCTGTTTGCCGCGTCCCTGGCGCACCTGATCATGAGCGTGCCGGAGCTGGTGTACTTCGTCTTCACCTTCCCAGCGATCCTGCTGATCCTGGTGGGCTTCATGCTGGCCATGGGTCGTTATCGCGGCTACCGCCTGACCGAGCTGGTGCGGTTCAAGGCCTTCCTCAAGGCTGACTCGTAATGTTCGGTTTCTGGAAGACCTGGAAGGCCCTGGAAGCCCGGGGCATCATGGGCATCAACCGGCGCAATGCCGACTACGTGCTCAAGTACAACAAGCGCAGCCTGTACCCCATCGTCGATGACAAGATCATCACCAAGGAACGGGCCGTCGCCGCCGGCATCCACGTGCCGGAACTGTACGGGATCATCTCCACCGAGAAGGAAATCGACAAACTCGACGGGATCATTGGTGGGCATACCGACTTCGTAATCAAGCCGGCCCAGGGCGCCGGCGGTGACGGCATCATCGTGATTGCCGACCGCTTCGAGGGGCGCTACCGCACGGTCTCCGGCAAGATCCTGAGTCATGAGGAACTCGAACACCATATTTCCAGCATTCTCACCGGCTTGTATTCCCTCGGTGGGCACCGCGACCGGGCGCTGATCGAATACCGCGTAGTGCCGGACCAGATCTTCAAGAGCATCAGCTACGAAGGCGTACCGGACATCCGCATCATCGTGTTGATGGGCTATCCGGTGATGGCCATGCTGCGCCTGCCGACCCGCCAGTCCGGGGGCAAGGCCAACCTGCACCAAGGCGCCATCGGTGTGGGCGTGGACCTTGCCACCGGCCTGACACTGCGTGGCACCTGGCTGAACAACATCATCGCCAAACACCCCGACACCACCAATGCGGTGGACGGTGTACAACTGCCCTACTGGGACGGTTTCATGAAGCTGGCCGCCGGCTGCTATGAGCTGTGCGGGCTGGGCTACATCGGCGTGGACATGGTGTTGGACCAGGAAAAAGGCCCGCTGATCCTGGAACTGAACGCCCGGCCGGGACTGAACATCCAGATCGCCAACGACTGCGGCCTGACCTTGCGCACCCACGCCGTGGAAGCACGCCTGGAAGAGCTCAAGGCCCGGGGGGTGGTTGAGACCGTCGAGGAGCGGGTGGCGTTTGCCCAGGAGTTGTTCGGGCATATTCCGCCGGTTGAAGGCTGAGCACGTAACCGACTTAATAGAAAACCTGTGGCGAGGGGATTTATCCCCTCGCCACAATGTTCGTTCACAACACCTATGCCAGTCGCTGGACTTGCTCATCTCCGACATCCCTCTAGGAGCAAATCCTACACAGGGATTACAATCGCCACCCCGCCTGAATGGCCGACCCACCCCGCCCATGCCGACCTGTTCCGTACACCCATTACCCTACCGCGCCAACCCCGCCGAGTATTTCGCGGCGATTCGTCATGCCCCGGGAAGCGTGCTGCTCGACAGCGGCCGGCCCACTGCGGAACGTGGGCACTATGATTTGCTCAGTGCCTGGCCGCTGGAACAACTGGCGGTGCTGCCGGAAGAGAGCGGCGCCGATTTCCTGCAACGTTTGCGCGCTCAACTGACGCAACTGGGGCACGCTGTATTACCGGGCACGCTGCAATTGCCTTTCGCTGGCGGCCTGATCGGCTACCTGAGTTATGACTTTGGCCGGCACCTCGAAGCCCTGCCCTCTCATGCCATAGACGACCTGCAACTGCCCGATGCCCGTTTCGGCGTGTACGACTGGGCACTGGTCAGCGACCACCAGGCCGGCACCAGCCAACTGGTGTTCCATCCGCACTGCCGCGACAGCGAACGCCAGCGCCTGATCGCGCTGTTCAGCCAGCCGGCCCCGGCGCCAGAGTCCGGCTTCAGACTTGAAAGTCCTATGGCCCCCGACCTCAGCGCCGATGAATATCGGCAGGCAATCGAGCGCATCCACGGTTATATCCAGGCCGGCGATTGCTACCAGGTCAACTTTGCCCAACGCTTTCGGGCGCCCTGCCGGGGGGATGCCTGGTCAGCCTACCAGGCCCTGCGCGCGGCGTGCCCGACGCCGTTTTCCGGCTTCCAGAGCCTGCCCGACGGCGGCGCGGTGCTGAGCCTGTCGCCCGAGCGCTTCGTCAGAGTCAGCGATGGCCATGTGGAAACCCGCCCGATCAAGGGCACCCGGCCCCGTAGCACATCGCCCGCCGAAGACGCGGCCAATGCCGCCGAGCTACTGGCGAGCCCCAAGGACCGGGCGGAAAATCTGATGATCGTCGACCTGCTGCGCAACGACCTGGGCCGCACCTGCCGGACCGGCTCGGTGCGCGTGCCGGAACTGTTCAGCCTGGAAAGCTACCCGAACGTGCATCACCTGGTCAGCAGCGTGACCGGCGAATTGGCCGACGGTAAAGACGCCCTGGACCTGATCGCCGGCAGCTTCCCCGGCGGCTCCATCACCGGCGCCCCGAAGATCCGCGCCATGCAGATCATCGACGAACTCGAACCGACCCGACGCGGGCTGTATTGCGGCTCGTTGCTGTACCTGGACGTGCGCGGGGAAATGGACAGCTCCATCGCCATCCGCAGCCTGCTGGTCAAGGATGGGCAGGTGTGTTGCTGGGGTGGCGGCGGGATTGTCGCGGACTCGGACTGGCAGGCGGAATATCAGGAATCGATCACCAAGGTCAAAGTGCTGCTCGATACCTTGCAGAGCCTCTGAGCCTCTGAGCCTCAATACAGTCCTGTTTGATCGTTCCCACGCTCTGCGTGGGAACGATCGATCAACAGCGTATGGGGTTACAGGCTCAGGTTGCGGTTCGAGGCCTTGAGGAATTCCTGTTTCAACTCGGCAAAGCTGTGTACCGCCGGGAATTGCGGGAATTCCCGGATCACATTGTCCGGCGCATGGAACAGGATGCCGGCGTCGGCTTCGCCGAGCATGCTGGTGTCGTTGTAGGAATCACCCGCGGCAATTACCCGGTAATACAGGCTCTTGAAGGCCAGGACCGACTGCCTCTTGGGATCCT
Organism: Pseudomonas sp. FG13; assembly: GCF_057809755.1. NCBI lineage: Bacteria > Pseudomonadati > Pseudomonadota > Gammaproteobacteria > Pseudomonadales > Pseudomonadaceae > Pseudomonas > Pseudomonas sp. FG13. The sequence goes on from NZ_JBMDKO010000051.1 coordinate 21,766, forward strand.
TCTGACGCAGTTGATAGCCCGTCACCCGTCCCCCTTCATCCGTGATCAGGCGATGGCAGAGCAAGGTCGGGAAACCCAACTGGCGCATCAGGGGTTGGGAAAATTCGTAGAACGTGTCGGAAAGAATCACCACCTGGAAGCGCTCGCGCAGCCAGTCGACGAACTCGATGGCGCCGTCCAGCGGCTTGAGCGTGGCAATGACTTCCTGGATGTCGGCGAGTTTGAGCCCATGTTCGTCGAGGATGCGTAACCGCTGCTTCATCAGCACGTCGTAGTCGGGAATGTCCCGAGTGGTTGCCCTGAGGGATTCAATCCCGGTTTTTTCGGCAAAGGCGATCCAGATTTCCGGAACCAGCACACCTTCCAGGTCGAGACAGGCAATTTCCACAAGACACTCCATTTTCTGATGTTTATCGGTTGAGTGAACAAAAGGCCTGCCGACTCTAGCCGCAACGCACAGGAACGCGCCAGCCCCGGCCACTTTTGTTACCATCAGCGCCTATAGAGCGCGCAGCGCCACCGACCTGTAGGAAACCGCCTGATGAGCCCAACGTTTGATGTCGTGGAACTCGCCACGACCTATGCCAACAAGTCTCCACAAGACATCCTCAAGCTGGCCTTCGCCGAATTCGGCGATGACCTGTGGATATCTTTCAGCGGCGCCGAGGATGTGGTGCTGGTGGACATGGCCTGGAAGCTGAACAAGAACGTCAAGGTATTCAGCCTCGACACCGGTCGCCTGCATCCGGAAACCTATCGGTTCATCGATCAGGTCCGTGAGCACTACAAGATCGACATCGAACTGATCTCACCGGACCATGCGAAACTGGAGCCTTTCGTGAAGGAAAAGGGTCTGTTCAGTTTCTACAAGGACGGCCATGGCGAATGCTGCGGCATCCGCAAGATCGAACCGCTGCGCCGCAAGCTGTCCGACGTCCGCGCCTGGGCCACCGGCCAGCGCCGCGACCAGAGCCCCGGCACCCGCAGCCAGGTGGCTGTGCTGGAAATCGACACGGCGTTCTCCACGCCGGAGCGTACCCTGTACAAATTCAACCCGCTGTCGCAGATGACCAGCGAGGAAGTCTGGGGCTACATCCGCATGCTTGAGCTGCCCTACAACAGCCTGCATGAGCGCGGCTTCATCAGCATCGGCTGTGAGCCCTGCACCCGCCCGGTGCTGCCGAACCAGCACGAACGCGAAGGCCGCTGGTGGTGGGAGGAGGCCACGCAAAAGGAATGCGGCTTGCACGCCGGTAACATCATCAGCAAATCCAAGGCCTGATACGTAGCCGATCTTTCTGTACACAAAAATGTCACTTCAGGTGGCATTTTTTGTGTGCACTTCGTCAGGAAATGCACCGAAAAGTTACACCTTTGCGTTTCTCCCGCTGACCTTCGTTTCTCTCCTTCCGATTCTCAGAAAATAAATACCTGTTCAAACGGTCAATTTATAAGTCCGTAACTTCAGTGACTTATCTAAAATCGATAACTAATCGGAATCAAGGTTGCTGTAGTTAGACCTTTGACTGGCATAAATCTGGCTTGAGACGACAAGTGTTTTGTATACAAACCAAATAAAACATACACACACTTTAGATCCGCAAGCCTGAAGCGCCCTATCCCGTACAGGCTGCAGATGCCCCGTAACCAATGATGCTCGCCGTGCCGCGACGAAGATTGCCGAGCCTCGCGCTCATGCACAGTCATCGCTGCGCCGAGAATCAGGAGCCTGCCGGAATGCGTACAAGCCTCTCCAATAACATCGCGCTGGATCTACCCTCTCCAACCACTGCCTTCGATGACAAAACCGCAGCCACCCTGGCCTTGAGTCCAAGGCTGCACAACAAGGACCTGGCGCCAACCAAGGCCGAAGGTCGACGTTGGGGTCGCTACAGCATTTTTGCCCTGTGGACCAACGACGTACACAACATCGCCAACTATTCCTTCGCCATCGGCCTGTATGCACTGGGCCTGGGTGGCTGGCAAATCCTGTTGTCCCTGGGGATCGGCGCGGCCCTGGTGTACGGTTTCATGAACCTGTCCGGCTACATGGGCCAGAAGACCGGGGTTCCCTTCCCGGTCATCAGCCGGATCAGCTTCGGCATCCACGGCGCTCAGATTCCCGCGTTGATCAGGGCCGTCATCGCCATCGCCTGGTTTGGCATTCAGACCTACCTCGCGTCGGTAGTTTTCCGAGTGCTGCTGACGGCGATTCATCCAGGCTTCGCCGACTACGACCACAACTCGATCCTTGGTCTGTCGAGCCTGGGCTGGGTGTGTTTCGTGGCGATCTGGTTCGTGCAACTGCTGATCCTGGCCTACGGCATGGAAACGGTACGCCGTTACGAAGGCTTCGCCGGGCCGGTGATCCTGGTGACCGTTGCGGCCCTGGCCGGGTGGATGTATACCCAGGCCGACGCAACCATTGCCTGGTCGATCCGCGAGCCGCTGACCGGCGGCGAGATGTGGCGCAACATTTTCGCCGGCGGCGCGCTGTGGCTGGCGATCTACGGCACGCTGGTGCTCAACTTCTGCGACTTCGCCCGCTCTTCACCATGCCGTCGGACCATCATCGTCGGCAACTTCTGGGGCCTGCCGGTGAATATTCTGGTGTTTGCCGCCATCACTGTCCTGTTGTGCGGTGCGCAGTTCCAGATCAACGGACAGATCATCGAGAGCCCGACCCAAGTGATCGCCTCGATCCCCAACACCTTTTTCCTGGTGCTCGGTTGCCTGGCGTTCCTGATCGTCACCGTGGCAGTGAACATCATGGCCAACTTCGTCGCGCCGGCCTTCGTGCTCAGCAACCTGGCGCCCAAGTACCTGAATTTCCGCCGCGCCGGGTTGATCAGCGCCGCCATCGCCGTGCTGATCCTGCCGTGGAACCTCTACAACAGCCCGCTGGTGATCGTGTACTTCCTGTCCGGGCTCGGTGCCCTGCTCGGCCCGCTGTACGGCGTGATCATGGTCGACTACTGGCTGCTGCGCAAAGGTCGTATCAACGTGCCGCAGCTGTATAGCGAGGATCCGAACGGTGCGTACTTCTACAGCAACGGGGTCAACCTGCGGGCCGTGGCGGCATTCATCCCGGCGGCGCTGATCGCGATCGTCCTGGCGCTGGTGCCCGGCTTCGATAGTGTTTCACCGTTCTCCTGGCTGATCGGTGCTTCGATTGCCGGCCTGCTGTACCTGATCATCGCCAAGCGCCAAGCGTATTACGAGGACGTCAGCGGTGAATCCATCGCTGTGGATAACGTCAGCCATTGATCGTTCAAGGCGGCCCGCCGCTCCGGGCCGCCGTCTTTTCTGCGTTAAAGGAAACTGCTCATGCGAATTCTTGTGGTCAACGTCAACACCACCGAATCCATCACCGAGGCCATCGCCCGACAAGCCCAGGCCGTGGCCGCCCCCGGCACCGAAATCGTCGGGCTCACACCGCATTTCGGTGCCGACTCCGTTGAAGGCAATTTCGAAAGTTACCTGGCCGCCATCGCCGTGATGGATCGGGTGATGTCCTACGACCAACCGTTCGACGCGGTGATCCAGGCCGGCTATGGCGAGCACGGCCGCGAAGGTCTGCAGGAACTGCTCGACGTCCCGGTGGTGGACATCACCGACGCGGGCGCCAGCACCGCCATGTTCCTCGGCCATGCCTATTCGGTGGTCACCACCCTGGACCGCACCGTGCCGCTGATCGAAGACCGCCTCAAGCTTTCCGGCCTGTACGACCGCTGTGCCTCGGTGCGGGCCAGTGGCCTGGCGGTGCTGGAGCTGGAGGAAGACCCGCAGCGAGCAGTCGAAGCCATCGTCCGTCAGGCCGAGCTGGCGGTGAGCCAGGACAAGGCCGAAGTCATCTGCCTGGGCTGTGGCGGCATGGCCGGGCTCGATGAGCAGATCCGCCAACGCACCGGAGTGCCGGTGGTCGATGGGGTGACGGCGGCGGTGACCATTGCCGAATCCCTGGTGCGGTTGGGCCTGTCGACTTCGAAAGTGCGCACCTATGCGACGCCTCGGCCCAAGACCATCATTGGCTGGCCGGGGCGGTTTGGGCGGTGAGTTCACAGCTGTAGACCGCGTCGCCCCTATCGCGAGCAGGCTCGCTCCCACAGGGGATTTGTTTGCGCTCCAGATTCATGTGGGAGCGAGCCTGCTCGCGATGGAGGCAGCTCGGTCTGAAGCCAGGCTCACACCGCGCTGAACCGCTCCCCCAACCCTTGCGCGGCAAACTGCTCGATGATGAAGTCCACAAACGCCCGGGTCTTGCCCGGCAGCAGTTTGTGCTCGGCGTAATAGATGGAAATGTTGCCATCGTCGACGTACCAGTCCGGCAAGACCCGCTGCAAAGCACCGCTCTTTAGATAGGGTGCGGCGAACGGCATGCTCACCAAGGCAATCCCCAGCCCTTGGCTTGCGGTAGCGCAGGCGGCCTCCGAATCGCTCATGGTCATGCGCACTTTGAGCGTCAACGGGCTGTGTTGCCGGCTACGGCTGGTCAGTTGCCATGAACGGATGCGACCGGTTTGCGGTGAGCGGATCAAGATGCCCTGGTGCTGTGCCAGGTCTTCCGGCTCGACCACCGGAGCCTGTTGCTGCAAATAGGACGGCGCGGCGACCAGTACCCGGTGAGCCACCGTCAGCTTGCGTGCGACCACTCCCGGGGGCAGTTCGAACCCGCCGCCAATGGCTGCATCGAAGCCTTGGCCGATCAAGTCGACCTGGCGGTTATCGAAATGCCAGTCCGGGTTGATCGCCGGATACCGCCGCAAAAAGTCCCCCAGCAATGGCACCACATACAATCGACCGAACGCGGTGCCCATGCTCACCTTCAGGGTTCCTGCCGGTTGTCCACCGGCGCTGGCGAGGTTGGCGACGGCGTTCTGGATGGTATTGAGGCTGCTGCTCACTTCACCCAGGAACAATTGGCCCGCTTCAGTCAGTGTCAGGCTACGGGTGCTACGCTGGAACAGCCGCACACCCAGACGCGCCTCAAGCTTGGCGACGCTTTTACCCACCGCCGCCGGGGTCACGCTCAGGCGGCGCGCGGCTTCGGCAAAGCTGCCGACTTCGGCGCTACGCACAAAACATTCGATACTGCTGAAAGTCTCCACTGGCGCCACTCTAAACTTTTGGTTGATACAGACTGTAGCAAAAACCGTCTACACAAGGTGGCACCGCATCCTGATACTCACCCCATCGCCGCGGCATCTCGCCCCGGTACATTTTGGAGAACATCATGAGCACTCACACATTGAACGGTAAAGTCGCCTTGATCCAGGGCGGTTCCCGCGGCATCGGCGCCGCCATCGTCAAGCGCCTGGCCGCAGAAGGTGCCGCAGTGGCCTTCACTTATGTCAGCTCAGCCGCCAAGGCTGAAGAATTGCAGAACAGCATCACGGCAGCGGGCGGCAAGGCCCTGGCGATCAAAGCCGACAGCGCCGACGCCGATGCCATCCGCAACGCCGTCGAAGCGACTGCCAAAGCCTTCGGCGGGCTGGACATTCTGGTCAACAATGCTGGTGTCCTGGCGATGGCACCGCTGGACGAGTTCAAGCTCGAGGACTTCGACCAGACCCTGGCCGTCAACGTACGCAGCGTGTTCATCGCCACCCAGGCCGCCGCGCGCCACATGACCGAAGGCGGTCGGGTGATCAATATCGGCAGCACCAACGCCGACCGCGTGCCCTTTGCCGGCGCAGCTCCTTACGCCATGAGCAAAGCCGCGTTGGTAGGCCTGACCAAAGGCCTGGCCCGTGACCTTGGCCCGCGGGGGATCACGGTCAACAACGTACAGCCTGGCCCGGTCGACACCGACATGAACCCGGCCGACAGCGACTTCGCGTCCAGCCTGATGCAACTGATGGCCATCGGGCGCTACGGCAAGGCGGACGAAATCGCCGGCTTCGTCGCCTACCTGGCGGGTCCGGAAGCGGCCTATATCACCGGGGCCAGCCTGACCATCGACGGTGGTTTCGGCGCGTGATCCGGGCATGAAAAAAACGCCGGTCATGGCTTCAACCATGACCGGCGTTTCGTTGTGTCGCTGCGGATCGTCAGGCCCGCTCCAGCTCCGGCAGGCCACAGAGCCCTGGCTGGAACATTTTCAGCGAACGGATGATCCCGTCGGCGTGAGTATATTTTTCGTCGGCCATGGCCGGATCCGGGATGGCGATGGCTGTCATGCCTGCCGCCTTCGCTGCCGTGACGCCGAACGGTGAATCCTCGAACACCAGGCAATCACGAGGATCAACGCCCAGGCGACGGGCCGCCACCAGGAAGATATCCGGTGCCGGTTTTGCCGCGCCCACCTCCGGATCGTCCGCAGTGACAATGAAGTCGAACAGCGCGAACCAGTCCCGATGCAAAGTGGTTTTCAAAGCAAAGGTATGGCGTGATGAACTGGTGCCCACCGCAATGGGCACGCCACTGGCCTTGAGGTGGCGCACCAGTTCCTCGGCGCCCGGCATCGCCAGGGCATGGGGAAAACGCTCGCGCATCAACGGCTCGCGGATCACCAGGAACTCCTCCGGGGTAATCGGTAGCTCCAGGGCCTGGACCACATAGCGGGCCAGATCCCCGGCCCCCCGGCCGATGATGTTCTGCTTGACGCTCCAGTCGAACGTGCGCCCGTAGCGCTCGGCGATGATGGACGTGACCTCGGTATAGATGCCCTCGGTGTCCAGCAGCAGCCCATCCATGTCGAAAATCACGGCTTTGATCGGGCCAAACTCTTTCAGGGGTGCATTCATCGCATCTGATCCGTTATCAACACAACATTCCAGGGATGGCTCAGGTGCGACCGGAGCAACGTGTTTGCCTTAAAGGATTCAGCAGGATAGCGAGGGGGGCCCGGATGAGGCAACGGGAAATCGTACGAACATCCCGTAGGAGCTGTCGAGCATAGCGAGGCTGCGATCTTTTGATCTTGATCTTCCCAAAACTCGTGAACATAGGGAAAAGATCGCAGCCTCGCTATGCTCGACAGCTCCTACCGGGTTCCATCAGGACTTGGTCATTGGCTTGAGCTGCTGGAGCCGCCCGAGCTACCGCCGCCGCTGCTACCGGCCGCGGTTCCGCTGCTGGAGGAATCGCCGCCCATGGTGCTGCCACCGCTGGTGGAACCGCTGCCGGTGCCGGGGCTCGTACTGCTGCCACTGGCGTCGCCGCCATTGCCGCCACTCACGGAACCGGGAGGCAGCGCGTTGGCATTGGCGTTGGAGTCGGAGGTCCGGCCGGCATCCATTTGAGTCGAAGGTGGCATGCCGCCCTTATCCACAGGCGGGCTGCCGCCCGAAGACTGAGCGACAGCAACGACTGAACTGACTGAGAGAATGCCGGCGAGGGTCATTGCCGTCATGTTTGACTTCATCATGGTGAGTCTCCTTTTCGAAGTACCTACCTGATGTGGCAACGGGGGCGTGCAGATGGTGCCGGAAAATCGACAGGCGGCCCGGGCCGTCAGCTCGGTTTGCCGGAAGCATCATCACCGGCGATATCCGGATCATCCGGGCTCGCCTCGACCTCCTCGTCCTCGCTCGGCCCCGGCTCCGCGCCGGTTTCATCATCCGGCGGCCGTTGGTCTCGACTCAGGGAATTGGTTGGCGAAGGCAGCGGGTATTCCGGGGTTTCGTCCTCGGTCTCGATCAAGGGAACCAAGGCATCATCCATCAGCGAACCGGGATCTTCATTGCCCGGATCATTGACGGAAGGCAGAGCCGACGGGCCTTTTTCTTCCTTGCCTTCGGTTTCCGGCGTCATGGCACACCTCGCTTTGCACATGGATGTATCAATTCGAGGCGCAGGGACAGTAAACGTTCCGACAAATACCAGGAAAGGAAAAAATCGGCACAACGCCCAACCGTGGGAGCAAAGCTTGCTCGCGATAGCGGTAAGTCAGTCAGCAATAACGTTGACCGACCTGCCGCTATCGCGAGCAAGCTTTGCTCCCACAGGGTTTGCACCGTTTGATCCTGAACTGACCGGCATCAGGCACAAGGCCGGGCTTCCACAGTCAGACATCGACTCAGCGATGCTTTCTTTTGTGTTTGTACTTCTTGCCGGAATGACGGTCGTTGTCGTTGGACAGGTTGCTGCCCAACGCACCACCCGCCGCGCCGCCGATACCCGCGCCGATGGTCGAACCGGAGGAGCCACCCAGGCGATTACCGACAATCGAACCACCGGCCGACCCCAGGCCGCCGCCAATGGCTGCTTCTGTACGGCTGCCCTTGCGAGCGCCTACCGCACTGCCAGCCGCGCCGCCGACACCGGCACCAATCGCAGCACCTGTGCTGCCGCCCATCTGCTGGCCGACCACATTACCCAATACACCGCCAAGGCCACCGCCGATCGCAGCGGTACCATCGCCAGCCGCCATCGCACCTTGGGCAACCACGAGCCCAAGCACCAGGGTGGACAAAGTCAAACGCATGATAAAAACCTCAAGAATGCCGCATCGGGAAAGATGGCCGGTGCGCGCGGGCGCGAGTTTACGCCAAACAGCATCAACCCTGCTGTTTGGACAACGACCATAAGGGGAGTTTTATGACAGGTAAAAAAAAGCCCGCTGGGGAAACGGGCAGGTACTGCTTTCTAACGGATGAGTTCAGCCTACGTATCCGAGTGTGAAAGAAACGTGAAAGAAATCGCTCGTAGGAAAAAAAGTAAACGTATTTACATCGCAGGCGGGAATAGTCTGAAGCGAGGGAGCTCGCCCCAGCCAGGCTGCACAGCGGAGCGCTTTGTGAATGCCTGGCCCCAAGTGGGAGAAGCTCCCTCGCCACAGGCTCATCCAATTTGAATGAACAGCATGTGTCTTCAGTGGCGGGGCTGTGCTGCGTTATTTGCGGGCAGGGACCCTGGGCAGGAACTTGGCTTTTTCCCCTCGCTGCACTTTTGCAACCTTCGTCCGGATGGACTTGATCGGCTCATCGCCAAAGTCCGACCGATACGCCGATTGACCACACTGCAGCCCTTCATTGATCGGATATGCGGCTGCGACTTCCTCGCTGTACGGTGCTCCCATCGCCTTTCCCCTTTTCATCGAGATCGATACCGGCATCACCCGACGGCCTGAAAAATATCGACCTTCACGACTTTGAGACTAGCCGGTCATCAACGGACCGCACGACCACACGAACATTGCCCGACGAATGGAACCCACTGTTTCAAAAGGGAAACACTCAATCGGCGGCGCGCATCGTGCGGCTTAGAATCCGGGAAACCTGGTCGGCCGAATATGGCTTGGGCAAGAACTCGAAGCCTTCAGGGCCGCTATGGGCAAGCTCCTCGCTGTAGCCCGAAGTCAGAATCACCGGCAAGTCCTTACGGCGCCGACGCAATTCCCGAGCCAGGGCGATGCCGCCGATGCCTGGCATGACCACATCGGAAAATATCGCATCGAACGCAGCGGCGTCCGGGCCGGCCATCTCCAGCGCCTCTTCGGCGTTGGTCGCCCAGGCGGTTTCGTACCCCAGGTCCTGCAGGATCTGGTTGGCAAAACGTCCTACCTCCAGGTTATCTTCCACGATCAACACCCGGCGCCTGCCCTTTTCCAGTATCAGGTGCGTGGATTCTTCCCTGGTGGGTTCATGCCGCTTTTCGGCTTCGACTTCCGGAAGGTACAAGGTAAACACGGTGCCCTCCCCGACAACGGTCGAAACATCGACGTTGCCACCGGACTGCTTGGCAAAGCCGAACACCTGGGACAACCCCAACCCCGTGCCCTTGCCCACCTCCTTGGTGGTGAAGAAAGGTTCGAAAATGTGCTCGAGGTCTTCCGAGGCAATACCCGTCCCGGTGTCCGCCAGGGTCACGGCGACAAAGGGCTGGCCAGACCCGGCATGGCCACGAATCGGCGGCATGCCTTCACCACATTTGAGCCGAAGCCACAATGTGCCCTGGCCGTTCATGGCATCCCGGGCATTCAACGCCATGTTGATCAGGGCCGTTTCGAACTGGCTCAGGTCCGCACGGATGTAGCAAGGTCGATCGCACAACTCGACCTTGACCTGCATCCGCGCGCCCGTGATGGTTTCCAGCATGTCCCCCAGGTTCTGCACCTGTTTGCCGACATCGATGACTTCGGGTTTCAACGGCTGGCGTCGGGCAAATGCCAGTAGTTGGCTGGTCAGCTTGGCGGCCCGATCCACCGTTTCGGAAACCGCAGTCATGTAGCGCTGGCGGCGCTCATTGGACAGACCGGGCATACGCAGGAAGTCGACGGAAGAACGGATGATCGTCAGCAGGTTGTTGAAATCATGGGCCACGCCGCCGGTGAGCTGGCCGATGGCTTCGAGTTTTTGCGACTGGCGCAGCGCTGCCTCAGTCTGTTTCAGGCGCATGCTGCGTTCCTCGACCCGCTCCTCAAGCGTTGCATTCAACTCGGCCAGCGCCGCCAGGCCTTCCCGCACGGCGGCGTCCGCACGTGCGCGCTCGATATGGGCCCAGGATCGCTCGGTGACTTCCTTGAGCAGCGCCAGATCGTATGAAGACCAGCACCGGGGCGTTTTGTCATGGATCGCCATCAACGCCGTCAACCGCCCGCCCTTGATCAGCGGAACGCAAATGGTCGCCGCAATGCCAAGGGACTGGAACGTCGCCGCCTCCTGCGGTGCCAGTTCCACCCGGTTGTCGTTGACCACCAATGCCTTGCCGGCCCGAAGGTTGGCGACGGCCAGTCGACCGAAATCCGCCAACCGGTAATGCCCGACAATACTGGGCGAGCCCGCCCTGGCCCAGTCGCCGCGAATCGTGAAACCGTCTTCGTCCTCATCCATGTCGGCATAAGCGCAATTGGACAGGTTCAGGTGCGCCGCCAGGATTCGCGTGGTGGCCGCCATGATGTCTTGCGGATCGGTGACGTTCGCCACGGCGGTACCGATGGCATCCAACACCGCCAGGCGCTGGTTCATGAACACCGTCGAGGTGGTCTCGGTGACGGTATCGAGCATGCCCACGACCTTGCCGAACTGGTCACGGATGGGGCTGTAGCAGAACGTGAAATAAGCTTGCTCGGGACCTTCGCCACGCTCGATGACGAGAGGGAAGTTCTCGATATAGGTCGCCTGCCCGTCGAAGGCCCCCTGCACGATCGGGCCGATTTCGCTCCAGGCTTCCCGCCAGACCTCATCGAACCGCCGCCCCAGCGCATCGGGCTTACTGCCGAGAATGGGCACAAAGGCATCGTTGTACAACATGATCAGGTCCGGCCCCCACACAATGGCCTGGGGAAAATGGGAGGCGAGACTGAGGGCCACGGTGGTCTTGAGTACATCGGGCCACTGCTTCGGTAACCCAAGGGGCGTGCTCGCCCAATCATGGCGCCGCACCCGCTCGGCCATTTCCCCATAGCTTTGCAGCCAGTCTGTCATTGCGTTAGATCCTTCTGCCGCCCATTCAGTCGAGGTACGAAGCACTCCGGCTTCAGACCGGTGCGTATTATCCCGCTGAGTGTGGGAATGTGCGACGGATTCTGAAGGATGGAACGTATTAAATCGTGGGAGCGTGGCAGAGATGGCTGATTGGCCTACGGCAATGTCCTACATATCTTGGGATAATCGAGTTGGCGCACCGTGAACGGCCGGCAAAAAGCTTCGCACAAGCTATGGCAACCTCCTACATAACATTGGGAATCGTCTGCCGAATCAACCCCTTGCGTCATTTTTGCCGTGGCGACTATAGTTTTGGCGTCGTCCAGATGGCGACCGGGTTTGGCGACCCGTAGTGGGATGCGAAAGCGCTTGCTTGTTGCAGGCGCTCTTGCATCTGTAGAGTTGTCGTTATGGCAGCTGTACGCGGGAGACCTTCGGGTCTGCCGGCTTCCACTCCGGTTCGCCAACCTGCGTACAGTTGCCACCCATTCGTTTGGCGACGATTGGTGGCGAAACTTACCAGTGGAGCTTACCTATGAACCGCTACATGAGCCTTACCAGCAACGCCGACGACCAACCCTTATACGTCGACACCACCGCTCCGCTCCACGTACTCCTTGACGCAGCGGGCTACCGAATCCGAGCCGTCACCCAGTTCCTGGAAAATATCGCAATGCGTGACGAACGCCCTATTGATCCCACGACCCTTCAGGACCTGGCGCAGCTTTGCTGCATATCCCTGCGCGATGGCTGTGATGTGATGGATGTGATTGCGCGACGCCTGGATGCAGCACCCGCCGGGTCCGCTCTGTAAGGCGTGGAAATGCTGGAAACCGAAGCCCCCGACTCGAATCAGGGGCTTTCATTCATAACCAGCCAAACCCCTTGGCCATCATCCCGGCCAGTCCCAGTGAGGCCACGATCAAGGCTGCGAACAGAACCCTGAAGTCCAGCCTGGTTTCGGTGCGATGTTCCCGCAGGTCCACGCCCATTCCGTTCAGTTCATGCCGGATATATTCGACATGGGTCTCAAGCTTCACGACACGCGATTCCATTCCCAACCTCCCAAAGATGCGACCTCATTTCAAGGCCTTAAACGTTGAGATTGCACGATAGCTCTTCTTGGCTTTGGGCGTTTCTGTATGGAAAGTAGGAGGTTTCTTGTTTTCTTGTATCCGCTGCTCGTGCAACGCCAGACGCTATGAATACGGCGTCTCCCTCTCGCCCCCTCGCGAGCGTTTCAACAATAGCTTGCCGGCGATCTCGACAAAGGGGGTGACAATCAGACTATAGACCGTCCGGTACCGCTGCTGATCCTGCTCCCCGGTACCAAAGCGCAGCGCCTCGGGCCGGGCGCTGGTGACGTAGAGCGTGCCGAACATCCAGTCCCAGAGTGACAGGTTCGTACCGAAGTTCCGGTTGAAATGACGAGGGGCATCGCTGTGGTGGATCTGATGCTGGGCGGGGCTGTTCAACACGTGTTCGAGCACCGGGCCGAATGACAGCCAGACATGGGTATGGCGCAAATTGGCCGCCAGGCTGTTGAAGATGAACACCAGGTAGGTCATGCCAAACAGTGTGTAGTGGCTGATCTCACCACCGCTCAGGTACCAGAAGCCCCCGGCGTACAGGCCAAGACAGGCGGTAACGCCGAGGTTTCCGGCAATCCGCTCCACAAAATGAATCCGGCTCGCCGTCGCCGGTACCAGCACCGATGCCGAATGATGGACTTTGTGGAATGCCCACAGCCAGCGCGAATGAAACGCCCGGTGCGTCCAGTAGTGGACGAAATCCTTTACCAGGAACACCCCCAGCCCATAGAGCAAGGCCAGCAACAGCGCCTCCCCCGAGCGCGGTCGCGCGCCCCAGAGGTTGTTGAAAAATGCCAGGTAGTCCCCGGACCGCAGGATGTACGGATCGACCAGATGAACGATGGGCAACATGAGCGCAATCTTGAGCGTCGTCCGCAGGAGGTAGTAGCGACAATCCAACCAGGCGGAGCGATGGAAATAGACCCGACTGCCACCGATGAACTGCCAGAACGAACGGGCTTCGGTCAGGCCGCGTTGCTTTCTGAAACGGAACAGGCCATAGGCCACGCCATAGGACGCACAGAGGAACAAAACCCCGAGGCGGCCATTGAAACTGAAAATGCTGTAGAACTGTTCGGTGATGGGGGTGATCACCCACTCGACCAGTTGCTTGTAGATCACGGGAAACACATCCACGAAAGACCGGCCTCTGTTGAAGAGGGGCCATTGTAGATCAGTCGATTGGAGGATGGCGTTCCAGAACCGACAAGGCGCTTCGGGCCTTGAGCATCGATACCCTTATAGACAGGGCTGGATCACGAACGGCCACGGAGGCGAAAACATGGGTCACCTCGCGGCGAAACATGATCGAGTTTATCAGGGTATCGCACTGATCGTCGGCGCGGTCCTGCTGCTGTCGCTGGCCGATGCATCGGTGAAATATTTCAGCAATCGATTGGCGTTATGGCAGTTGTTCCTGCTGGTGTCCTGCCTGACGGTGCCACTGCTGGGTGGTTGGCTGCTGCTTGGGCTCAGATCCGGGCAACTGCAGGTCACTTCGGTGGGCTGGGTGGTGGCCAGGAGTATCTCGCTGTTGCTGATGTGGGTGGCCTACTACTCAGCCCTGCCGCTCATTCCGCTGTCCGTGGCTGCCGTAGCCATCTACACCACGCCCTTGTTCATTGCGCTTTTTTCGACTTTTTATGGTGGAGAGAAACTCTCCCTTCTTGGTTGGATCGCTATCGGGACGGGTTTTGCGGGCGTCGCCCTGGTGCTGCGCCCTGGAGCGGACGCCTTTAACCTTGCCGCCCTCCTGCCCGTCATTGGCGCCGTTTTCTATGCGATAGCCATGGTGATAACGCGCCGTCACTGTCGCAACGAACATCCTCTGATATTGGCGCTGGGACTGAACGTGGCGTTCCTGATTGCAGCCAGCCTCGGCGGCATCGCCTCTTTTTTCGACAACGGAACCCTCGCCGACCGGGCCCCTTTCCTGCTGTCGGCCTGGCAACCACTCGGCTGGCAAGGGCTGGTCTTTGTCTGCGGGTATGCCATCGCCCTGATTGCTATCAATACCGCGACGGCAAAGGCCTATCAAATCGCACCGGCCGCGCTGATCGGCACTTTTGACTACGCCTACCTGGTCTTTGCCTGTTTCTGGGGGTATTGGCTGTTTGACGAGGTGCCGGACGGGCTGACCTGGGGTGGAATGTCGCTGATCCTGGGTGCGGGGTTATTGGTGTTACGCCGATGACTGTCGAACTGTTTCATTGAAAGACGGCTGAACCTCCAGGCGCTGCAACGGACTTGCGCAGCCGCCCTCCCGTGCCGCCGCTACGCTGCCTTTCACTTCGATCGAACGCCTCCCACCTCGACAGGTCTTCTCCTTATCACGCTTCTGGAATCAGACCATGTCCGCACACAAGGGCCTTGTTGTACTCGCTCGGGGCGGTTACGCCGCCCGAGGCGTTATCTACTTGATCATCGGCATCTTCGCTTTGCTGGCGGCCCAGGATTCGAGCCGCCCCAAGGACAGCCACAAAAGCCTGGAGGCGTTGCTGAGCCAGCCATTCGGGCACGTATTGGTCGGTCTGGTGGTAGCGGGTCTGCTCGCCTTCGCCGGGTGGCGCATTCTGCAAGCGACGCAAGACGTGGACCATCATGGCAAAGACTTGAAAGGCCTGGTGATACGGGCAGGCCTGTTGGCGGGAGGTGCAGTCAACGGTGCGCTGGCCTTTTTTGCCTTGGGCCTGCTTATCAGCGGACTTAGGAGTTCCAGTGGTTCAGGCGGTGGACAGACCAAGGACCTGCTGGCCCATCTGCTGTCCTGGGAACACTCCAATATGCTGATCTACATGATGGCCCTGGTCCCGCTGGGCACAGGCCTCGCTCATATCTTCAAGGGCTGGAAGGCTTCGTTCGAGAAGTACTTCGAAGCGGACGAAGAGGTCATGCGTTATGTCCGTCCGGTGTCGCGATTCGGTCTGATCGCCCGTGGCGTGGTCTTCATCGAAATCGCCCTCCTGCTGGCGATCAGTGGTTCGAGCTACCAGGCGATGGATCCACCGGGAATGAGGGAGGCGCTCGACGCCCTTCAGAACCTGCCTGCCGGCAGTGTCGTTCTGATGTTGATGGCCCTGGGGTTGATCGCCTTCTCGGTCTACAGCTTTGCCGAAGCGTTCTGGCGCCGGATAAACATGGAAGTGCCCGGCGTTGCCGCTATCCGATAGCCCCGCGCAATCAAAGCCCGATGAACTTCACGCCCCACAACGCCAGCATCCCCACCACCAACGTCAGCAGCGTACTGCGCCAGCGCCAGGCCACCCACGCCGCCGCAATCGCTGCCGGTATCTGAGGGTTCTCCAACACCAATGCCCCTTGCCCGTTGGGATAGATCACCGCAGGCAGAACCAGGGCCGCCAAGACGCTCGCCGGCACGTACATCAAGGCCCGACGCATCAGGGGTGGAATCCGCCAGCGGCCATAGAGCTCGATGAAAGACAGTCGCATGGCGAAGGTTCCCAGACCCGCCGCGAGGAACAGGCCCCACAAGGATAGATCACTCATGATGGCTCTCCTTCGATGCCATCGGCGGTTGCACGGTTTGAAATGCTCTCAATCACCAACCCGGCCAGAACTCCGCCGATGGAGGCCGTGATCAACCCCAGGTTGTAGGGCAGCTTGACGGCCAGTACGGCAAGCAGTCCGCCGACCGCCGCGGCGCCCCAGCTTGCCCGACTCCGCAGTCCGGGAATGAGCAACGCCAGGAAGGAAAGTGGTATGGCAAAACTCAAGGACCAGGTGTCAGGGATGCTCGCGCCCAAGTACACCCCGGCCAGCACCGAGAGTTGCCAGGCCAGCCACATGCCCACCGCCGTACCGGCATAGTAATGATGGGCGAATGCTCCCAATTCACCCGATGAAAACTTCAAGCTGCACAGTGCATAGGCCTGGTCCGAAAGCAGGTAAGCCATCGGCCAGGTCCAGCGACGGGGCAATTGGTGCAGGTGCGGCGCCAGGGAAGCGCTGTACATGATGAAACGTAGATTGATGACCAAGGCCGTGGCCACAATCGCCACCGGCACGACGCCGTTGTGCAACAACTGGAGTGCAACCATTTGGGCGGAGCCGGAATAGAACAGCAGCGTCATGCCCATGCTCATGCCGGGTGACAAGCCCATTTCAATGGCCATGACCCCCGTCACCAGCCCGAATGGGACGACACCCGGCGTCAATGGAAGGAGCGCACGAATACCTTGCATGAAAGCTTCTTTTCCACTTTGGCAGGGCATTTGTTTTCCTTGTTCGTTGTGCTCGCGCTAACGTTGCTCAGGGCACCGTGCGGTAGAGTGTAGGCATCGATGATCGCCGGGCTGAATCAACTTTTTTTCCGGCTAAACAGGTAGTTTTTGTTATGGCACGAAACGCCCCGCCTGATCAGGCGCTGATGAAAATGCCCTCGTTCAAGGCCATGAGATCCTTTGTCGCAGCAGCCAGGTATCGCAACTTTACCCGGGCGGCCGAGGCGTTATGCGTCACTCAGGCGGCGATCAGCCGCCAGATTCGCGATCTGGAAACGTACCTGGGCACAGAGTTGCTTATTCGCACGGGAAGAGAACTCAAGCTGACGCCGTCGGGAGCCGCGCTATTCGATGCCGCGCAGCTGTCGTTGCTCAACATTTTCCAGGCCACGGAAAGAATCCGCCGCAAAAAAAGCGAAAAACACATTCTCACCCTGTGCTGTACGCCCGCCATGTCGACCCTTTGGCTATCCCATAAGCTGAAGGACTTTTTCAGCGCCAATCCCGACATTGACTTGAACGTCATCACCACCCAGCACTTCCTGACCATGGAGCCCGGCATCAATCCGGATATCTTCATCGCCAAAAGCAGCGAGCACTACCCCGGCTACTTGCGTCAGGCGCTGTTTCACGAAGTTATCTATCCGGTGTGCACACCACGCTATCTGGAGACGCATCCTGAACTGCGCACATTGGAAGGCGTACGTAACAGTACCCTGCTGGACCTGAATCCCTATGGTCGTTCCCAACAGTCGGAGCAGATCGACTGGAATGTATGGTTCGCCTATCAGTCCCAGGATTTGCAACTGCCCGTATCGGACAGCCCGCATTACTTCAGCAGCAACGACTACAGCCTCCTCCTGCAAATGACCCTGGATGATCAAGGCGTCGCGCTGGGCTGGGATCATCTGGTGAGGCATCTCGTGCAACAAGGTCGTCTGGTTAGGCCGGTCGCGGAAGAGTTGTCGCTCAGAGAATCGATCCAGTACCTAATGATCAATGAGGACAAGAAAGAGGATCCTGCTTGCGTGCGTCTGAAGGGGTGGTTGGTCGATCAATTTCAATCGTGAGGGTGGGACAGTAACCCCACACTTCTGAAACTGACCCACCGCTATCGCGAGCAGGCTCGCTCCCACATTGGATCTGGGGTGCGCGCGGCCTTTGCGTGGCCCCGCGCAAAAACTGTGGGAGCGATCCAG
>NZ_JBMDKO010000052.1:0-38909 GCF_057809755.1 Pseudomonas sp. FG13
GCTCCGCGTGGGAATGCATCTGGTGACGCTCTGCGTCATGGCCCAAAGCGGACGCGGAGCGTCCATGGCTGCATTCCCACGCAGAGCGTGGGAACGATCGATGCCGTGAAATGCAGCCATCACCCCACCGAATACCCCGCCATTCACCCCCTGCGCCAACCCCCCTGGTTAACAAAAGATAACGCGGCGTCGATTGTCAGGCCTTCCGAAAGCCCGATAGGATAGGTCAGCTTCCGAAGTGGCTCTAGATTGCAGGTTTGCGCCCCGATCGAGCTGCCTACGGCGCCCTGAAAGGCCGAATGGCCTAACAATAATAATGGGGGAAAAGGTCTATGAACGAGCCTGTCATGGCCGTGGGTCGCGCCCACCAGCCGGTGCTGCGCCGAGTCGCGTTGCTGGCCTCGGCGCTCTCGCTGCTGGGCTCTGTGGTGTTGTCGGCACCGGCGCTGGCCGTTGCAGCCACGACAACCGATGTCATCTATTCGGTCGAATCGGCCAAGGCCAGCAAGACCCTGATGCTCGACGTGGTTCACGCCGGCCAGCGGCTGGTGGCGGTCGGTGATCGTGGGCACATTGTCTATTCGGACGACCAGGGCGCTTCCTGGACCCAGGCCAAGGTGCCGACCCGCCAACTGCTCACCGCCGTGTTCTTCGTCGATGACAAGCATGGCTGGGCCGTGGGGCACGATGCGCAGATCCTCGCCAGCGAAGACGGCGGCAGCACCTGGACCCGGCAGTACGAAGACCTCACCCGTGAAGCGCCGCTGCTGGACGTCTGGTTCAAGGACGCCAGCCAGGGGTTCGCCGTGGGCGCCTACGGTGCGTTGCTCGAAACCACCGACGGTGGCAAGCACTGGGAAGACGCCAGCGACCGTCTCGACAACGAAGATCAGTTCCACCTCAACGCCATCGCCGCGGTCAAAGACGCCGGGCTGTTCATCGTCGGCGAGGCCGGCAGCATGTTCCGCTCCGCCGACTGGGGCCAGACCTGGGAGAAGCTCGAAGGCCCATACGAAGGTTCGCTTTTCGGTGTCATCGGCACCGCCCAGCCTTCGACGCTGCTGGCCTACGGTTTGCGCGGCAACCTCTATCGCTCCACCGATTTCGGTGGCTCCTGGGAGCAGATCGAACTCAAGGCCGCCCGGGGTGCCCTGGAGTTTGGCTTGTCAGGGGCGACCTTGTTGCCGGACGGCTCCATCGTGATCGTCGGCAACGGCGGCAGCGTGGTGCGCAGCACCGACGACGGCGTGACCTTCAGCGTCTTCAACCGCCCGGACCGGATTTCCGTGGCAGCCGTCACGGCGGCGGGCAATGGCAACCTGATCCTGGCTGGGCAGGGGGGCGTACGCACCACCACCGCCAGCGGCGCTGAACTGAACAAATGAGCCGCGGATATGAGTCGGGCACAATAACAAGAAGGCGGACCCCATGAGCAGTCATCACCAAGACAAGGCGACGTTCCTCGAGCGCCTGATTTTCAACAACCGCCCGGCAGTGATCGTCATTTGCCTGTTGGTCAGCATTTTCCTGTTCTGGCAGGCCACGCTGATCCGTCCGTCCACCAGCTTCGAAAAAATGATCCCCCTCGAGCATCCGTTCATCGAGAAGATGCTCGAACACCGCAACGACCTGGCGAACCTCGGCAACACTGTGCGGATTTCCGTGGAGGCCACCAACGGCGACATCTTCTCCAAGGACTACATGGAGACCCTGCGCCAGATCCATGACGAGGTCTTCTACATTTCCGGTGTCGACCGTTCCGGCCTCAAGTCGCTGTGGAGCCCGAGCGTGCGCTGGACCGAAGTGACGGAAGAGGGCTTCGCTGGCGGCGAGGTGATTCCCCAGAGCTACAACGGCTCGGCCGACAGCCTCGACCTGCTGCGCAACAACGTGCTCAAGTCCGGCCAGGTCGGACGCCTGGTGGCCAACGACTTCAAATCGAGCATCGTCGACATCCCGTTGCTGGAGTCCTACCCGGATCCCCAGGACCAGGGCAAGTTGCTGAAACTGGACTACCAGAAGTTCTCCCATGAGCTCGAAGACAAGATCCGCCACAAATTCGAAGCCCAGAACCCCAACGTACAGATCCACATCGTCGGTTTCGCGAAGAAGGTCGGTGACCTGATCGATGGCCTGATCATGGTGGTGATGTTCTTCGGCGTGGCCTTCGTCATCACCCTGGTTCTGCTGTACTGGTTCACCCACTGCATGCGCAGCACCGTCGCGGTGTTGAGCACCACGCTGGTGGCGGTGGTCTGGCAGTTGGGGCTGATGCACGCGGCCGGGTTCGGGCTGGATCCGTATTCGATGCTGGTGCCGTTCCTGATCTTCGCCATCGGGATTTCCCACGGGGTGCAGAAAATCAACGGCATCGCCTTGCAGTCCAGCGAGGCGGACAACGCCCTGACCGCGGCGCGGCGCACGTTCCGGCAACTGTTCCTGCCGGGGATGATCGCGATCCTGGCGGATGCGGTGGGTTTCATTACCTTGCTGATCATCGACATCGGCGTGATCCGTGAGCTGGCCATCGGGGCGTCCATCGGCGTGGCGGTGATCGTGTTCACCAACCTGATCCTGCTGCCGGTGGCCATCTCCTACGTCGGCATCAGCAAACGCGCCGTCGAGCGCAGCAAGAAAGACGCGACCCGCGAGCATCCGTTCTGGCGGTCGCTGTCGAACTTCGCAAGCCCCAAGGTCGCGCCGGTGTCCATTGCCCTGGCGGTGCTCGCCTTCGGTGGAGGCTTGTGGTACAGCCAGAACCTGAAGATCGGCGATCTGGACCAGGGTGCGCCGGAACTGCGTCCCGACTCGCGCTACAACCAGGACAACAACTTCATCATCAGCAACTACTCCACCAGTTCCGACGTGCTGGTGGTGATGGTCAAGACCAAGGCCGAAGGCTGCTCGCGCTATGAAGCCATGGCACCTATCGATGACTTGATGTGGAAGATGCAGAACACCGAGGGCGTGCAATCGGCGATTTCCCTGGTGACCGTGTCCAAGCAGATGATCAAGGGCATGAACGAGGGCAACCTGAAATGGGAAACCCTGTCGCGCAACCCTGACGTGCTGAACAACTCCATTGCCCGGGCCGATGGCCTGTACAACAACAGCTGCTCCCTGGCACCGGTGCTGGTGTTCCTCAACGACCACAAGGCCGAGACCCTGGACCGCGCGGTGAAGGCGGTGCAGGCCTTCGCCAAGGAAAACAACCGCGATGGCCTGGAGTTCATCCTCGCCGCCGGTAACGCCGGCATCGAAGCGGCCACCAACGAAGTGATCAAGGAATCGGAACTGACCATCCTGATCCTGGTGTACATCTGCGTGGCGACCATGTGCATGATCACCTTCCGCTCCTGGGCGGCGACCCTGTGCATCGTGCTGCCGCTGGTGCTGACCTCGGTGCTGGGTAACGCCCTGATGGCCTTCATGGGCATTGGCGTGAAAGTCGCGACCCTGCCGGTGGTGGCGTTGGGCGTGGGGATTGGCGTGGACTACGGCATCTACATCTACAGCCGCCTGGAAAGCTTCCTTCGGGCCGGATTGCCGTTGCAGGAAGCTTATTACCAGACGCTGAAGTCCACGGGTAAAGCCGTTCTGTTCACCGGCTTGTGCCTGGCGATCGGGGTGTGCACCTGGATCTTCTCGGCCATCAAGTTCCAGGCGGACATGGGGTTGATGCTGACGTTCATGCTGCTGTGGAACATGTTCGGCGCGTTGTGGCTGTTGCCGGCACTGGCGCGGTTCCTGATCAAGCCGGAGAAGCTGGCGGGGCAGCGGGGAAATTCGTTGTTTGCCCACTGACTGATACCTGTGGGAGCAAAGCTTGCTCGCGATTGCGATAAGCCAGTCAGCAACAATGTTGATTGGTCTGTCGCTATCGCGAGCAAGCTTTGCTCCTACAGGGATAGATCCCCTCGCCACAAAAGCGGACGCTATCCCTCCAGCAATCAAGGCGCCAACGGCAGGAACCTGCTCTGCGCCAGCGACTTGCTGATCTGCCCCCGGTGTACGTTCACCACCGCGTAAGGGCTGGTGGCCTTGGCCAGCAGTGAGTGGTAGTGCTCCTTGCGTTGTTCCTTGGTCTTGAGGTGCGCGACGCTGAAGTTTTCTTTCGGCGTGTCGGCCGCTTCGTAATGAAAGTGCGCATACCAGATCGGAAAACCGTCACGGTCGTTGATGGCGTATTCCTGGAGGAAATCCTTGCGGGCGCCTTGCAGGGCCGTGCGATCGCCGAGCCGGGCCACCTGGATCAGGTTTTTCTCGAACAGGAACCGCAGGTTGCCGTCGGTGGGTGGCAGTTTCAGGCTCAGTTCGATACGCAGGTCACTGCCCTTGGCGGTCAGGTTGGCGGCGGCGTCTGACAACAGCTGGCCCAGGGCCTCGTTTGCCGGGGTGCGTGAGGTTGGCGATGCGGTGAGGGCCCGATCGAGTTCTTCGGAAAGTGTGCGGAAGTGACTCGCTTCATTGTTCAGGATTTCCTCGATTTCCTGAGGATGGCGGCAGTGGGTCTTGTAGCTTTCAGCGCGGCTCATGCGCTTGTCCAGCTCGTCGAGCAGTGCTCGCCCGTGGGCCCGGATCGCCTTGATCGATCGCGTCTGGGGCGCCGGGGTCGGGCGGCGTACATCGACCACATCCCAGACATCCTCGTGGCGCGAATAGGTGGCGAGTACTTGGTTGTTGGCTTCGGAGCGCATTTCGACGACTTCGATGGGCAGGCTCGTGCCGGCGGGTTTCAGGTCGCCGATCAAGACGCCATTGTGGCGGGTTCTGATCAACTTTTTCTGTGGCAGCCCGGCGCCGGTCCTGGGGCGTTTCGGCGTACGCTTGCGCGGTTTTGGCTCGGGTTTGATTTCGGCGGCGAGTTTGCTGGAGACCTCCTGGTAAAGGCCCTCGACCAGTTTGACCAGCCTGTCGAAATAGGACTCGTTGATGTCGTCCAGGTAAAGGGCCTTTGTCCCCTTCAACGTATCCAGGGTCTTGCCATAATGCTCGGTCAGGCTTTCCAGCACTTCGAGTTTTTCCGCCGGGGAGACTTCGTATGTTTGCAGGTCCCAATGGGAGCGCATGTGCTCCATCAATGGCATGAGAATGCGAAGCAGGCGGTTGGGCAGGGCGGATTGCCGGTTTTTCACCGACAGTACGGGGAGCGTGGAGAGCTGCATGGTTTTGCTACCGATGGCGTTCTTCTCATCCAGGGGCCGGTTGCTGGTCAGTCGTTCAAATGCCCGTGCGCCCGACGCATCAAGGTTCGATAGTTGCTCAAGGTAATTGTCCTTGAGTTCCAACCAGTAGATCGCTCGGTCGTTGATGTCACTCTTGGCATCGAGGTACTTCATGTAGGCTTCGTAGTCGCGGTCGACGATTTCCCTGATGTCGGCATGCTCTCCAAACTGGGGATGTACTCGCTGGATGGCCACGCGCTCCTTTTCGGTGATCAGGAACGCCTTGCGGGCATTGTTGATCACGTTTTCCATCAGGCTGTGCATGTAGCCGGACGGAAAGCCGATGCCCAGGATGGCGCGTTCGGATGCGCTGTCCGCCAGCTTCAGGTAGATATCGGTCTGCTCCTGGAGCAGGTCATAGAACAGCTTGCGTTTCGCCGCCCGCTGGGTTTCGGTGTAGTTGCTGCCTTCTTCGGTCCGGGTCATGACTTGCTGGGCCACGTCCAGGGCTTTTTGTCGATCGACTTCTTGTGCCACCACCTGGTCGAGTTCATCAGTCAACTGCTGGGCTCGCTGCAGGTTGATGCGACGCTGTGCTTCCACCCGCTTGGGCGGTGAGCCACCGAGCAGGCGCAGGCGCAGATCCAGGTGCCAGAGTCCGTTTGTATCGACTCGCAGCGGCGGACCGTTCTTGTCGGGGGCCAGTGGATCGAGCGGGTCAACGATGGTTGCGCTGCCACCCGCTTCAGGCGTGATCCGATACAGGGCACCTTCAACCTTCGCATGCCATTTATTGTCGATCACGTACAGGCCCTTGTAGGGGCCGTTCTCAATCGGTGCGAGGGGGGAAGAGGGGGGCGAAACCTGCAAACGCTGTAGCCTGGCCTCGAGTGCCGGCGTCAGGCGTCCACTGGCCCTGGCGAAACTGAAGTCCAGGCGCCTGCCGATGTCGGTGTTGGCGTCAGGCAAGGTGACGGTTCCCTCCACGAGGGTGGGCGCCTCTGGTGCCGGCCATTGCTCGGCGATGGCGCGGGGCGCGACAGGGCGCATGGCTTGTTCCTTTATCGATTCGGGTACGACCGCACGAGTCGCAGGCCCATGACCGGCGGGCAACTGGCTCACCAGCAGGGCCAGGTTGACGAGCAGATCGACGGCAGCCAGCTCCCGGGCCACCGGGTCTTCACTGGTCAGCGCCGGAATATCCTGTTGGGCGCTGGCCATCAGGTTCCAGAGCCAGACGGTGGTCATGGCCGGGCCGCGCAGCAAAGGAAACAGCAAGGTGTTGAACAACAGGCCGCTACCTTCGAGCAACACCGCCCAGCGGCTCTCGCTGTTGGACACCGAATCCCGGTCGGCCTGGGTGACCAGTGCCTGGGCGTTGCAGCCGTAGAGGTACTGCATCAGCTCGCCCTCCTGCAGCGATTGCAACAGCTCGCCGCGGGTATCGTCGACGGCGAGGGCGGCTGGAGCGGGTTTGTCGGGGAGACTGAATTCGTCGCCGGTGAAGAACCGCACAATATGGGGTTCCAGGAATCCGCCGTTGGCATAGATCGGGCGTGCGGCGTCAGGCAACCAGGTCAGGATGCTGTCCTGCAGACTCCCGGTGGCGGCGATGGCCTGCAACAGCGCTTCGCGTGTGGGAAACTCTTGCAGCGAGGGTGCGTAGAGCGGCCGATACAACAGGTGCGGGCCGGTGGCGATGTCCTGCGCTTCGATGATGAACATGTTGGTCACGATATCGGGCCGGGCCTGGGGCTTGCGCAGCAAACCCAGGTGGCGAATCACCACCGGGCGACCCTCGACCTGCTGGCTCGCTGCGTCGGGTTGCAGGACGGCTTCCAGCAGGCGCAAGCCTTGGAGGGTCACGCCATTTTCGCGGTTCAGCTGCTGCTTCAGCGCCTCAAGCATCAGTTGCGCCGGGATCTGTTCGGCGAAGATCCGTTGCCGGTTCTGCGCCTGGGGCGAATCGCCGAGTAAATGTTGTTGCAGATAGCGAGGATAGGTCGCGCCAATGTCGACCTGTTCGATCAACCCGGTTATGAAGCCCGGCGTCAGCCAGGCCGGCAGCGTCTGGCCCTGGCGATGGCTGAGGGTGAAGGTGCCGCTGGGGCGGGCGACCAGATTGTGGATAGCCAGCTCGGTCAGGCTCATCTGCCGCTTCTCGGTGACGCCGATGGTCCCGGGATAGCCCGCCGAAACGCTGAACGTCAGCACCACATCGTCGGGCTGGTAGCGGCTCGATGGCCGCTTGTCTGAACTGTTGTCGTTGGTCTGCCGCAGGCGGCCGAGCAAGGCGTCGACGGTGAAGGCCTTGATGTCGTCGATGCCACCGAGAAAGGTCTGGCCCTGATGGCGTTTTTTGGCGCTGGCCAGGACCAGGCTGTAGTGCTGGAAGGTCGTCTGGTCGACGATGGAGGCGTTTTTCAGCCATTCGGGCAACAGCGACCCAAGGCGTGCCGAAGTGTCAGGCGATGGCCGGGGAGCCTCCAGCAGCGAGCGCGCCGGGTCGCTCAAGTCGGCGTAGAGGCGCTTCAGGTCTTGCAGGTCGATTCGGGCAGGCAGTTGCACAGCCTTGAGGTCGGCCAATTGCTGCTCCAGCAACATCGCCGCCTGGCGCTCGAAGACGTTGCCGCCGATTTCGTAGCGTTGGCAAGTGACGGTGTCGACGGTGTACTGGCGGGCAATCCATTCGCCCCAATGCTGATTGAAGGCCTCCAGGGAAGCAAAAGACTTGACGGCGCTGCCGGGGCTGCACAGCAGGAATTCGGTGGTGCCGTTCTTGATGCGGACCAGGAGGATATCGCCGCCGACCAGCACGGTGCGAGTGCTGTCCTGGGTGAGCCAGGTTTCCAGGGTGTAGGCGTACACCGGTGCCTGTCGGTTGCGACAAAAACGCAGCGCCCGGTCTGGCCAACGGACGATCTGGTCCAGGGCTTCCCGTGCCGTATCCGTGAGCCCGGGTTGTTGCAGCCCACGGATGCTCAGTGTGTTCCTGAGTACGTCGCTGAGCCAGCACCAGCGGCTGGTTCGGCCACTTGTCGCGGTCTGGTCACCGCTGTCGATGCCCTCGTTCCAGTAACGGACCAGCGCATCCTCCAACCCGATCGGCAGGGTCCAGGCCAGTTCAAGTATGGATTTCTTGATGAGCTGCATGTCCAGTCCCCGAGCGCCTGACCAAAGGCGGCGTGGCGGACTGTCGGAGAGAAAACAGTCAAGCGCGCCCTGTGGGGCGAAGTCCGGGGGCGTGCCGGTGGCCAGGTAATCGAGGACCGCGGACATCAAGGGCTGGAAGTGCCAACCGCGCGTGACCGGGTCTGGCATCGCCAATTGGGTCTTGGAGAGGTCGATCTTCAGCCAGGGGTCTCTTTGCTTGATCGCTTGTTCGAGCATGCCTCGGGCGACCTGTTCGAAGGTCGGGCGACTGGCGAAGTGCAGGCTGACGTTTTGGGCCAGCGCGGGGATCGCGTCAGCGGTGGAGAGGGTGGTCATGAGAAGTCCTTTTCACAAAACATGGCCGTCGGGATGACGGCGTGAAAAGTATCGACTGCTCAGTCCGGTGCGGGTGGTACATAGATACCACCGTGCCTGGGAAGAACTGTGCCGGGGCTGTTCGGCAACGATGGCGGATCAGTTGGTTTCGTTGCCCAGTACCACGTTCAGCGCGCTGCGGGCGTCGTCCAGTTGCACCAACGTCGCATGGCGGGCACCGAGGGCGTCGCGGTTTTCGATGGCGGTGAGGATCGCCTTGTGCCGTGGCATCGCCAGCTCATGCAGGTTAGGTCGCTGGTTGGAATGCTTGAGTGCTTCGGCAATGGCCACCGACAGCATGTTGCACAGGTTGGCGAGCAGGTCATTGTGGGTGGCGTCGGCGATCCGGCTATGGAAATCCAGGTCCGGTTGCAGCAGCGCTTCGGGCGTCGGTGCCGCGTCCATGCGCTCATAGGCTTCACGGATGGCGGCGATGTCGGCGTCAGTGGCGAACTGTGCGGCCAGGGCAGCAGCGGCCGGTTCGATGATGCTGCGCACGCTGGTCAGCAAACCGAAGAACTCATTCTGCGGGCTGCTCTGCATCAGCCAGTGCAACACATCCGGATCGAGCATATGCCATTCCCGCCGGGCCTTGACCACCGTGCCCACTCGCGGCCGCGAATACACCAGGCCCTTGGCGACCAGCACCCGCGTGGCTTCACGCAGCACCGGACGGCTCACGGCGTACTCTTCGCACAGCAAGGCTTCGGCGGGCAGCTTGTCGTCGGGCTTGAAGCGTCCGGACACGATCTGCATGCCCAGTTCCTGGACGATGCGCGCGTGCATGCTTTTTCGGTCGGAGGGTTTGCGGTAATCCATGGGGTACGGCGCGATCCTGTGGAGGAGATGCTGCGCATGATAGCAGGCGCAGCGAGGACGGGTCGCTAGTGTCCTGTCTCGGAAATAAGCTGTTCACTGTTGGCGGCGTCTTGGGCGCCCGGCCGGCGTTGCCACTCCTCGCCATAGCCCTGCTATGACTCGTCGCGGCGCCTTGTCCGGACACCCAAGCCACTCGCCAACAGAGAACGTATTTCCGAGACAGGACACTAGTGCGATTTTTGATTTAGATGCCGATCCATTGTGGGGCTTTTGTGGGAGCTGAGCTTGCTCGCGATGAGGCCCTTCCAGTCAACATCTCTGTTGTCTGTTACACCGCTATCGCGAGCAAGCTCAGCTCCCACAAAGCCCACAGGGGTTGATGGGTCAGTGGGAGTGTCGCGGCACCTCGGCGCCGCGGCAGCCTACCAGGAAGTCGAAGTCGCAGCCCTGGTCCGCTTGCAGCACATGGTCGATGTACAGCTGACGGTAGCCACCCACCAGCAGTTGTTGTGGCGGGGTCAGGTCGGCCAGGCGGGCGGCGAGTTCGGCGTCGGAAATGTCCAGGTGCAGGCGGCCGCTGGCGCAATCCAGCTCGATGAAATCACCTTCTTTCACCGCTGCAAGAGGACCGCCGGCCGCGGCCTCCGGTGCCACGTGCAACACCACGGTGCCATAGGCGGTGCCGCTCATGCGGGCGTCGGAAATCCGTACCATGTCGGTCACGCCCTGGGCCAGCAGCTTGGCCGGCAAGCCCATGTTGCCGACTTCGGCCATGCCCGGATAACCCTTGGGTCCGCAGTTCTTCATCACCAGGATCGAGCTGGCATCTACCTCCAGTTCCGGGTCATTGATTCGCGCCTTGTACTCGTCGAAGTTCTCGAACACCACCGCGCGACCGCGATGCTGCATCAGCTCGGCGGTGGCGGCGGAGGGCTTGAGCACCGCCCCCAATGGCGCCAGGTTGCCGCGCAGCACGCAGATACCGCCGTCGGCGCGGATCGGGTTGTCCAGGGTGCGGATGACTTCGTCCTTACCGTAGATCGGGGCGTCCTTGGTGTTCTCGCCGAGGCTCTTGCCATTGACGGTCAGGGCGTTCGGGTGGGGGATCAGGTTGGCTTCACCGAGACGACGCAGCACGGCGGGCAAACCACCGGCGTAGTAGAACTCTTCCATCAGGAAGCGTCCCGAGGGTTGCAGGTCGACGATGGTCGGCATGCCGCGACCGATGCGGGTCCAGTCGTCCAGGTCCAGCTGCACGCCGATGCGCCCGGCGATGGCCTTGAGGTGGATCACCGCGTTGGTGGAGCCGCCGATGGCCGCGTTGACGCGGATGGCATTTTCAAAGGCTTCCTTGGTCAGGATCTTCGACAGCTTCAGGTCCTCGCGGACCATTTCCACGGCGCGCATGCCGGACATGTGGGCCAGCACATAGCGGCGTGCATCCACGGCTGGAATCGCGGCGTTATGGGGTAGTGACGTGCCGAGGGCTTCGGCCATGCACGCCATGGTCGAGGCGGTCCCCATGGTGTTGCAGGTGCCGGCCGAGCGGGACATGCCGCCCTCGGCCGCGAGGAAATCGTCGAGGGTGATGGTGCCGGCCTTCACCTGTTCGCTCAATTGCCAGACCACCGTGCCCGAACCGATGTCCTGGCCCTTGTGCTTGCCGTTGAGCATGGGGCCACCGGTGACGACGATGGCCGGTACGTCGCAACTGGCGGCGCCCATCAGCAGGGCGGGGGTGGTCTTGTCGCAGCCGGTGAGCAACACCACGCCGTCAATCGGGTTGCCGCGAATCGCCTCTTCCACGTCCATGCTTGCCAGGTTGCGGGTCAGCATGGCGGTAGGGCGCAGGTTCGATTCGCCGTTGGAGAACACCGGGAATTCCACCGGGAAACCCCCGGCTTCGATCACGCCGCGTTTGACGTGCTCGGCGATCTGCCGGAAATGCGCGTTGCACGGGGTCAGTTCCGACCAGGTGTTGCAGATGCCGATGATCGGCTTGCCATGGAACTGATGGTCGGCGATGCCCTGATTTTTCATCCAGCTGCGGTACATGAAGCCGTTTTTGTCGGCGGTGCCAAACCATTGGGCCGAGCGCAGGGAGGGTTTTTTATCAGACATGATCGATTCTCTTATTGTATGACTATA
Source organism: Pseudomonas sp. FG13 (assembly GCF_057809755.1). NCBI lineage: Bacteria > Pseudomonadati > Pseudomonadota > Gammaproteobacteria > Pseudomonadales > Pseudomonadaceae > Pseudomonas > Pseudomonas sp. FG13. The sequence continues at coordinate 11,661 of NZ_JBMDKO010000052.1, forward strand.
TTGTTCTGGATGAAGCGTAACATAAGCGCAATTTACGCGGTTTGGAAGTGTTGTTGGGTAAATAGTATTACTATATAGTCCTGCTCAATGGAGGGATTGTCCTGGCGTGCATTCGCGAGAGAAATCCCCCGAGGTTCCATAACAACAACAATCGGAGACCGGTCCCATGAGCCAGGAATTGCGGCTTATCCGTCGCATCACGCTGAAACTGATTCCCTTCCTGATCCTGCTGTACCTGATCGCCTATGTAGACCGCTCTGCCGTGGGCTTTGCCAAGCTGCACATGGGCGCCGACCTGGGTATCGGCGATGCCGCCTACGGCCTGGGCGCAGGGCTGTTCTTCATTGGTTATTTCCTGCTGGAGATTCCCAGCAATCTCATGCTCGAACGCTTCGGTGCCCGGCGCTGGTTCGCCCGGATCATGATCACCTGGGGCGCCATCACCATCGGTATGGCGTTTGTGCAGGGGCCCCACAGCTTCTATGTGATGCGCTTCTTGCTCGGCGCCGCCGAAGCCGGTTTCTTCCCCGGTGTGCTGTACTACATCACCCAATGGTTTCCGGTTCGCCACCGCGGCAAGATTCTGGGCCTGTTCATTCTTTCCCAACCCATCGCCATGATGATCACCGGTCCCGTGTCCGGCGGCTTGCTGGGCATGGACGGTGTCCTGGGCCTGCACGGCTGGCAGTGGTTGTTCATTGTCATCGGCCTGCCGGCGGTGTTGCTGACCTGGCCGGTGCTGCGCTACCTGCCGGATGGCCCGCAACAGGTGAAGTGGATGGACCAGGCCGAGAAAGACTGGCTGACCGGTGAACTGAAAAAGGATCTGCAGGAGTACGGCCAGACCCGTCACGGTAATCCGCTGCATGCCCTGAAGGACAAGCGGGTCTTGCTGTTGGCGCTGTTCTACCTGCCGGTGACCCTGAGTATCTATGGCCTGGGCCTGTGGTTGCCGACGCTGATCAAGCAGTTCGGCGGCAGCGACCTGGTGACCGGTTTCGTGTCTTCGGTGCCCTATATTTTCGGCATCATCGGTTTGCTGATCATTCCTCGCAGCTCCGACCGCTTGAATGATCGCTATGGTCATCTGGCGGTGCTCTATGTCTTGGGCGCCATGGGGTTGTTCCTCAGCGCCTGGCTGTCGGTGCCGGTGTTGCAGCTGGCGGCGCTGTGCCTGGTGGCATTTGCACTGTTTTCCTGCACGGCGGTGTTCTGGACCTTGCCGGGACGATTCTTTGCCGGCGCCAGTGCGGCGGCGGGCATCGCGTTGATCAACTCGGTGGGCAACCTGGGTGGCTACATCGGGCCGTTCGTGATCGGTGCGCTGAAGGAATACACCGGTAACCTGGCCTCGGGGCTGTACTTCCTGTCCGGTGTGATGGTGTTCGGCCTAGTGTTGACCGGCGTGGTGTATCGCTTGCTGGAGCGCAAGCATGTACTGCCGGCGGACCAGTTCGCGGCCAGTGCGCGGGGGGCGACGCGTACCTGATTCAGGGGGGAGCCCCGATCCACTGTGGGAGCGAGCCTGCTCGCGATAGCGTCGGGTCAGCTTGCATCCCTGTTGAATGTGCCGCCGTCATCGCGAGCAGGCTCGCTCCCACAGGGGGGCTGGTGCTGTATTTGAGTTGTGTTTACAGGAGAAAACCATGCGTTTAGTTCAGTTCGAATTGGATAACGGTGAGCGCCGCGTCGGTGTGGTTGACGGCGACCGGGTGCGGGAAGTGCAATGCGCGACGACCGTGCGTGAGCTGGCGCTGGCGGCCATCGGGGCGGGTGTGAAGCTGCAAGAGCAGGTCAACGGCCTGGGGTTCGGTGCCGAGCATGATTACGCGCGGTTGCTCGGTGAGCTGCGCATCCTGCCGCCGCTGGATCATCCGGACCCGGCGCACCTGCTGGTCAGCGGCACCGGCCTGACCCACCTGGGCAGTGCCTCGGCCCGGGACAAGATGCACCAGCAGGCCGGCGACGAAGCCGCCATGACCGACACCATGCGCATCTTCAAGTGGGGCGTCGAAGGTGGCAAACCCGAGGCCGGCCAGGCTGGCGTGCAACCGGAGTGGTTCTACAAGGGCGACGGCAGCATTGTCGTCCGTCCGGGGCATCCGTTCCCGTTGCCGCCGTTCGCCGAAGATGCCGGCGAAGAGCCGGAGATCAGCGGCCTCTACGTCATCGGTCTCGACGGCAAGCCTTATCGCTTGGGCTTTGCGGTGGGCAACGAGTTTTCCGATCACGTGATGGAGCGCAAGAATTACCTGTACCTGGCCCATTCGAAACTGCGCAGCTGCAGTTTCGGTCCGGAACTTCGTGTCGGTGAATTGCCTCAACATCTATCCGGGACCAGTCGTATCCTGCGCAACGGCGAAGTGCTGTGGCAGAACGAATTCCTCAGCGGCGAGGCCAACATGTGCCACAGCCTCGAAAACCTGGAATTCCACCATTTCAAGTACAGTCAGTTCCTGCGTCCGGGGGATGTGCATGTTCACTTCTTCGGCACCGCGACACTGTCGTTCGCCGATGGCATCCGTACCCAGCCGGGTGACGTGTTCGAAATCAGCCAGGCCGAATTCGGCGCGCCGCTGGTCAACGGCATAGCCCCGGTGGACGCGGTGTTCAACCCGGGTACTATCGGCACACTTTAAGAGGAGACTTGCGATGAACCAGATCCTTGGTCACAACTACATCGGTGGGGCGCGCAGCGCGGCCGGCCAGACGCGTTTGCAGAGCCTCGACGCCAGCACTGGCGAAGCCTTGCCGGGTGATTTCATCCAGGCCACGGCGGAAGAGGTCGACGCCGCCGCCAAGGCCGCCGCCGCGGCTTACCCGGCCTACCGCAGCCTGAGCGCGGTGCGCCGGGCCGAGTTCCTCGAGGCCATTGCCGATGAATTGGACGCCTTGGGCGATGAGTTCGTCGCCGTGGTCTGCCGTGAAACCGCATTGCCTGGCGCACGGATCCAGGGTGAGCGGGGCCGTACCAGCGGGCAGATGCGCTTGTTCGCCAAAGTCCTGCGCCGTGGTGATTTCTACGGTGCGCGTATCGACCGGGCCTTGCCGGAGCGCAAACCGCTGCCGCGCCCGGACCTGCGTCAGTACCGCATCGGCCTGGGCCCGGTGGCGGTGTTCGGCGCCAGCAATTTCCCGTTGGCTTTTTCCACGGCCGGTGGCGACACCGCGTCGGCCCTGGCGGCTGGCTGCCCAGTGGTGTTCAAGGCCCACAGCGGCCACATGGCGACAGCCGAATGGGCGGCCGATGCGATCATCCGCGCCGCCGAAAAAACCGCGATGCCGGCCGGCGTCTTCAACATGATCTACGGCGGTGGCGTCGGTGAATGGCTGGTCAAACACCCGGCGATCCAGGCCGTGGGGTTCACCGGTTCCCTCCGGGGTGGACGTGCCCTGTGCGACATGGCCGCCGCGCGTCCACAGCCGATCCCGGTGTTCGCCGAAATGTCGAGCATCAACCCGGTGATCGTCCTGCCTGAAGCGCTGGCGACCCGCGCCGACAGCATTGCTCGCGACCTGACCGCCTCGGTGGTGATGGGCTGTGGCCAGTTCTGTACCAACCCGGGCCTGGTGATTGGCATCCGCTCGCCGCAGTTCACTGCATTCACCCAACAGGTCGCCGCGCTGATCGGTGACCAGGCGCCACAAACCATGCTCAATGCCGGCACCTTGCAGAGTTATGGCAAGGGCTTGCAGAAGTTGCTGGCCCATCCGGGCATCGAGCACCTGGCCGGGCGCGCACAGGAAGGCAACCAGGCCCGGCCGCAGCTGTTCAAGGCCGACGCCAGTCTGTTGATCGAAGGGGACGAGGCGTTGCAGGAAGAGGTGTTCGGCCCGACCACCGTGTTCGTCGAAGTGGCCGACCAGGCGCAACTCAGCGCCGCGCTGAACGGCCTGCACGGCCAACTGACCGCGACCATGATCGGCGAGCCGGGTGATTTCGAGCGGTTCAGCGAACTGACGCCGTTGCTGGAGCAGAAAGTCGGCCGGATCCTGCTCAACGGTTACCCGACGGGGGTCGAGGTGTGTGATTCGATGGTCCACGGCGGCCCTTACCCGGCCACCTCCGATGCTCGTGGCACGTCGGTGGGCACCCTGGCCATCGACCGCTTCCTGCGGCCGGTGTGCTTCCAGAACTACCCCGACAACCTGCTGCCGGAACCCCTGAAAAATGCCAATCCATTGGGGATCCTGCGGTTGGTGGACGGAGTACCGGGGCGCGAGGCGCTCTGACGATCGCGGGGTGACCGCTCCATTGAGGTTGGATGGACGGCCGCCATCGCGAGCAGGCTCGCTCCCACAGTGGTTCCTGGGTGAATGCTGGATTTGCTTACACCACTTAGCCCCTGTGGGAGCGGGCTGCCCTAATCAAACGGCGCGGAAACCTGTGGGAGCAAAGCTTGCTCGCGATAGCGACAGACCAGTCGACATTGTTGCTGACTGACTTACTGCAATCGCGAGCAAGCTATGCTCCCACAAGTGTATGGCTTAACTGACTGGCATTCGGACATGCCCAGCCCTCACATAAAGTTCACGCCGTGAAGTCGCTGGCGTGCAGCTCCTTGACGCCGACCAGTTCGAACTCGAACTCGGCGGTAGCGTCGGCGTTGACGCTGCCGTAGAGAATGCCGTCGGCAAAGCGCAGCTGACCGGTGGCGTTGGTGGCGTCGAAGGCGTTGTTGCCAATGAAAGTGAAGGCATCGATGTTGGCGGTCAGTGGGTTGGCGTCCAGGCCGGTGAGGTCCAAGTGGTCCAGTTCGGTGCTCTTGAAGCCGTTGATCACATCACGCGCCGCGCCGGTCCCCATGTCCGCCAGTGCGTTGAACACGTAAGTGTCCGCGCCGGTGCCACCAGTCAGGTTGTCGGTGCCGGCCCCCCCGATCAGTCGATCATCCCCCGAGCCTCCCACCAGCGTATCGTTGCCTGCACCGCCATCCAGGATGTTTCCGGCGCTGTTGCCGGTCAGGGTGTCGGCGTAGGCACTGCCGGTCAGGTTCTCGACATTCTTCAACGTATCGAGGCCCGAGCCTACGGTGTTCTGTTGCGCGGATGTCGAGAGGGTCACGGTGACCCCGGCCAGCGACTGCGCGAAAGACACCGTGTCGTTGCCTTCACGCCCATCCAGCACATTGTTTCCGGCCCCGGCGAACAGCGTATTGTCCAGTGTGTTGCCCGTGCCGTTGGCCGCGTCGGGGGTGTCGATGTACAGGTTCTCGACGTTGCTGGTGAGGGTGTAGCTCGCCAGGCGGCTGTGCACGCTGTCGATGCCTCCGGTCAGCGGATTGCTGTTGGTCTCGATCACCGTGTCGCCGGTGTTGTCGACGTAATACGTGTCATCGCCATCGCCGCCGCTCATGCTGTCGTTGCCGGCGGCACCGTCGAGCACGTTGTCGGCGATATTGCCGGTGATGAAATTGCGTCGTTCATTGCCGGTGCCATCGATGTCCGAGACGCCGGTGAGCACCAGGTTCTCGAGATTGGCCCCCAGGGTCCAACTGACCGAGGCCTTTACCGTATCGATCTGCGAGGCCGAGGTGTTGGTCTCCACCACGCTGTCGAACGCGTTATCGACCACGTAGATGTCGTTGCCATCGCCACCGGTCATGGTGTCGGCTCCCAGGTCACCGTCCAAGGTATCGTTGCCCGAGGTGCCCACCAGGGTGTCCGCCTGGTCGGTACCCGTGATCATCCCGCCCTGGTTGGCGTGGTCGAAGATGTCCTGCACGCTGTTGTTGTCGTTGGGATTGCCATGAAAGCCCAGGTCATCGGCGATGTAGTCGGCCAGTCGTTGGCCGACGATTTCCGCCGACTCCTCGTGCAGATGCCAGACGTCGTCGGGATACACCAGCGGATCGACTTCATAGCGCAACGGCAGGTCGGTGTAGTCCACCGCCAGCTTGACGTCGGCGCGCTCGGCCGCCATGGCTTCCTGGGCGGCGCGGACATAGCCGACACCTTCGACAATCGAAGCAATCTTGTCCTCGGAATAGCCACGGGCCCGCGCTGCGTCCTGTTCGTAGTGGCCGGTTTCCATCAGGTACACGCTGAAATTGCCGAACTGGGCATGCAGATAGTCGAACACCTTCAGCGTCGCGGCTTTGTAGGCAGCGGCCGCAGCCTGCTTGTCGGTGGCGCGAGCGATCTCCTGGGCGGCTTCCTCGCCCTGGCCCCAGATAATGCCCATGGTGACGTTATCGATGGACTTGAGTTCGGTGAGCTGATCCTTCAGCAACGTCACGGCGCGCAACAGCGCGGGCCCGGGCTGGTTGGTGTCGGTCAGCCACCAGCACAACTTCAGCTCTTCGGGGCTCAGTGTCGACAAGCCGTTGACGGTGCTGCCGCCCACCGCGATGTCGATGCCATTGCCGTCGGCGTCGGTGAACTGGCTGCGCACGTCGTAGGTGGTGTAGCGGTCCAGGTCGTTGACCAGCATGGAGGTGCCGGATTGATCGTCGTCCTCGGTCATGCGCAGCAGGCGCGCATTGGATTGGCCGAGGGTCGGCAGGTAGAGGATGTCTTGCTGGGCGCGCTCACCGAATACGAAATCGCTGGCGGTCAGGGTGTTGAGGTAGTTGCCGCTGAGGGCGATCTCGAAGCGGTTGCCATCGGCGTCGGCTTCGGCGGACTTGATGTAGGTCTTGTCGCCGGCCGAGTTCAGGGTCATGTACAGGGTGCCGTTGGTGCCGTCCCCGAGACCGATGAAGCCCAGGCTGGACACGTCGATCTTGTCCACGCCCACGGTGAAGTCATAGACCGTGTCGGTGGCTGTCACGCCGCCGGTGTCGTAGTCGCGGTAGCTGTCGAGCATGTTGGTGTAGCGGAAGGTATCGGCACCGTCGCCACCGTACAGGGAGTCGCGTCCGACGCCGCCGTCGACAATGTCCGCACCGGTGCCGGCCTTGATCGTGTCGTCGCCGCCCAGGCCCAGGATCAGGTCCGCGCCGGTCGTACCGTTAAGGGTTTCGGCACTGTTGGTCCCGGTGATGGTGTTGGCCGGGGCATCGGCCACCACCAGGGCGAAGTTGTCACTGACCGAGGCGCCTGAAGGATCGGTGGCCTTGACCAGTACGTCATAGCTACCGGCAGCGGTGCTGGTCGGTGTGCCGCTGAAGGTCAGGCTGGTGGCGTTGAACGTCAGCCACGCGGGCAGGGCCCTGCCGTCGGCGAGGGTCGCGGTGTAGGTCAATACGTCCTGGTTGGCATCGGTGAAGCTGTCGTGGGCCACGGTGTAGCGGAACGGCGTGCTTTCACTTGCATTCTGGTCGAGGAGTGGGATGGCCACGACCGGCGCCACGTTGCCGGGGCTGTTCTGGTCGGCGAACACGAAGTGGCTGGCCGTCAGGCTGCTGACCAGATTGCCCGCCAGCGACACTTCGAAGCGGTTGCCGTTGGCGTCGACGGTCAGGTCTTTGAGGTAGGTGCGGTTGGTCGAGGCGCTGTAGGTCAGTTGCAGGGTGCCATTCAGGCCGTTGCCCAGGCCGGTGTAGCCGAGCGCCGAGACGTCGATCTTGTCGGCGGCCACATCGAAGTCGAGGATCTGGTCACTGGCGCTGGTGGAGCTGGTGCGGTAGCTGTCGAGCTTTGAGGTATAGCGGAACACGTCGGCACCCGCGCCGCCGGTGAGTTTGTCCACCCCGGTACCGCCCACCAGGATGTCGTTCCCGCCCCCGCCATTGAGTGTGTCGTTCCCGGCGCCACCGAACAGCTGTTCGTTGGCCACGGTACCGGTCAGCGTGTCGTTGTTCGGCGTGCCATTGATGATGACGGAGGTGGGCACGTCCTGCACGGCGAGGGTAAAACTGTCGCTGACAGTGGCGTTGCTGCCATCGGTTGCGGTGACTTGTATGGAATAGGTGCCCGAGGCGGTGTCGCTTGGCGTACCGCTGAAGGTGCGCGTGGCGGCATCGAACACCAGCCAGCTGGGCAGGGCGCTGCCGTCGGCCAGTTTGGCGGTGTAGCTGAGGCTGTCGTTGTCCGGGTCGCTAAAACTGGTGGCGGGAACCACGTAGCTGAACGGTGTGTTCTCCGTCGCATTCTGGTCCAGCAGCGGCGTCGCCACCACCGGCGCATGGTTGGTCGGCGACGAGGTCGCGAACACGAAGTTGGCACTGGTCAGCGTGTTCAGGTAATTGCCGTCCAGGGCCACTTCGAAGCGGTTGCCATTGGCGTCGGCGGTCAGGGACTTGATGTAGGTCTTGGTGCCGGCGCTGTTGAGCACCAGGTACACGGTGTCGTTCTTGCCATCCCCCAGGCCGGTGAAGCCCAGGGCCGACAGGTCGATTTTGTCGGAAGCGACGTTGAAGTCGGTGATCAGGTCGCCCAGGTTGGCGCCACCGGTGTTGTAGTTGCGGTAGCTGTCCAGGCGGCTGGAAAACACGAAGGTGTCCGCCCCGGCACCGCCGGTGAGGGTGTCCATGCCGGCCCCACCGTCGAGCTTGTCGTCGCCGGCGCCGCCACTGAGGCTGTCGTTGCCCGCCAGGCCAAGCAGGGTATCGGCTGAGTCGCTGCCCGTCAGCGTGTCGTTGCCACTGGTGCCGGTGACCACCCGGTTGAAGATGAAGTTGTTGGCCGTCAGGGTGCTGGCGAGGTTGCCGGAGAGAATCAGCTCGAAGCGATTGCCGCTGGCATCGGCGTCGAAATCCTTGATGTAGGTGCGGTCATTGCTGGCGCTGTAGCTGATCTGCAGAGTGCCGCCACGACCGTTGCCCAGGCCGGTAAAGCCCAGGCCGGCGAGGTCGATCTTGTCTTGGGTGACATCGAAGTCGGTGATGGTGTCATCGAAGCTGGTGGTTGCGTTGCGGTAGCTGTCGGACTGACTGGAGAAGCGAAACGTATCGGCGCCTGTGCCGCCGGTGAGTTTATCGACGCCCGCGCCGCCCACCAGGATGTCGCCGCCGGCTGCGCCGTTGATGGTGTCGTTGCCGGCGCCACCATAGAAGATCTCGCTGGCGCTGGTGCCCAGCAGCGTGTCGTTGCCGGCGGTGCCTTGTACGGTGGTCATCGGTTCCGTGGCACTGACGTAGCTACCATCGCCATAGACCAGCGTCGCGCCCTTGCTGGTGTGGCTGATGGTGTTGGCGATGATCGCATTGCGATCGGTGCCGTCTTCGTTACGCTCGGCCACGCCATAGGTCGACAGGTCGCTGCCACTGATGAGGTTGCCCTGGATCGTGTTATCGCTGCCGTTGAAGTACTTGCCGGAGACACCCAGGGTGTCGTCGTAGGACTGGATGATGATCTCGGGAACGGCGCCGCCCAGGGAATTGTTGTTGAGGGTGTTGTCGATGATCTCGACGTGGTTGCTGCCGTAGATGCGTACCCCGGCGCTGGCGTTGTCGTGGATATCGACGCCGGTGACTGTCACTTCGCTGGACAGTTTGATCAGCACCCCTTCGGCGCCGTTGCCGTACACCTCGCCACCGGTGATGATGATGTTGCTGGGGGAGGGGATGTTCTCGCTGCCGCGCTGCACCACGATGCCGTTGCCGCCGTTGTCATAGGCGACGTTGTTGGTGAGGGTAAAGTCGTGGGTGCTGGTGACGACGTTGAAACCGTGCCGGTCATTGTCGTAGGCAACGTTGTTTTCGAAGGTGCTGTCGCTGAGGAAGTCGGCCACGAAGCCGTCCAGGCCGTTGCCGTGGGATACGCTGTTCTTGATGACCATGTTGACGGTCTGTTCGTGGGGGTCGAAGCCGTACCCCGAGCAGTCCTTGATCTCGACGCTGTCGATGGTGACGTTGGAATCGTAGCCTTCTTCGCCGGGAATGTACCCGTTGAACCAGCCGTCGATCTTGCCGGTGGTGTGGTCGCGGTTGCCGTCGATGGTGAGCTGGCTGATGCCGAAATCGTGGGTCTCTTCGCCGTAGGCGGAGCGGATGACGCCGGTGATCTTGGTGTCGGAACCGTCGGCCACCTTGACGGTGGTCTCGCCCATGCCGTCGCCATACAGGTGGACGTTGCTCTTGAGCATCAGGCAACCATCGGAAGGTTCTTCGCCGGCCGAAACGATATAGGTCCCCGCTGGCACATACACCTGCCCCCCACCTGCCGCTGCCGCCGCGTCTATCGCTGCCTGGATGGCCGCGGTGTCATCGGTAATACCGTCTCCTTTGGCGCCAAAATTTTGTACGTTGAAAATCATGAGCTTATCTCCGTATCGGGCTGGAACCACGGTAGATGCCAATATTCCATCGGCGACCACAGGGTTATGACCTGACGGAGCGTGAAAGTTGTGACCGAATGTCGGGGAAGTGTCAAAAAGCTGAACTACCTGATCAGCGGTCGGGAACCTTGTGCGGGAAAATTACGTTTCATTGACGCCGCGCCCTCTGTGGGAGCGGGCTTGCTCGCGATAGCGATGGATCAGTTGGTATCGATACTGAATGTGCCGCCGCCAATCGCGAGCAGGCTCGCTCCCACAGGGTGGGTGGTGGCTTGATAGGCGGTTCCTTGATTGGCATCAACCCTGGGATCCGGTCCACGGGGTAGCCTCGGACAAACCATCCAGCGCATCCGGAAGGCTCCATGATCTATCCGCTGTTCCTGACCCTGCATCTTTTCGCCGCCCTGGTGTTCATCGGCACGGTGTTCTTCGAGGTGCTGTTCCTGGAGAGCATCCGTCAGCAGTTGCCCGCCAAAGTCATGGTGTTGCTCGAACAGGGCATCAGCCGGCGTGCCCGCCAGTTGATGCCCTGGGTGCTGCTGGTGCTGTTCGGTGCGGGGGTTGGAATGGTCTGGTTGCGCTACTGGCCGTTGTTGATCTCGCCGTGGCAATCGTCGTTCGGTCTGTTGCTGGGGGTGAAGGTGCTGCTGGCGGGCAGTGTGCTGGGGCATTTTCTCTGGGCCATGTGGCTGTTCAGGCGCGGGCACATGAACGCACGCTACGTCCAAGTCATCCACACTCGGGTGTTCCTGCATCTGGTGGCGATCGTGCTGTTGGCCAAGGGCATGTTCTACGTCAGTTGGTAACAGGGTGGCATGGGTTCAAGGCGCTTGATACAGGTCAAGGTGGCTTGGGGGGTGAGGCCGGACAATATCCCCGCGCAGCCACTCGGAGATTGTCATGTTCGACCTGCTACATAAATTCCACGGAGGCGTCGGCTCCCTCGATCTGCTCCGAGGGTTGCGCCACAGCCGCCAGAAACGGAGACCCCTATCGTTGTCGGTGCACCTGCCGTCGCGCCTGAGGCTGGCGTCGTGTTCACCCCTTGCCAGCGTTTGCCAGTGCGCCGGGATCGATGTCTATCTGCAATCGCTGATGTACGAGATGGGCCTGGTCGGCTGTCACCTGGGGACGGGCCGGCGGGTCGATCAGTTCTGGCTGACCGGCGGCACGCCGGTGATCGTTCATCTACAGCGGCTGATGGGGGAATTGCGCAAGCGCTTCGACTTTTCCGAGAGCGGCGACCGGGGCATCGAGCTGGACCTGCATCACACCGATTGGTCGACCATGGGCCTGATCCGCGACCAGGGCTTCACCCACGTCAGCATCGGTGTCCCCGACATGGGCGCCGACCGCGACCTGTCGGTGGATTGCTACCAGAATCCGGCACCGATCCATTCATTGATCGACGCGGCGCGGACTTTCGGCTTTCGCTCCATCAGTATTGACCTCGGTTATGGTCACGCCTGGCAGACACCCCACAGCTTCGCATTGAAGCTGGCCACTTTGATCGAACTGGAGCCGGACCGGCTGCACGTGTTCGATTACGCTCGGGCGCCTTATCGCTACCGTTTGACGGACGCCACCATGGCCGGCAGTTTTTGCAGCCAGGCGGACAAGGAGGCCATGCGCCGGATCAGCTGCGAACAGCTGATCGGAGCGGGGTATCACTACATTGGGAAAGGACTGTTTGTCCGGGCCGACGATGACCTGGCGGTCGCCCAGGAGCATGGGCGCTTGCACCATGACTGCCAGGGTTTTACCCGGCATGGTTGCTGTGATCATGTGGGGTTCGGGCTGGCGGCCATCACCCAGATCGACGACCTGTACGTGCAGAACACCGAGGATTTGTTGCTGTACCGCCAGCAACTGGGGGCCGGGCAACTGCCGGTCTGTCGCGGTTGGCGTTGTGAGGCCGGGGCTCAGGTCAGGGCGGCGGTAACCGAACAGCTTTCCTGTGACCTGGAACTGGACATCCCCGCCATCGAGGCCCGTTTCGGACTGGTTTTTCGCGACCATTTCGCGTCGATCTGGTCGCAGCTGGAAGCCTTGAATGTCGATGGATTGATCGAGTTGTCGAGCCGCTTCATCGGCATCCTGCCGGCCGGTCGATTGAGCGTGGACGCGATTTGCAGTCTGTTCGACCCGTGCCCTGACGATGCACTTGCCATGCCCTTCGAACCGATACCGACCAAGCCTTTTGAAAGGTTGAATCCATCATGAATGCCCCATCCACGTTCAATCGTGCCCTGGTCGAGAAGTACGATTGCCCGGGACCTCGCTACACCTCCTATCCCACGGCGCCGCAGTTCCACCAGGCATTTGCCATGGATGAATACCGCGAGGCTGTCCGGCGTAGCAACCAGGCCTTGGTGCCCAAGCCGTTGTCGGTGTACATCCACGTCCCGTTCTGCCAGAGCCTGTGCTACTACTGCGCGTGCAACAAGATCATCACCCGCAAGACCCATCGCGCCGCCGAATACCTGACCTACCTCAAGCGTGAAATCGCCCTGCAAGCGAGCTTGTTCGATCGCACGCGCAAGCTGACCCAACTGCATCTGGGGGGCGGCACGCCGACCTATCTGACCCACGAACAACTGGCCGAGCTGATGGCCTGCCTGCACCAGTCGTTCGACATGGACGATAGCGACGCCCATGAGTTTTCCATCGAGGTCGATCCGCGGACCATCGCTGCCGAGCAGGTCAAGGGGCTGCGTCAGTTGGGCTTCAACCGCCTGAGTTTCGGCATTCAGGATTTCGATGCCCAGGTGCAAGCCGCCGTCAATCGGGTACAAAGCGAGGCCCAGGTCGCGGCATTGGTGGCGGCGGCCCGGGAGGCGCGCTTCAAGTCGGTCAGCGTCGATCTGATCTATGGTCTGCCGTTGCAGACCCTCGCCAGTTTCGATACTACCCTGGACAAGATCATTGCCCTGCGCCCCGACCGGATTGCGGCCTACAGCTACGCGCACCTGCCGCAGCGGGTGAGGGCGCAGCGGATGATCCGCCCTGAAGACATGCCCCCGCCAGAGCGCAAACTGGAGCTGCTCGAACTGACCATCAATCGGCTGAGCGAGGCGGGTTATGTCTACATCGGCATGGACCACTTTGCGCTGCCGGACGATGAGCTGGTGCGTGCCCGTGGGCAGGGTACCCTGCAGCGCAATTTCCAGGGCTACTCCACCCACGCGGACTGCGACCTGATCGGCCTGGGCGTGTCCTCGATCGGCAAGGTCGGCGACAGCTATAACCAGAACGTCAAGGAGCTGTCCCAGTATTACGCCCGCCTGGACCAGGGCCTGCTGCCGGTGCAGCGCGGCTATCGCCTGAGCGATGACGACCGCTTGCGGCGTGAAGTCATCAGCGAATTGATGTGTCATGGGCGCGTGGATGTCAGCCGGATCGAGACTGGCCACGGCATTTGCTTCAGCGAATACTTCGCCGGCGCGTTGTCTCGGCTCCAGGAACAGGTGCGTGACGGATTGCTGCAAATCCACCCCGACGCGCTGGTACTGCTGCCCCAGGGACAACTGATGATGCGTAGCGTTGCCATGGCCTTCGACGCCTACCTGGAAGCAGCCCCGACGGTCCAGTATTCGCGAACGGTGTAAGGCCGTGATGAAGCGCTACGATGTTGGCTGTGCCGCCGTCATTGCGAGCAGGCTCGCTCCCACATTATCAGGGGCGCTTTCGGCATTTGCGTCCGGCGCCAATCCCCTGTGGGAGCGAGCCTGCTCGCGATGGCGATAGGTCAGCTTGCGTGGGTGTTGAAGGTGCCCGAGCCAGGTCAGGTTCTTTCACCGTCGGGTGTCGCAGACGCCGGGATCAGGTCGCGCACGGCATAGAAACCCTGCACCAGCCGATTCTTGGCCCGGTACTCGCAAAGTAGCAGCAGGGTGTCGGGCAACTGGGCGATCGATGAGGCAGGCTTGACCACCATGGTCTTGCCTCCCGAGCGTAAACGGACAAGTGTTCCAGGTTCGAATGTGCCCATCTTCGTTCACCTCACAGTCATGGTGTTTGTGCGTTCGACCCAACCCCCACCCAGCGCCTTGTACAGGTTGACCTCGGCGAGCAGCTGCGACAGTCGATCGACGATAAGGGTCTGCCGGGCGCTGAACAGTGAGCGTTGTGCATCAAGGAACGTCAGGCTGCTGTCGACGCCGATGCGATAGCGACGCTCCGCCAGCCTGTAGTAATCCTGGTTGGCCTGTACCAGATCGGTCTGCGCGACCAGCTGTTCCTTGTAGGTCTTGCGCGCCGCCAGGCCGTCGGAGACTTCCCGGAAAGCCGTCTGGATCGACTTCTCGTACTGGGAGACGCGGATATCCTTCTGGATTTTCGAATAGTTCAGGCTCGCCCGAAGGCTGCCGGCATTGAAAATCGGCAGGTTGATCTGGGGCTGGAACAGCCAACTGCCCGACCCGCTCTTGAACAGCCCGGACAACTCATTGCTCGAGGTGCCGGCGTTGGCGGTCAGGCTGATGCTCGGGAAGAAGGCAGCACGGGCCGCGCCGATATTGGCGTTGGCCGCTTGCAGCAGGTACTCGGCCTCAAGCACATCCGGACGGCGTTGCAACAGGTCCGACGGCAAGCCGGCCGGTACCTCGCTCAGCAGCTCGGAGGACAGGGGGCGGGCGGGCAGGTCGTCCGCGACCGAAGTGCCGACCAGCAAGGTGAGATTGTTGAAGTCCTGGGCAACCTGGCGCTGGAACTGGGCCAGGCGGGCCCTGGCATCTTCCACCGAGGTACGAGACTGGCTGAGGGCCAGGGCCGAGGCGGTGCCCACCTGATTGCTTCGTTCTGTCAGGCGCAGGCTTTGTTCATAGGACTGCAGCGTGTCCTGGGTCAGTGCCAGTAATTCCTGGTCGGCACGCCAGGTCAGGTAGGCACTGGCGACACTGCCCACCAGGCTCAGTTGGGTGCTGCGGCGAGCTTCTTCGCTGGACAGATAGATGAGGGACGCCTGGTCGCTGAGGCTGCGTATGCGTCCGAACAGATCCAGCTCATAAGCGCTGATGCCCAGCGTGGTGGAATATGAGCTGCTGATCCCCGGTTTGCCGGTTCCCGTCAGGCTGCCCGGCAGCCGCTGGCGCGAGCCGGTGCCGTTGGCACTGATCGCCGGGAAGATGTCCGCGCGCTGGATCCGGTATTGCGCCTGGTAGGCCTCGACGTTCAGGGCCGCCACGCGCAAGTCGCGGTTGTTGATCAACGCGCTTTCGATGACTTGCTGCAGCGCCGGATCATGGAACAGGTCCCGCCAGCCCTGATCGGCCGCGGCAGGTCCCGACAGGGCCGGGGCATAGGCGGACGTCTGGGGATATTGCGCGGCGACGGGGGCATCGGGGCGCTGGTAGTCCGGGATCAGCGAACAACCGCCGAGCAGGAGTGTCGCGGCCGTCAAAGGGCTCAGAAGTTTACGCATCGACCTGTCTCATCGTGATGCCTGCCAGGCCCCGGTGGCACGGGCAGGGGTTCGGTTAGATCCGTGCGCGCCGGTGCCTGCGCATCAGGATCCGATCATCCATTTCGCCAGCCCATGCCGTCCGCTGACGCCAAGTTTGGCGGCGGCGCGTTTGAGGTAGGTTTCGATGGAGCTGTTTTTGACCTGCAGCTTTTCCGCTATCTCCGGGACGGTGCCGCCTGCCAGGAGTCCCAGGCAGACCTCTTTTTCCCGCACCGACAGGGTCACGTCACAAGGGCTCAATCGTTCATCGAAATCCCGTTGCAGCTGTGTCTGGTCAGCGATGTTCAGTGGATGAGAGGTGGCGCTGCCCGGGCTCCTGAGAGACGATTGCCGATTGAGGTGGGCATGACGCTCCCCCAGCGGCAACAGTGTCTCGGAGAGGTATTTCAAAAAGGACAGTTCCTGCAGGGAAAAGTCGCGCTGTGCCTGGGGCCGGTGCAACGAGATCACGCAGCGACGATTGCCCTTGCGCGAAATCAGGCTGCATTGATGGGAAGTACCCAGGCAGTTGTTGTCTCTTTCGTTCTTCATCCGTGCGCCCAGGTGGATCAGCAGGGCGTCGTCCACTTCCAGGACCCGTTTCACCAGGGGGTGGTCGTTGCGCTGTATTGCAGTGGTAGGGCAGACGGATTGCATCTGCGGGCTTTTCGGCTGGCCTGCATCCCCGAGCAACTGCACATCGAGGACCGTTGCCTGGGCATCGTCAATTGTCCACTCACTCAGTTCGAGTCGACTGACAGGCACCGATGTTTCGATCAGTTGGTGCATGTTGGTCAAGAAACTCTCGTGTCCGACACTTGAAATCAGCTTCCCTAGCTCCGCGTAGATGTGCGTGTTTTGCGCACCTCCAAAAACCGCATGTCGATTCATATGCTTATCCTGCATATCGAAACTGCTTTGCATCTCAGTGACCGTCGACGGAGAAAAATCCGATCGCTTCCTAAAATGCTGAAGCCTTTTCTGGATTTAAGACCTGAGGATCAAAATCACCTGTGAATCCATTCACATGAAAAACGATTCAGCCGGTGGGACTATTAAGCATTCTCATGTAGGAAAAGTCTGTAAGGGAAAACAGGGACAGTCCGACGGTCCTGTTTTAGCTGACGATTCCTGGCAAAAACCTCTCCCTTTGCAAAATGCCTGGTCAGTACGGTTAGCCAGCCTGATTGGCTGATTTTAAAATTCACCCCTAAAAACATAAGGTTATAGAGGCGGGTGGGCCGTTGGCTGCTTCCTGTGCCTGGTTTTCGACGCCTCGATAGCGCTTTTTTTCTAGGGGTAAACGCCCAGAATTAAAGTTCCAAATCTGTAGGACGCCTCCTATTTTTGAATTTTTTTTCATTTTTTGTCTATGCGTGAGTCGATTTCAGTCATTGACGTAGGCTGCAACCGGTTGTAGGTCGGGTTTGAACGACAGGATGTCGAGGTTCTTTTTGCGCCAGCTGCTCTGTGGTGTCAGGCGGAAGTACCATTCCCGGGCCCAGCAGGCGAATGTCGATTCGGCCTGTTCGATACCGCTCATGAAACGTGCGGCATTGACGATGCCGTTGGCCCGGGGGAGTCGGTACGCCTGGTAATGTGCCAGCGCGCTGCCAAGGTCCGGCGCCTGCGCCAGGCAATCGGCAAGCACCACGGCATCCTCAATGGCCTGTGCCGCACCCTGGCCCAGGCTGGGCAGCATCGGATGAGCGGCATCGCCCAGCAGCACTACGTGCCCATCGCGACATTGCTTCACGGGATGACGATCCCGGGCGTGCATTTTCAGCAGGGCACTCTCGGGCGTGGCCTCGATGGCGGCAACGACCTCCGGTGCCCAGCCGGCATAGGCGGCGAGCACTTCCTGTTTATTGACGTTCAAGGCGTCGTCAGCCGCATTGGCACGGTTGCAGGTGCCCCACCAGTACGCATGGCCATCCCCTACGTCACACAGCCCGAACCGCTTGCCGCGACCCCAGTAATGGGCCACATAGCCCTCGGTCATCACCGGATGGCGCAACGGCGTTACCGCGAGCCAGGCGATATAGCCCGAGGGGCGTGTAGGTGTCTCGCCGAGCATCTGCCGGCGGATGACCGAATTCAGGCCATCGGCGCCGATCAGCAGGTCGGCTTCCTGGGTGGCGCCATTTTCGAACTGCACCGCCACGCCATCCGGGCGATGGCTGTAGCCCACGCAACGCAACCCGGTGGTCAGGCTGTCGGGGGCGAGCTGCTGGGCCAGGGCGCGCAGCAGCAGCGGGCGTTGGATGTTCACATTGGGATGGCCCAGTTGCTCGCCGACTTCGTGGATCGGCATGCGGGTGATGGGCTCGCCGTTGTGCTTCTTGAAGAAAAACTGGCGGATCGCCTGGCCTGCCTGTTCCACCGGAACGTGGGCGTCGATCGAGTGCAGCGCCGCCATGGCATTGGCCATGATGGACAGACCGGTGCCACCGGTGCGCAGCGTCTGGGCCGCTTCGAAGACCTTGACCTGCCAGCCCGCTCGTTGCAGGGCGATGGCTGCGGTCAGTCCGCCGATACCGGCGCCTGCCACGATGGCTTTCCTGGGTGTTGTCATGTTGGTTTCACCTGTTCCGTGGTGCTATTCACTTGAGATTTGTATGAATCATTGTGGCGAGGGGATAAATCCCCTCGCCACAGATTCAACTGCTAGGCCAACGCCGCCAGGGCACCGGCATGTGCAGCCCGGGCCGCGTCCATTCGTGAGCGGATGATGTCGCCCACCCGCTCGATGTGCGGCTCGCGCATCATGGTCAGGTGGTCGCCTTCCACGGCCACCCGCTGCACTTGGGGCGCAATCGTCCGCCAGCCGCGATACGGGTCGTGAAAGGCAGTGCCCACCTGCTCATGGGGCGCCTGCAGCACGTCGGGCAGTTCGACATCCGCGGCGAACAACGTGATCGGCAGGTCCATCGGCGGGAAGCGGTAGTCCAGCAGCGACTGCCAGTTGGCATGGAAGACCTGGAACAATTGCGTCAAGGCGGTCCGGGTGATGTTGTTGTCGAAAATGCCTTGCTCGATACCATGCTGCTTGATCGCATCGAAGGCGTCCGCGTCAGTCATGGAAGAGAAGTCCAGGGCCTGGTAGTCGTATTCCTTCTGGCCGTCGCCGCTGAGCAATTCCCACATGAACCAGTTCATGAACTCGCTGCGTTCTATTCGGACCTCGCCCTGCTTGACGCGCACGATGGTGTCCAGCAGGAACACGTTGTGCAGGCGCCGTCCGCGCCGCCGCAACTCGCTCGCCAGCTCATAGGCCACGATGCCGCCGTAGGACCAGCCGCCGATGTTCAGCGGGCCTTGGGGGGCGACCTGTTCAATGGCGTCCGCGTAGCACACGGCCTGGGCCTGCACCGATTGCAGCGGCTCACGGGCATCCCAGGTCCCTGGCGCTTGCAGCGCATAGAGATGAACCTGATCCTTGAGCGTCCGGGCGAGGGCGGCGTAACACAGCACATGCCCACCGATGGGGTGGACCAGGAACAGCGTCGGCGCCCGGCTGGCATTCTTGAAATCCACCAGCGCGCCGGTGTCGGAGGGCGCGGCGTCGGTCCGCTGCAGGACCTGGGCGAATTCGGCAATGGTCGGAGCCTGGATGAAGTCGGACAGTGACGGTTCCAGGCCCTGGTGCCGGGTCAGCATGGCAACCAGTTGCACGGCCTTGAGCGAATTGCCGCCGAGCTCGAAGAAGTTGTCGTGCACGCTGATGTCTTCCAGGCCCAGGGCTTCTTGCCAGTAGGCTTGCAACAGGTCTTCCGTGGCGTTCCTGGGTGCGGTGAACGGGCGTAGCAGGGTGGTTTGCACCTCGACCTTCTGCAGTTGTCGGCGGTCGATCTTGCCGGTGGGGCCAAGGGGGATCCGCGCGATGCCGACCAGGGTGTTCGGCACCATGTAGTCGGGCAGCGCCAGGCGCATCTCGGCCTTGAGTTGATCCAGGTCCGGCTCGCGCCCCGGCATGGCCTGGACGAAGCCCACCAGATAACGACTGCCGTCCGCTGCCGCCTTGTCGATGACCGCCACCTGCTGGATGTCGGCACCGAACCGGCTGGAGCCGAGCATGGCCACCTCGATTTCCCCCAGTTCGACGCGATACCCGCGGATCTTCACCTGCGCGTCGCTGCGGCCCTGATAGACGAGGTCACCCGAAGGCAGGTAGAACCCGATGTCGCCGGTTTCATAAAGACGCCGGGTCTTGCCGTCCAACTGGCGATAGATGAAGCGCTCGTCAGTCAGGTCAGGTCGATTCCAGTAGCCGTTCGCAAGGCAGATGCCTTCGATGAACAAGTCTCCCGTGACCCCGACCGGGCAGGCGTTGCCCGTGGCATCCAGGACATGCATGCGAACCCCGTCGATGGCGGTGCCAATTGGCGGCATGCTCGGCCAGGACGCTGCGGCGCCTTCCAGCTTGAGGCAAGTGACCACATGGGCTTCCGTCGGGCCGTAGTGATTTTCCACTCGGCAATCGTCGAGACTGTCCAGCAGGTTGCGGATTTCGGCGGTGATTTTCAGCTGCTCGCCGGCCACGCTGATCTGGCGCAGCGAGGCGGGGCGGAGATCGAGTTGCTGGGCAACTTCCGCCAACCCCTGGAAGGCGACGTAGGGCAGGAACAGCCGATTGATATCTTGCAGCTGGACAAATTTCAGCAGCCGGATGAAGTCATAGCGCAGCCCTTCGTCGATCATGACCAGCTCTGCACCGCCGCACAGGGTGGAGAAAATCTCCTGGAACGATACGTCGAACGAAATGGGCGAGTACTGCAGTGTCTTCAACGGTATGCCGGCGTCCTGCTGGCGGTTCTGCCAGAGCACCAGGTTGGTCAGCGCACGGTGCGGCATGGCCACGCCCTTGGGGCGTCCCGTCGAGCCCGAGGTATAGAGCAGGTAGGCGTTATCTTCGCCTGCAATGCCGGCGGCAATCTGGGCCACCAGCTCATGACTGCGGGCCAGGTCGTCATCGAATCCGGCGGCCACGTCGTTCCAATGACGCTTGACCGTCTGGCCTGCCAGGGTGGTCGCCAGGGTGGCCGACGCATCGGCAAACAGCAGCAGGCTCGGTTGGGAATCTTCGAGAATCAGCCGGATACGTTCATGGGGGTAGCTCAGGTCAATCGGCACATACGCCGCGCCCGCCTGCACCACGCCGAGCAGGGCAACGATCAGCTCGGGCGAGCGGGGCATCATGATCGCCACCCGATCGCCTTGTCCGATGCCGTGTCGGTGCAACCAACTCACCAGTTGCGCGCAGGTGTCGCTCAGTTGGCGATAGGACAGGTGGGTCTGCTCGAAGCTCACAGCGATTCGTTCGTCGTGGCCCGCCAGGCGGTCCAGCAACAAGGACGACAGATTGTCATGGGGCATTGCCGTGACGGCCGTCGGCATGGCTTGGACGGGGTTGGGCAGCCAGGCCGGTATGCTTGGCGCGGAACCGGGCCCGGCAATCATCAGCTCCAGGGTGCGCAGCAGGTAGTCGGCATAGGCCTCGACCTGGCTGGTGGCGACCCGCGCCGTGCAGTAGTCCATTTTCAGGATCAGCGAGCCGTTGGCGGGATGGCGACCGATGGTGGTCAGCAGGTCATAGTTGCTGGCTTCGGTGGTGTCCCATTCGGTGAGGATTTCCTCGTCCTGCGTCAGCATGTCCTTGAGCACATAGAAGTCGACGTAGTTGAACACCACGTTCAGGGCCACGGCGGTTTCGCGATGGATCAGTGCGAAGGGATAGCGCCGATGGGCGAACACCTGCTGCTCCTGGGCGATCAGCGCGCGGATCACCTCGAGCCAATTGCCGCCCTGGGTGTCGAAACGGATGGGCAGGGTATTGAGGAACAGGCCCAGCACCGAGGCCGCATCTTCGAATTCCGGACGACCGTGGCTGATGACGCCACACAGCACTTCCGTCTGGTTGGACAGAATGGCTTGGGCGAAACCGTGGGCTGCCAGCAGGACCGCGCGCAACGGCAGGTCCTGGACGCGGCAGAACGCCTCGAGCCGCGCCAGGTCCGCCGGGGGCAGTTCCCGCCAGGCCGAGCGGTGCTGAACCGGGTCGGGGGCGACCACGGAGACCCAACTGGTCATGGAGGCGGCCGGTGCATCGCGCAGGTATTCGCTCCAGAAGTGGCGGTGGACGTCGGACGCCATGGCTTCCCGCTCCAGGACGGCGAAGTCGGCGGGTGTCGTGGTCAGGGCGGGCAATACGTCCGTGCCGGGTTCCGAGGTGTATAGCGTGATCAGGTCACGCATGAGGGTAGCGACGCTCCAGCCATCGAGAATCGCATGATGGAAACTCAACACCAGGTCGATTTCCTGGGCCGCGACAAACACGCAGAACTGATACAGCGGCGCCCGTTGCCAGTCTTCGCGGTAGCGCTTGCGCTCCTCTACATAGGCAGCAATCGCCTGGGCCCGGGCTTCAGGGCTCAGTGACACGGCGTCGATGACTTGCACCGGCGGTTCGACGCTTGAATGAATCCGGGCCATCGGGGTTTCGGCATGGCCGATGTCGAACGACATGCGCAATGCCGGGTGACGGCGGATCAACGCGCGGCAGGCCCGGTCCCAGGCGAGCGGATCCCAGCGCAGGCGCAGGCGGTAGCGGAAGATGTCGTGATAGATCGCCGAATCCGGGTGCATCATCGAGTGGTAGATCATCCCGACCTGCAGTTGCGAGGCGGCAAAAACATCCTCGAACTCACCTTCATTGGCCAGGCGGATCGCCTCCGGCACCTGGGCGAACGGGGCGACATGGGCCGAGGGCGCCAGGTCCGCCGGCGCGACGGCCTGCGCCTGCAGGCTCTGGGCCAGTTCGGCGATGGTCGGGTGCTGATAGACCTGTGCCAGCGTCAGGGCGATCCCATGTTCACGGGCCTTGATCTGCAAGTGGATGACTTTCAGGGAGTCGCCACCGAGCATGAAGTAATTGTCGTGGACACCGGGCACGGGGCGTTGCAGATTGTCCGCCCAGAGTTCGGCCAATGCCTGTTCCAGGGCGTTGCGCGGCGCGGTCGCGTCGGTGCTGCCGAAGGATTGTGCGGGTTCCGGCAAGGCCTTGCGGTCGAGCTTGCCGTTGGCGTTCAAGGGCAATTGTTCGAGCTGGATCAGGTGCCGGGGCACCATGTAGTCGGGCACGTGCTGGCGCAAGGTTGCACTCAGGGCCTGGGGTGACAGCACGCAGCCGGGCTCGCCCACCAGGTAGGCGCTGAGGCAGGCATCGCCTTCGGTTTCCTGGCGTGCAATGACCACGACTTCCTTGACGCCTGCACAAGCCGCCAGGTGCGCTTCGATCTCACCGAGTTCAATACGCAGGCCTCGGATCTTCACCTGGAAATCGTTGCGGCCCAGGTATTCGATGCTGCCGTCGGGCAGCCAGCGACCCAGGTCGCCGGTTTTGTACAGGCGCGCCTGCGGGTCGGCCTGGAACGGGTCGCGGATGAACCGTTCGGCGGTCAGTTGCTCACGGTTCAAGTAACCCCGTGCGACCCCTATACCGCCGATGTGAAGCTCACCAGCGATGCCCGGCGGCAACAGTTGCAGGTTGGCGTCGAGGATGTACATCTGGGTATTGGCGATCGGCCGGCCGATGGGAACGATGCCCGGGTGCACATCCGGTCGGCAATGCCAGGCCGTCACGTCGATGGCCGCCTCGGTGGGGCCATACAGGTTGTGCAACTGCACCCCTGGCAGGCGTTCGAAGAAACGCGTCTGCAACGCATAGGGCAAGGCTTCGCCACTGCACAGGACTTTTCTCAGGTTTGGCAACGGTTGCGCCGTGACCTGATCGAGGAACACTTGCAACATCGATGGCACGAAGTGCAGCAGGGTGATGCCGGCACTCGCCATGATGTCCAGCAGGTAGCGAGGGTCCTGATGCCCGCCGGGAGCGGCGACCACCAGTTGCGCACCACTGAGCAGCGGCAGGAAAAACTCCCAGACGGACACGTCGAAACTGAACGGGGTTTTTTGCAGGACACGGCTGTGTTCATCGACCTGATAAGCGTCGCGGGCCCAGAGCAATCGGTTCACCACCCCGTCATGCTGGTTCATGACGCCTTTGGGCAGGCCGGTGGAGCCGGAGGTGTAGATCACGTAGGCCAGGTGCCGCGGGGTCAATCCCAGGGCGACGGGGTCCGGGTTGTGCTGTGGTTGGCGGGACAGTTGCTCGAGATCGCTGTCCAGGCAGAGCACTGGCATCGTCACGGCGGGCAGGTTCGTGAGCAACGCGCGCGTGGTTATCAGGGTGCTGGGGGCACTGTCGCTCAACATGTGGCGCAAGCGGTCGGCAGGATAGCCCGGGTCCAGGGGCACGTAGGCGCCGCCCGCCTTGAGAATGCCCAACAGGCCCACCACCATTTCCAGGCTGCGCTCCAGGCAGATGGCGACCCGTGCGTCGGGGCCGATACCGGTTTCGAGCAGGGCGTGTGCCACCTGATTGGCCCGTCGGTTCAGTTCGTCGTAGGTCAGCGTCCGGTCTTCGAAACGTACCGCTGTGGCTTCGGGGCGCGCGGCTACCTGGGTTTCGATCAGTTGATGAAGCAGTACGTCCCTGGGGTAGTCGACAGGGGTGTGGTTCCATTCATTCACCACCCGGTAGCGCTCAACGGGAGGCATGATGTCGAGGGCCTTGACCGGCACGTCGAAATCATCGACCACACCGTGCAGTGCGGTCATGAAGCGCTGTTGCAAGGCCTCGATCTGCGCCGCGTCGAACCAGGCCTCGTTGTAGATGAAATGCATCCATACGTCGTCGTCCGGCGCGGCTTCGCGAATGTGCATCGCCAGGGGCATCTGTTCGTAGCCATTGCTGAGCTTGACCGGTTGGGCGGGTGCGGAGCCGTACCAGGTGTCCTGGTCTTGCTCGTAGGACACCACCAGGTCGAACAATTGCCGGCGGCCCACGTTCTGCAGGCCCAGCTCACGGTTCAGTTCGCTCAACGGATAACGTTGATGGCGATAGTCCTGCTTGAGTGTCAACGCGATCCTGGCCACCAGCTCACTGAAACTCAGTTCGGTGCCCAGGCTGAGGCGTACCGGGCTCATGCCGACGAACAGGCCGAGGGTGGCCTTGTGTGTGGCGTTGGCACGGTTGAGGACCGGCATGCCGATCACGATTTCATCCCGTTGCGCAATGCGCGCGAAGTAGCTGTAGAGCAGCCCCAGCATGGCATGGAAAACCGTCGCCTGTCCGCAGGCCTTGGCCCGTTCGCCAAGACGATTGTAGAGCGCACGGGGCAAGCGCCAGGCGTGGTTCTGGCTGGGGGCCAGGCGTTGCTCGAATCGACCCGGGTGGCGGGGCGCGAGCAGGGGTTCGGGCACACTGCGGTATTTGTCCAGCCAGTACTGGCGCTGACGCTGGAAGGCAGGTGAGTCCTTGTGGTTCTTCTGTTGCTCGACATACGCCTGGTAGGTCGGCGCCGGCATGGGCGTTTCCGCTGGGTCCAGTGCGGCGGTATACGCTTCGCTGATCGCCCGGCCAATCATGGCGAAGGACCAGCCGTCGATGACCAGGTGGTGGCCGTTGACGAAAAAGTAATGGAGGTCGTCGCGAACCTTGATCAGGTCCGTGCGAAACAGCAATCCGCTGTCAAAGGAAAATGGCGTTTGCAGGTTGACTTGCAGCAGGGCCAGGGCGCTGGCCTGCGGATCGGCTTCTGCCGAAACATCGTGCAACGTCAGCGGTGCGCTGGCCGATTCCAGGAAGCGCTGGCGCGGCAGGGGATGCTCCGCCGAGCCCGGCACCAGTTGAATGCGCAAGGCGTCGTGGCGGCTGACCACGTGGTCGATGGCCTGTTTCAACCTTGCGGCATCGACCGGGCCGTTGATGCAGGCATACCCGCCTATGTTGTACAGCGGGCTGTCGCCGTGCAGCACTTGATCCAGCCAGATGTCCAGCTGCGGGGCGGTAAGCGGGTAGAGTACGTCCATGTTCGTCGTCCTTTTCAAAGCCAGACAGAAAAACGGCTGGCGTTCTTCTGTCGGTGGCTGTTTCATCCATGATTGCGCTGGGCGATGTCGGCCTTAGGCTGCGCGTGACCTGGCAGTCCGGGCGAGCGCCTCGATCTGCAGGGCTGCCGCTTCACTGGCGCTGTCACCGCTCGGAATCAGTGTGCGATAGCGGTCGCAACTGGCGCGTACTTCCTGGCTGTTCAAGACCTTTTCCAGCGCCGCGGCCAGCGACTCGGCGGAGGCAGGCGGGAAGACCCGCAAGCCACAGCCCAGGCGCTCCATTCGTGCAGCGTTGTCGAACTGGTCGTGAGCGAATGGCGTGGCGATCTGCGGCACGCCGGCGGCCATGGCCAGGGCCGTGGTCCCGACACCTCCGTGATGCACCAGCGCTGCGCTGTGGGGCAGGATGCGACTCATCGGCACGTAGCGCCGTACCAGGATCCTGCCTTCGCTGGACACTGAAGGATCCACCGGCTGGCTGGTCAGGAACACGCCGCGACGGTTGATCAATTTCAGTGCCTGAACCGCTGCGGTGAAATATTGCTCGCCATTGACCATGGTCGAACCCGGGGTAAACACCACCGGTGAAGCCTCGTTCAGAAAGTCTTCCAGTTCGGCGTCGAGCGGCTGGAGTCCGGACTCATCGAACAACGGGAAGCCGGTCAGGACGGTCTGGGCAGGCCAGTCGTGTTGCACGGGGGCGAACCACTCCGGAAACAGCCCCAGCACCCGATCAGGCGAGGAAATCCATTGGCTGATAATGCGTTTGGTCGGCGCGAGCCCCAGCTCCTGGCGGAAGCTGTTGAGTTCCGGGGCCATGACCCGGTCGAGAAATGCCCGTTCGATCACCCCCAGCAGCAGCCGTTTCACGGGATAGGGCACGAATGTCGGCAGGTTGGTGCCTGGTGGATGGGTCGAGGGCGCGGCGGCCGACCAGAAACCGAACGGCGACACCTGCGCGGTGACCAGCGGGATACCGAGTTTTTCCTGCAGCAGACGCGCGGAGAATGCCCACAAGGACCCCAGCATGACCGTTTCGTCGTCACAGGCCTGTTCCAGCAGCCGGTACTGTTCGCGCAGGGTGCTGGCGATGGTTTTCCAGAGGGTAGGCAGTGACGTGCGCGGATGCCACAGCGCCGGGTCAGCCATGACCTCGTCATATTCCTCACGGGTACCCAATGGCAAGAAGGTGAAACCACAGCGCTCGATCAACGGCGCGAACGCCGCGCTGGCGCAAAACGTGACCCGGTGCCCGCGTGCCACGAGCGTACGCCCGATGCCGACAAATGGATGAACGTCACCGGCTGAGCCGACGGCCGTAATGATCACATGCATAAGGTTCCCTCCAAAGTGATCTTGCGGTTATAGGCCACCCTGATCAGCAGCGATCAGAGACTGTCCGTGGACTCCGTCCACTAAAACGGTTCAGCCTGTCGGGGGGCATTAAGCATTGGCGGGGAGCAAAAGTCTGTGGCGGAAAATGGGGACACTCGACGGTTGGTAGGCGTACAGCCGCGATCCAGTGCGGGAGCGAGCTTGCTCGCGATAGCGGAGTGTCTGTTATGCAGATGTTGAATGTGCCGCCGTCTTCGCGGGCAAGCCCGGCTCCCACAGGGGCTGGTGGTGTATGCAAAAGCTGCGTACACCTCAAGTCCAATGTGGGAGCGAGCCTGCTCGCGATAGCGGAGTG
>NZ_JBMDKO010000053.1:0-38457 GCF_057809755.1 Pseudomonas sp. FG13
AGCGAAGCAGGTGTTGGCTGAGGCGCCGCCATCGCGAGCAGGCTCGCTCCCACAGCTCCGCCGAACGCCACAGAACAGTGCACATCTCTCGTCGCGCGCACTGGTTCGGAGCGACCTGAAAGGCTGCGCCAAGCATCCCACGCCCATTTCCTACACCATCTTCGATTGGCAAGCCCCTTGCTCTAAACACAGCACCGTTCATTGCTGGAAGCACTCCGATGCTGGTGATTCACCGCAGAATCGACACTCAACCCCGCTGGGATGCGGAGCTTCATCTGACTTTTGATGCCCGCAGCAAAAGTCGCCTGCGCTGTTTCAGTGCCGAGGGCGAAGATGTGGGATTGTTTTTGGAGCGGGGCCAGCCGCCGCTTTACGACGGCGAATACCTCCAGGCCGAAGACGGACGTATCGTGCGCGTCTGCGCCCGCCCCGAACAACTGCTGCATGTCACCTGCGCCAATGGCTTCGAGCTGACGCGTGCGGCCTATCACCTGGGCAATCGCCATGTGGCCCTGCAAGTGGGCGATGGCTGGTTGCGCCTGCTGGACGATTACGTGCTCAAGGCGATGCTCGAACAATTGGGCGCCAGCGTCACCCCCATCGAAGCCCCCTTCCAACCGGAACACGGCGCCTATGGCGGCGGCCATCACCATTCACGGCACGGCGACGAAGACTTCAACTACGCACCGCGCCTGCATCAGTTCGGCGTGCGCACATGAACCCGGCCTGGGCGCTGTTGCGTCTGGCCAGCCCGCAGTTGCCCATCGGCGGCTACAGCTATTCCCAAGGGCTGGAGATGGCGGTGGATAACGGCCAGGTCAAGACCGCCGACGACGCACGCCGATGGATCGGCGATCAATTGCTGCTGAACCTGGCACGCTTCGAAGCGCCCCTGCTTCTCGCCCATTGCACCGCCGCCGCGGCTGACGATTGGGCCACCCTGGAGCAACACTGCGAAGCACACCGCGCCAGCCGGGAAACCCGCGAGCTGTATCAGGAGAGCCGGCAGATGGGCTATTCGTTGCAGCAACTGCTCGGCGGCCTGCCGGAACTCGACGGTGCCGCCCGACAATTTCTCGAGCAACGTAGCGAACCACACCTGGCCCTGGGCTGGGCCCTGGCCGCCCGCGCCTGGGACATCGCGCCCCAGGACGCGCTCGCCGCCTGGCTGTGGAGCTGGCTGGAAAACCAACTGGCGGTGCTGATGAAAACCCTTCCCCTCGGCCAGCAAGCCGCCCAGCGCCTGACCAGCGAACTGCTGCCGCTGCTGCAACAGGCCCAGCACAACGCCTCGAACATCAACCCCGAGCATTACGGCAGCGCCGCGTTTGGCCTGTCCCTGGCGTGTATGGCCCATGAGCGCCAGTACAGCCGTCTGTTCCGTTCCTAGGAGACCAACATGAACACACAACCCCTGCGCGTCGGCATCGGCGGCCCGGTGGGCTCCGGCAAGACCGCCCTGACCCTGGCCCTGTGCCTGGCCCTGCGCGAGCGCTACAACCTGGCGGTGGTCACCAACGATATCTACACCCGCGAAGACGCCGACTTCCTGGTCCGCAACGAAGCCCTGGCGCCGGAGCGGATCATTGGTGTCGAAACCGGTGGTTGCCCGCACACAGCCATTCGCGAAGACGCCTCGATCAACCTCGAAGCGGTAGACCAGTTGAACCGGCGCTTCCCGGGGCTGGATCTGATCCTGGTGGAGTCCGGCGGCGACAACCTCTCGGCGACCTTCAGTCCGGAACTCTCGGACCTGACCCTCTACGTGATCGATGTATCGGCCGGGGACAAGTTGCCACGCAAGGGCGGGCCGGGCATCTGCAAGTCCGACTTGCTGGTGATCAATAAAATCGACCTGGCACCACTGGTAGGCGCCTCCCTGGAGATGATGGACAGCGACACCCGGCGGATGCGCAACGGCAAGCCATTCGTGTTCAGCAATCAGAAAACCGGCCAGGGCCTGGACGAAATCATCGCGTTCATCGAGCGCCAGGGCCTGCTGACTGCGGCCTGATTTTTCGAACTCTCAACAAGGAAGCCTTTTCATGACACTCAAACGCATTCTCGGCGCCCTCGCCCTGCTGCTGGCCCCGACCCTGGCATTCGCCCACCCCGGCCATGGCGACAATGGCCTGATCGCCGGCCTCGGGCACCCTGTCGGCGGCCTGGATCATTTGCTCGCCATGCTCGCAGTCGGCTTGTGGGCGGCACAACAACAAGGCATCGCACGTTGGGCGCTGCCCTGCACGTTCATCGGCACCATGCTGATCGGTGGCTTGTTCGGTTTCGAAGGCCTGCAGTTGCCGGCACTGGAAAGCGGGATTGCCGCCTCGGTGCTGGCCCTGGGCCTGGCGGTGGCGCTGGCCGTGCGTCCGCCATTGAGCCTGGCGGTTGTCGCGACGGCATTGTTTGCGCTGTTCCATGGCGTGGCCCATGGGTTGGAACTGCCGGACATGTCGAGCCCATGGGCCTATGCGGCCGGATTCGTCGCAGCGACAGCGGCGCTGCATGGCGCAGGTTTCGCCCTGGTTCGCGCGTTGCCGCGAGCCGCAGCGCCTTTGGTGCGGCTGGCGGGGGCGGCTTCGGCGGGGGTTGGGGTCTGGTTGTTGGCGGGTTGATTTATTAGTGCCCGTACGGGCCTCATCGCGAGCAGGCTCGCTCCCACATGAACGGCGTACGCCCAACAACTGTGGGAGCGAGCCTGCTCGCGATGGCAGACTTGCAAGCGCTACCTATCTGAAGTCGGTCACTCTGCTACCATGTCGCGCAATCGCCCCTGCCGTGACGACGTCCGCCCATGCCCGATGCTTCCCGCCCCGCTCCTTCGCCTGAATTGATCGCCCTGTTCGCAACAGTGCGCCAGCATTTTCACGAGGTGATCGTGCCCATGTGGCAGGGCCCGGGCTGGAATGCCGAATTGGCACTGCCCTACGAGTCCCTGGATGCCACCCACACGCCGTTGCCGCCCCAGCGTTACCGCGCGATGGCCTGCGCCAGACAGTTGTATGTGTTCGCCAGTCTGATCGGCGAAGTGACAGGGGCCGAAGAACGGGCCGCGGCGCTGTTCCGCTCGCTGCAGCGGCACTTCCACGATGCCGAACACGGCGGCTGGTTCTACAGCATCGACCCGCAAGGCACCCCGCTGGACACCGGCAAAGACCTCTACACCCACGCCTTCATCCTGTTTGCCTGCGCCCACTACTGGGGCAAGGTTCGCGAGCCGCTGGTGGAATCGGTGCTCAACGCTGCCCTGGAAGTCATTGCCCGGCGCTTTGCCACTGGCGACGGTCTCTACGAGGCCGGTCTCAAGCGCGACTGGTCAACGCTCGGATCCGGCCCGTTGCAGAACCCCCTGATGCACCTGGCCGAAGCCTTCCTCGCCACCCTCTCGGTTCGCGAAGACGCCAGCACTCGCCAGGCATTGCTGAGCCTGTGTGATGGAATGTTCAAGCGTTTCATTGAACCGAAGCTGGGCGTGATGATGGAGAAACCGCTCAAGGCTGTGGATAACTGGTTTGAGCCGGGACACCAGTTCGAGTGGTATTTCCTGCTGGCCTCGTCTTCCCTGCTGCTGGGCAGCAAGTTGCATGCGGCCCTGGAACAAAGCTTCGGCTATACCGAGCAACAAGGCGTGAACCTCCAGTCCGGCGCGGTATGCGCCATGCTGGGCCCGGCGCCGGACGCTGTCGCGCGCGACACCACCCAGCGCATCTGGGCCCAGGCCGAATACCTGCGCGCCCTCACCCTGCGCCCGGGAAGCCAGGACGTGTTGCTGCGTCAGCTACAGGCTCTGCAACAGCATTTCCTGCATGCCAAGGGGTGGAACGAATGCCTTGATGCCGACGGCCTCGTCAGCCGTCGGGACATGCCCTCCACCACCCCCTATCACCTGATGACCTGCTATCGCGGATTGGCCGATTACCTGGGCTGAGGCTGTTTGTGGCGAGGGGATTGCCGTCAGGTCTTGTTACGCTCAATGGCAAATCCGGCCCAGGTTTGGCTTACCGGCATCAGTTCCAGGCTGTTGATGTTGATGTGGGCTGGCGTGTTGAGCACCCAATAAATGGTTTCGGCAATGTCCTGCGGCTGGATCGGCTCGGCCCCGGCATAGGTCGCGTTGTAGCGTTCCTGGTCACCGCCGAAGCGCACCAGTGAGAACTCGCTCTCACACAGCCCTGGCTCGATGTTGCTGACCCGCACACCCGTACCCTGCAAGTCACAACGCAGGTTCAGCGAGAACTGTTTGACGAACGCCTTGGTCGCGCCATACACGTGGCTACCCGGGTAGGGGTAGTTGCCGGCGATGGAGCCCAGGTTGATGATCCCTGCACCGCGGCCATGGGCAATCAGGCGCGGCAGCAGCAGGCGCGTGCTGTAGAGCAGCCCTTTGACGTTGGTGTCGACCATCGTGTCCCAATCGTCGAGGTCGCACTTGGGCGCCGGATCGACCCCCAGGGCGAGTCCAGCGTTGTTGATCAAGCCACGCAATGTAGCGAAGGACGGCGGCAGATTGGCGATTGCCTCCTCCATGGCCGTGCGGTCGCGCACATCCAATACCAGGCCATGGACTTCGGTTTGTTTCGACAGCTCGGCACACAGTGCACTGAGGCGCTCTTCACGGCGCCCGGTCAGCACCAGTTTCCAACCGGCCTCGGCAAAACGACGGGCACAGGCTTCGCCAAATCCGGACGTCGCCCCGGTGATAAACAGGGTGTTGGACATCATGTTCTCCTTGAATGGGCTTGAGGCAGCCATTGAATGGGATCGGCCCACAGCATGCCCGGCCCGACCGCGAGCGGCAACTGCCCACCGTGGATGTTGATTCGGGTCGGACTGATCATAAAATGATCAAACCGCGCCAACCCTTGCAGGATAGGGGGTGCAGCCTGTTGCCCGCACCTTATCCACAGGCACGTCCACAGTAATCGGGGGCAAGTGAAAACGCTCCAGCCCGCTGTGCATAAGGCTTTGCGAGGCATCTGGAAAATTTTTTCCCTTGACCCTGCATGTGAGCTTGTGCAGATCGGATTCTCTGCTATAAACCACGATCCATAGGGGCGATGGCTCGAAGCCAGTAACCACGGCCCTCAGAGCGGTCTTTCCAGAGTTTAGTCACAGACTTATCCACAGGATTGCCCACAGATTTTCCGGCCTATCCCGCGCTTAAAAAAGTGTTGACAACCTAGACTCATGCTCGCCTGAAAATGCCTGATCAAAAAACGATCGCCGGCCTGCAAGCCACGTATTTAAAGGCGTCCAGCCAGCTACTCCCACGTTACCCACAGCCGGTTCCACAGCAAACGGGGACAAGTCAAAACCGTGACAAAACAACTGTTTGCGGCGACTTTATGTCGCGGTTTGCTAAGGGTTGAGGATTGTTGTCCACAATTCTTCGGCCACATGAATTTCCCCTGCTCGCGATAGCGGTGGATCAGGCACAGAGATGCCGACTGTTCCATCGCTATCGCGAGCAGGCTCGCTCCCACAGGGGTTGGTGATGTTCAGGAGAGATAAAAAAACCGGCGATCACTCGCCGGTTTCTTTATTGCCATATCGGCGTCAGTGCCCGCCCAGGTACGCGTTGCGCACCTCTTCGTTGGCGAGCAGCTCCTTGCCGGTGCCGGTCAGGCGGATTTCGCCGTTGACCATCACATAGGCCCGGTCCGACAACCTGAGGGCGTGGTTGGCGTTCTGCTCCACCAGGAAGATGGTCATCCCGGTGGACGCCAGTTCCCTCAGGGTGGCGAAGATCTGTTTCACCACGATTGGCGCCAGCCCCAGGCTCGGCTCATCGAGCAGCAACAACTTCGGCCGGCTCATCAACGCCCGGGCAATGGCGAGCATTTGCTGCTCGCCACCCGACATGGTCATGGCCCGCTGGTTGCGCCGCTCCTTGAGCCGCGGGAACAGTTCGAACATGCGCTGCATGTCTTCGCTGGCGTACTTGTCGCCGATGGGGATGGTGCCCATCAGCAGGTTCTCCTCGACGGTCATGTCGGGGAACACCCGCCGGCCTTCCGGCGACTGGGCGATGCCGTTGGACGCGATGTAGTGGGACGACTTATGGGTGATGTCCACACCCTGGTAGATGATCTGCCCACTGGCTGCGCGCGGCTGGCCGAAGATCGACATCAGCAGCGTGGACTTGCCAGCGCCATTGGAGCCGATCAGGCTCACCGTCTCGCCTTTGCCAATGTGCATCGAGACTTTCTTCAGGGCCTGGATCGGCCCGTAGAACACGTCCAGCTCCTTGAGTTCGAGGATCGGTTCACTCATACCAGTTCCTCTTCATCGGCACCCAGGTAGGCCGCGATCACCTTCGGATCGTTGCGAATCGCCTCCGGGCCGCCCTCGGCGATCACGTTGCCGTGGTCCAGCACCACGATGTGGTCGGAAATGCTCATTACCATGCCCATGTCGTGTTCGATCAGCACCACGGTCAGATCGTGCTCGTCGCGCAGCAGTCGGATCATCGCGCTCAGCGCTTCGGTTTCCTGAGGGTTGAGGCCGGCGGCCGGTTCGTCGAGGCAGATGACCTGCGGACGGGTGCACATGGCCCGGGCAATTTCCAGGCGGCGCTGCTGACCATAGGAAAGCTCACCCGCCAGGCGGTTAGCACAGTCCACCAGGTCCACGACTTCGAGCCAGTAGAAGGCATGATCCAGTGCGTCGCTTTCGGCCTTGCGATAACCCTTGGTGTTGAGGATGCCGGCCACCAGACTGCGGTTGACCCACATGTGCTGGGCCACCAGGAGGTTTTCCAGCACCGACATTTCCCGGAACAGGCGAATGTTCTGGAAGGTACGGGCCAGGCCGGCGCGGTTCACCAGGTGGGTCCCCCCGAACATCTTGTAGTACAGCCGGCTGGCGAAGGATTTCGGCGAGACGAAGTCGGTGGGGCGAAACGCTTCGCCCAACAGTTTGATGACGTTGGTCCGCTCGCCGCGCACGTTGAGTTCGATCTTGCCGCCGGAGGCTTTGTAGAAACCGGTCAGGCAGTTGAACACCGTGGTCTTGCCCGCGCCATTGGGGCCGATCAGGGCGAAGATCGAGTTGCGCTTGACCTGCAGGCTGACATCGCTGAGGGCCTTGATGCCACCGAATTGCATCATCAGGTTTTCGACCTGGAGTACGACTTCACTCATGGCGCTGCCCTCCCTCATGCGCTATGACACCTTTACGCGGCCTCACACCGGTACGGCTGATGCGGATCAGGCCGCGAGGTCGCCAGATCATCATCAACACCATCAGCACACCGAACAGCAGCACGCGGTATTCGGAGAAGCTGCGCAGCAGCTCTGGCGTAATGGTGAGTACGAATGCCGCGATCACCACGCCCACTGTCGAGCCCATGCCGCCCAGGACCACGATCGCCAGGATCAGCGCCGATTCGAAGAATGTGAACGACGACGGGTTGACGAACCCCTGGTAGCTGGCGAAGAACACCCCGGCCAGGCCGGCGGTGGATGCACCGAGGGTGAACGCCGAAAGCTTGACCAGTACGTGATTCAGGCCCATGGAACGGCAGGCGATCTCGTCTTCACGCAGGGCTTCCCAGGCGCGCCCGACCGGCATGCGCGTCAACCTGTGCTTGATGTAGAGCACCAGCAGCACAACGATGAACAACACGATGTAGATGAACAGGAATTTCAGGTTCGGGTTGTAGTCGATGCCGAAGAACTCGTGGAATGGCACCCCTCCATCCTTGGCCTTGCGACCGAACTCCAGACCGAGGAAGGTCGGCGACGGCACGGGCATGCCGTTTGGCCCGCCGGTGAACGACAGCCAGTTATTGAGCACCAGTCGGATGATTTCACCGAAGCCCAGGGTCACGATCGCCAGGTAGTCGCCGTGCATTCGCAACACCGGGAAGCCCAATATGCATCCCGCCAGCGCTGCCGCAAGCGCCGCCAGTGGCAGCACGGTCCAGAAACCCAGTCCCAGGTACTGATAGCCCAGCGCCAGGCCATAGGCACCGATGGCGTAGAACGCCACATAACCCAGGTCGAGCAGGCCCGCCAGGCCGACCACGATGTTCAGGCCCAGGCCGAGCAGCACGTAGATCAGCCCGAGGATGACTACCGTGAGCACGTATTTGTTGGCGAAAAACGGAAACACGATGGCAATCACGATCAGCGCCGGGATGATCCAGCGCAGGCGCGACTTGTAGTCCGGTGGCAGGACGTGCACGCCGGAACCCGGGTTTTCAAAGCCCTGGAGCACCTTCAGGCCCTTGGACGTTTGCAGGAACAGGCTCAAGGCAAAGCGCCCGATCATCACGATCGCCACCAGCCAGCCGACGCGGGCCGGTTGCAGGTTGAAGCTGTAGCCGTCGAGCACCACGCCGACAATCGGCCCGAATACGATCAGCGAGATCAGGCCCGCCAGGATCGCGTCAATGACGCTCTGTTTGATATCAATCGGTTTATTGGCAGCAGACATACTTATACCTTCGCCACGAGTGGGCGACCCAACAGGCCTTGGGGACGGAAAATCAGGATCATCACCAGCAGGGAGAAACTGAACACGTCTTTATAGTCGGAGTTGATCAGTCCGGAGAACAGCGACTCGGAGATCCCGAGGATGATCCCGCCGAGCATCGCCCCAGGCAGGGAACCGATGCCACCGAGGACCGCTGCGGTGAACGCCTTGATGCCGATGATGAAGCCGGCATAGAAGTCGAACGTGCCGTAATTCATGGTGATCAGCACACCGGCCAGGGCCGCCATGGCCGCGCCGATGATGAACACGTAGGAAATCACCCGGTCGGTGTTGATCCCCAGGATCGAGGCCATCTTGCGATCTTGCTGGGTGGCACGGCACATGCGCCCCAGCTTGGTGTACTTGATGATGTAGGTCAGCAAGGCCATCCCGGCGAACGCGGCGACCAGGATGAAGATCTTGGTGTAGGTGAGTTGGACGAAGCCGGTGCCGATGTCGACGCGCATGGCGCCTTCAAGCAGTGTCGGCACACCCTGTTGGCGAGCGCCCTGGCTGATCTGTGCATAGTTCTGCAGGATCAGCGAAATGCCGATGGCACTGATGAGCGGTGCCAGGCGGGTGGAGTTGCGCAGCGGTTTGTAGGCGACGCGTTCGATGACCCAGCCGTATACCCCGGTGACCACAACCGTGAACACAAGGGTGCCGAGGATCATTAGCGGAAAGGATTCAATACCGAAGTACGCCAGCAGAGCCAGACTGATTGCCGCGAGGTACGCGGAAATCATGTAAACCTCGCCGTGGGCGAAGTTGATCATGCCGATGATGCCGTAGACCATTGTGTAGCCGATGGCGATCAGACCATAGACCGACCCGAGGGTCAGGCCATTGATCAGTTGCTGCAGGAAAATACCATCCATAACGCAATCTCACGCATTTGAAAGACTGCACGCGCACCGCAGCGACGGACCGGGGTTCAGCCGCCGAGGCTACACGGTGGGCGCACAGCTTTCGGGAGAAAAGACAGGTGGGTCCTGGCTGATACCAGCCCGGGAAGGGCGATCACGGGTTGCGTGGCGAAGGAGCACGCTCCCTCGCCACACGCCGTTATCCCTTCAAATCACTTCTGTTTTTCCAACTGATGGTATTTGCCGTCCTTATCCCACTGGTAGACCACGTAGTCGGAGACCTTCAGGTCACCCTTCTTGTCCCATTCCTTCTTGCCCATTACGGTCTGGACCGGGTTGGTCTTGAGCCACTCGGCCGCAGCGTCGGTCTTGCTCGACTTGGCACCGTTGAAAGCGGCCGCCAGGGTCTGGACGGAAGCGTAGGCATACAGGGTGTAGCCTTCCGGCTCGGTGCCCTTGGCACGGAATGCGTCGACCACGGACTTGCTGTCTGGCAGCAGGCGTGGGTCGGCACCGAAGGTCATGTACACGCCATCGACGTATTGCGCGCCGCCGGCGGTGGTCACCAGTTCGTCGGTCACGATGCCGTCGTCGGACATGAATTTCACGTCCTTGAGGCCTTGCTCACGCAGTTGGCGAACCAGCGGGCCGGCTTCCGGGTGCAGGCCGCCGAAGTAGACCACGTCGGCACCAGCGGCACGGATCTTGGTGACCACGGCGCTGAAGTCTTTCTCACCACGGGTCAGGCCTTCGTACAGTACCGGGGTCACGCCGCGCTTGGTCAGCTGGGCCTTGGTGGCATCCGCCAGGCCCTGGCCGTAGGTGTCCTTGTCGTGCAACACCACGACTTTCTTGCCCTTGAGCACGTCGACAATGTAGTCGCCGGCGACAATGCCCTGCTGGTCGTCACGACCGCACATACGGAACATCGCGTTCAGGCCACGCTCGGTAACGGCCGGGTTGGTGGAACCTGGGGTGATGGCCATGATGTCGGCGTCACCATAGACTTCGGAAGCCGGGATGGTCGACGAGGAGCAGAAGTGACCGACCACGGCGTTCACCTTGTCCTGGTCGACGAAGCGGTTGGCCACGGCCACGGCCTGCTTCGGCTCGCAGGCGTCGTCACCTTTCACCAGCACGATCTTCTCGCCGTTCACGCCGCCCTTGGCGTTGATTTCGTCCGCCGCCGCCTGCGCCCCTTTCATGTACTGCTCGCCAAACGCTGCGTTGGCACCAGTCATGGGACCCGCTACACCGATCTTGAAGTCTGCATGGGCAAACGCGGAAACACCCATCGCTGCTGTAACGGCGAGGGCCAGAAAGCCTTTCTTGTAAAACGTCTGGGACATGAGGTGGTGCTCCAAGGTTTTTTTTAGTTGGCACTGCGACTTCACTGAAAAGCTCAGAGCAAGGGCCGTGCCATCGGTTTTTTATTCTGAAAAAAGTCGCTGCTTTATTGTTATTTCGACTGTTTCGGGCCCTTTTTCACAGGGCGTGCAACCGTCTAAATCGCACGAGGTGCAACCTTTTGCCTAGCCGAGTACAACCCTCTTTGAGCCATCATTGCAACCATCGCAGGAAAGTACGTGCAACCAGCCTGTAACAACCTGCGTCACCGAACTGCACACTGTCGGTGCACAACTGCTACAACCCGCACCATTACAGGCTAGACGCTTCGCCGGAAAACGCCGGTTCCGGCAACATTTTTCCACACTCAAATGACGATCCGCAGGCACTGGCCCGCGTGATACAGCGAGAAGCCCGCCTCATACAAGCAGCTGCGCACCCCCGCCCCGGTCACGGGTTGCATCGGCGCAAAGGGAATCGGTAACGCTTTCGCGTCGCCATGGCACAGGTAATCGGCAAAGGCCTTGCCCACCACCGTACCGGTGGTCACGCCCCGCCCGTTGTAGCCGGTGACCGCCACCAATCCGGGCGCCGGCTCGAACAGGCGCATCAGATGGTCGGGGGTGAAGGCGATGCAACCGGTCCAGGTGGACTCCCATTCCACCGACTTGAGATACGGGAAGTAGTGCTGCTGTACCCGATCCGCCCAGGCCTTGAGGAACCAGGTGGGCTTGCGGTTGCCATTGCCCAGGCTGCCCAGCAACAAACGACCGTCCTTGTCGCGGCGAATGCTGCTCAACACCTGACGGGTGTCCCACGACCCCTGGCCGCCAGGCAAGATGCGTTGTGCCGCCTCGTCGGTCAACGGGACGGAAGCCACCTGGTAGTAATAGCCGGGGAAGAAATTGCGCCGCAGCTCGGTCCATTCGCCTTCGGTGTAGGCATTGGAGGCGATCACCACCTGCTCGGCCAGTACCGAACCCTGGGCCGTCTGTACCGACCAGCGCTGGCCCTGGCGTTCCAGGCGGGTCACGGGGGAGTGGTCAAACAGTTGTCCGCCCAGGTCCGCCGCCGCCTTGGCCAATCCGCTGACATAGGCCATAGGATTGAGCGTACCGGCGCGTCGATCCAACAAAGCCGCAGCGATTTTCGACGTGCCTGTGGCTTCGACGCAGGCTTGGCCGGTAAGCAGCTCCACCGGGGCGCCACGGCGTTTCCATTGTTCTTCACGACTGCGCAGGTCCGCCTCGCCCCGGGCGTTATGGGCCATGTGCAGCGTGCCTTCGCGGCGCAACTGGCAATCGATGTTGTACTTGTCGACAAGGCTGAACACCAACGCTGGAGCTGCGCCCAGCATGCGATTGAGCTGGCTGCCGACGGCTTCGCCGAAGCCGGCCTCGATATCGTCCGGCGGAATCCACAGGCCCGCGTTCACCAGCCCGACATTGCGCCCCGAACCGCCGTGTCCGGTCCGATGAGCCTCCAGCACCGCGACGCGCTTGCCTTGTTCCAGTAAATGCACCGCCGCCGACAACCCGGTAAAGCCTGCGCCAATCACGCAGACGTCCACCGTGACCTCACCGGTGAGCGCAGTGTTTTCAGGCCTTTGCGGCGTCAGTTTTTCCCACAGACATTCTTCGCGTAACGGCATTGCCAGACTCCGGAAATGAAACCCAACCATCACACCTTTCAAGGGTGGGAGCGAGCCTGCTCGCGATGGCGACGCTCATTCAACACTGATGTCGATTGATCGACCGCCATCGCGAGCAGGCTCGCTCCCACAGGGATCTTCATGAAAGGAAGATCCGCTTCACTCAACCTCAGTCGAACGTAATCCCCTGGGCCAACGGCAACTCCAGCGAGTAGTTGACGGTGTTGGTCTGGCGACGCATGTAGGCGCGCCACGAGTCGGAGCCGGATTCGCGACCGCCGCCGGTTTCCTTCTCACCGCCGAAGGCGCCGCCGATTTCCGCGCCGCTCGGGCCGATGTTGACGTTGGCGATGCCACAATCGCTGCCCACCGCAGACATGAACTGCTCGGCTTCACGCACGTCCGTGGTGAAGATGCAGGACGACAGGCCTTGGGGCACGGCGTTGTTCAGGTGCAGGGCCTCAGCGAAGTCCTTGTAGCCGATCACATACAGGATCGGGGCGAAGGTTTCGTGGCGGACCACGTCGCTCTGCTCCGGCATCTCGACGATGGCCGGCGACACGTAATAGGCATTCGGGAACTGGTCTTCGAGCTGGCGCTGGCCGCCGAATACGCGACCACCTTCGCTCAAGGCCTGCTCGAGGGCGTCCTGCATGTTGTCGAAGCTGTGCTTGTCGATCAGCGGCCCGACCAGGTTGCCCTCCAGCGGATGGCCGATGCGCACTTTCGAATAGGCGGCCTTGAGGCGGGTGACGATTTCTTCTTTCACCGACTCATGGGCGATCAGGCGGCGCAGGGTAGTGCAACGCTGGCCGGCGGTACCGACGGCGCTGAACAGGATGGCGCGCACGGCCATGTCCAGGTCGGCACTCGGCGCCAGGATCATCGCGTTGTTGCCACCCAGTTCGAGGATGCTGCGGGCAAAGCGCGCGGCGACTTTCGGCGCCACTTCCCGACCCATGCGGGTGCTGCCGGTGGCGCTGATCAATGCCACGCGCGGGTCATCTACCAACGCCTCACCGGCATCGCGACCGCCGATGATCACTTGACACAGATATTCCGGCGCATCGCTGAAGTTCTTCAATGCACGCTCGAACAGCGCCTGGCACGCCAGGGCGGTGAGCGGGGTCTTTTCCGAAGGTTTCCAGATCACCGAATCGCCGCACACCAGAGCCAGCGTGGTGTTCCAGGCCCAGACCGCGACAGGGAAGTTGAACGCACTGATCACCCCGACCACGCCCAGCGGATGCCAGGTTTCACGCATGTGGTG
Source organism: Pseudomonas sp. FG13 (assembly GCF_057809755.1). Lineage (NCBI taxonomy): Bacteria > Pseudomonadati > Pseudomonadota > Gammaproteobacteria > Pseudomonadales > Pseudomonadaceae > Pseudomonas > Pseudomonas sp. FG13. Next base: position 13,616 of record NZ_JBMDKO010000053.1, read on the forward strand.
ACCCGGGCGCTCGGAGGCGATGGTCAGGCCATACAGTTGACGGGACAGGCCGACGGCGAAATCGCAGATGTCGATCATCTCCTGCACTTCACCCAGGCCTTCCTGGGTAATCTTGCCGGCTTCCCATGACACCAGCTCGCCGAGATCGGCCTTGTATTCACGTAACAGGTCACCAAACTGGCGCACTAGCTCGCCGCGACGCGGGGCTGGGACCTGGCGCCACAGATCGAAAGCATGTTGAGCACGGCTGACCTGCTGCTCGACTTCGGCCGCGCCTTCCCAATTCACCGCGCCGATACGACTGCCGTCGATAGGCGAATGCACCGGCTGTGTGCCGTTCTGGTACAGGGCCGGGGCTACCCCCAGGCGATCAAGCAATGCAGCAACCATGGTCAATTCCTCAAGCGAAAGACAAAAAACGGCAGCCGGACGATCACGGCTGATCAGGACTGTAGTTGTAGCTGGCCCGAGTCTTGCCAACAAACGACCTTTAAGCGAGATATCATTCCGTTTATTCATGCTGCCCGTGAACGGATACATCGAGCCACCGCAAATAGGCCTCACCGATGCTCAATAAACGCTATTTACCGTCGATTACGGCGCTGCAATGTTTTGAAGCGGTGACCCGTCACCTGAGCTTCACCCGTGCCGCCGAAGAATTGCATCTGACCCAAAGCGCCGTCAGCAAGCAGGTCGCGCAGCTCGAGGAGCTCTTGCAGCACCTGCTGTTCCGCCGCGTGCGTCGGCGCTTGCAACTGACGCCGGCCGGCGACTTGTACCTGGGGGAAGTGCGGAAAATTCTCACCCAGGTCGAAATGTCCACCCATTACCTGCGCTCCTACGGTGGCGACACGGAAGTCCTGCGAGTCTCCACGCCGCCGACCTTCGGTGCACGTTGGCTGGTGCCGCGCCTCAAAGGCTGGCGCCTGCGGCATCCGAAGATCCACTTGGACCTGTGCAGCGAGCAGGAGCCCGACGATTTGCTGCAAGGGCGCAGCGACATGGCGTTCTACTTCGGCCAGGGTTCTCGACCTGGCACCGAATCCCTGGAACTGTTCGGCGAAGAACTGGTGCCGGTCTGCGCGCCGGGCTGCCTGCCGGATACCCCCTTTACCGACCCGACGCAACTGGCCGACCTGGTGCTGTTGCAGAACGCATCACGCCCCCAGGCCTGGCATGACTGGTTCGCCGACCAAGGCTTTCACACCGAACACAGCTACCACGGGCCGCGCTTCGAAACGTTCTACATGTGCATCCGCGCCGCCCAGGTCGGTTGCGGCGTCGCCCTGCTGCCGCGCTTTCTGGTGGAGGAAGAACTGGCAGACGGCAAGCTGATCATTCCATGGCAGCACGCCATGCCCAGCACCAACGCCTATTACATGGCTTATCCTGAGCATTCGGCAGAGGTGCCCAAGGTCAGATACTTTGTGGAGTGGATGTTGGAGCAGATGGCTAATCCTGATGCACCACAGTAAGAGCTACCGACACAAAGCCCTGTGGCGAGGGGATTTATCCCCGCTGGGCTGCAAAGCAGCCCCAATACTGACAACTCAATCTGCCTGATATACCGAGTTGCCCGGTTTCAGGGCTGCCTTGCAGCCCAGCGGGGATAAATCCCCTCGCCACAAAAGCTCCGTGTCCAAAAAACACTGGCAATCACCCCAAAGGTTATGCGCCACTAGCCCCTTCATCACAAACCGCTGTCCGACGCTGCCCGCTGCAGCGAACTGTCTGGAGATACCCGTCATGAGCGAGAGTGTGTTTGCCGATCGCATCGTGCAGAACCTGCTCGACACCGACTTCTACAAGTTGACGATGATGCAGGCAGTCCTGCACAACTACCCCAACGTCGAAGTCGAATGGGAGTTTCGTTGCCGCAACAGCGAAGACCTGCGCCCTTATCTGGCAGAGATCCGCTTCCAGATCGAACGCCTGGCCGAGCTCAACCTGAGCGCCGATCAGTTGGGTTTCCTGGAGCGCATCAGCTTCCTGAAGCCGGATTTCCTGCGCTTCCTGGGCCTGTTTCGCTTCAACCTGCGCTACGTGTACACCGGCATCGAAAATGGTGAGCTGTTCATCCGCCTGCGCGGGCCGTGGCTGCATGTGATCCTGTTCGAAGTGCCGCTACTGGCCATTGTCAGCGAAGTGCGCAATCGCTATCGCTACCGCGAGGTGATCCTGGAGCAGGCACGGGAGCAGTTGTATCGCAAGTTCGACTGGCTGAGCGCCAACGCCAGCAGCGAGGAATTGTCCGAGCTGCAAGTGGCGGACTTCGGTACCCGCCGCCGGTTCTCCTACCGCACCCAGGAAGAAGTGGTGAACGTGCTCAAGCACGATTTCCCAGGGCGCTTCGTCGGCACCAGCAATGTGCATTTGTCCCGGGAACTGGACATGAAACCCCTGGGCACCATGGCCCATGAGTGGATCATGGCCCACCAGCAACTGGGCCCGCGGCTGATCGACAGCCAGATCGCCGCCCTCGATTGCTGGGTGCGCGAGTACCGGGGCCTGCTGGGGATCGCGCTGACCGACTGCATCACCATGGACGCCTTCCTGAAGGACTTCGATCTGTTCTTCGCCAAGCTGTTCGACGGCCTGCGCCATGATTCGGGTGACCCGGTGACCTGGGCCGAGAAAGCCATCGCCCACTACCACAAGCTGGGGATCGACCCGATGAGCAAGACCCTGGTGTTCTCCGACAGTCTGACCTTGCCCAAATGCCTGGAGATTTTCCGTGCGTTGCGTGGTCGCATCAATGTCAGCTTCGGTATTGGCACTAACCTGACCTGCGACATCCCGGGCGTCGAGCCCATGAGTATTGTGCTTAAAATGATCAGCTGTGACGGGCAACCCGTGGCCAAGATTTCAGACGAGCCCGGCAAGACCCACTGCAAGGATCCGAATTTCGTCGCCTACATGCGACACGTTTTCCAAGTACCTGCCACCCTTTCTGGCATATCAAGCAAGGAGTGAATTCATGCAAGCCGTACAGCGTGAGATTGCTGAACAGCTCAAGGTCCAGCCACCGTTCGCCGATGAGGCCGCCCTCAAGGCCGAAATCGCTCGCCGGGTTAGCTTCATCCAGGACTGCCTCGTCAATTCCGGACTCAAGAGCCTGGTGCTGGGGATCAGTGGCGGGGTCGATTCGTTGACTGCCGGCCTGCTGGCCCAGCGCGCCATGCGCGAGTTGCGGGAAAAAACCGGTAACCCGGCCTACAAGTTCATCGCCGTGCGCCTGCCGTACGAAACCCAGTTCGATGAGCACGAAGCACAAGCCTGCGTGGACTTCATCGAGCCGGACGAACGCCACACCGTCAACATCGGCCCGGCGGTCAAGGCCCTGGCCAATGAAATCCTGGCATTCGAAGGCAAGACGCCAGGCTCGCGGGATTTCGTGCTGGGTAATTCAAAGGCGCGGATGCGCATGGTGGCGCAGTACGCCATCGCCGGTGCCGAGCAAGGCCTGGTGGTCGGTACCGATCATGCGGCTGAAGCCGTGATGGGTTTCTTCACCAAGTTCGGTGACGGCGCCTGTGACCTGGCGCCCCTGAGCGGCCTGGTGAAGAATCAGGTCAGGGCCATCGCCCGTGACTTCGGAGCGCCGGAATCGCTGGTGGAAAAAGTCCCCACCGCCGACCTCGAGGACCTCTCCCCGGGCAAACCCGACGAGGCCGCTCACGGCGTGACCTATGGGGAAATCGATGCTTTCCTGCACGGCCAGACAATTCGCGAAGAAGCGGCCCGGATCATCTGCGAGACCTATCGCAAGACCGAGCACAAGCGGGTGTTGCCGTACGCCCCATAGCCGATCCGAAAAGCCTGTGGGAGCAAAGCTTGCTCGCGATTACGGTAAGTCAGTCAGCAACAATGTTGACTGATCTGTCGCTATCGCGAGCAAGCTTTGCTCCCACAGGGTTGTACCGTTTGATCCTTAACTGACTGGCATTACCCTGCACGGGGCGCTTTTTTGTGCTTGAAGGATTACTTCAGCGTCACGGTGCCTTTCATCATCGAGATGTGGCCCGGGAACGAGCAGAAGAAGCCGTACTTTTCGGCGGCATCGAGCTTCGATACGTCAAAGGTCACCGAATCTTTCTCATTGGCACCGATGATCTTGGTGTGGGCGATGACACGAGTGTCCCCTTTCTTCAGGTAGTTATCGTCGATCCCGGCGTCCAGGCCATCGGTCGCGATCAACTGCATGTCGGCTTCTTTGCTCAACACCCAGTTATGGCCCATGACATTTTTTGCCAAGTTGCCCGAATGGGTCAGCTCAACGGTGAACTCCTTGCAGCTCTTGTCGATCTCGATGGCCTTGGTGCTGAAGGACATCTGATCAGTCGAGTCAATGGTGATCTTGCACTCCGCTGCCATCAGTTGGCTGCTAGCCAGTGTCAACAGGGATACTGCTACAAGTTTGGCAAACATCATGAATCTCCAAGGCATGGTTAGAAAATTCCTTCAAAGGGGAAGACTGCCCTAATTTCAGACAAGTTCCTATGACCTGAATCAAAAATTGTATACAACTTAAGGCTATCAGCCTGATGGATACAATCAACCGGCCAGACGCACGATGTCCGCCTATGATCGGCCTCATCACCTCAATGGAGCGCCTGTCATGAACCTCAACAGCCTGTTATGCAGCCTGCTCGCCGCCTACGCCTGCGGTGCCAGCGGCACCTACGAAAAACCTGCACGCGAGGCTTGATGCCCTTGCGCCCTTTGCACACGGCAGCGGCCAGGCTTTACTCTGCAGCGGTTACCGACTCTGGAGTAAAGCATGTCCATCGCGTCTGTTTGTGTATTTTGCGGCGCCAGCACCGGCTCCAAATCCCGCCTACCGTGAAGCGGCGCAAGCCCTGGGGCGAGCATTGGCCGAACGCAAGCTCACCCTGGTCTATGGCGGCGGCGCCGTCGGCCTGATGGGCATCGTTGCCGACGCGGCCCTGGCGGCCGGGGGCGAGGTCATCGGCATCATTCCGCAAAGCCTGAAGGACAAGGAAATCGGCCACGGCGGCCTGACCCGCCTGGAGGTGGTGGACGGTATGCATGCCCGCAAGGCGCGCATGGCCGAACTCAGCGACGCCTTCATCGCCCTGCCCGGCGGCCTCGGCACCCTGGAGGAATTGTTCGAAGTCTGGACCTGGGGTCAGCTCGGCTACCACGGCAAGCCGCTGGGCCTGCTGGAAGTGAATGGTTTCTACAGCAAACTCACCGCTTTCCTCGACCATATCGTCGACGAAGGTTTCGTCCGTGCAGCCCATCGCGACATGCTGCAAGTGAGCGAGTCAGCGCATGACCTGCTCGATGCGCTGGATGAATGGCAACCCTCGGTACAGCCGAAATGGGCTGAGCAGAAAACCCTCTGAGAACCGGCGCGAGGGCTCTGGGGCCCTCACCCGCGCAAGGCTTTGGCAATCGAGGCGCGATAACCTTCGGGCAGGTTGGCCGGTAGCTGGCCCGGCTCGAAAAGCCCGATCTCCTTGTGTTCATGGCTGACGATCGGCACGAAGCCGCCCACCAATTGGCAGCGGTAAGTGGAGATGAATACGTGTTTGCCGGGGATGACCTCGAACAGATAGGAATCCAGCGGTTCCCCTACGCTCACCTCCACCGCGAGTTCCTCGATGATTTCCCGGGCCAGGCATTGCGGTGCCGTTTCGCCCAATTCGATTCGCCCGCCGGGCAATTCCCACTCATCCCGCTCGTTGAGCATGAGCACGATCAGGCCTTCGGGGGATTGCAGCACGCCTTTGATGGAAACCGGGAACATATAGCCCTCCAATAAATCACAGCGCCTATGAACCATGTGGCCCCCATGGAAGCACGCAGTTCCTGTGGGGGCATGGCTTGCCCTGTGGGAGCAAAGCTTGCTCGCGATGGCCCTCGCGGTTTTCAGCTCAGCCGCTACATCCCGATCGCGGGCAAGCCATGCTCCCACAGGGCAAGCCATGCTCCCGCAGCCTTCCCTCAGACCAAACCCTGTATTACTCCAGCGGCATCACTGTCACGCGAACCTCGGGATCGTGATTACCGCCCCCCAGGATCACCCCACGCAACGGCGACACGTCGGAGAAGTCCCGGCCCCAGGCCAGGGTGATGTGCTCCAGGGCGGGCTGTACGTTGTTGGTCGGGTCGAAATCCACCCAGCCCAGCTCCGGGCAAAACACCGAGATCCAGGCATGGGACGCATCGGCGCCAATCAGCCGAGGCTGGCCGGGCGGTGGCTGGGTCAGCAGGTAGCCGCTGATGTAGCGCGCCGCCAACCCACGGGAGCGCACGCAGGCCAGCATCAGGTGGGCAAAGTCCTGGCAGACGCCCCGCCGTCGCTCCAGCACCTCCACCAGCGGCGTCGCCACCTGGGTTGCCTCGGCATCGAACGTGAACTCGTCGAAAATCTTCTCCATCAACGCCCGAATGCACAACATCAACGGGCGTCCCGGCGGGAAGCAGCTTTCGGAAAACTCGACGAAGCTGCGCTTGAGGTGCACGTAGGGTGACTCGAAACGGTAGCGACACGCACCCAGCACCGCCTCGGACAGCGGCCGGCTGCTGTAGGTCAGTGCCTGGCAGGTCGCCTCCCAGGCCGGCGACAGGTTGAAATCCAGCGCGGGGCGGGCCAGGACCTCGATGCTCAGGCGGGCGTTGACCAACAACTCGTCATGGGGCCGTTCGAATGCCAGCCGGGTCAGTGGATTACCGAAGACATCCAGTTCATCCCGACGGGTCGTCGGCTCAGGGCTGATCAATAACTGCTGATCGGTGCAACGCTGCCAATCACAGGACCGCGGCCACAAGTGAGCAAGCTGCTGGGCCAGGGACACCGGGCTGTCATAGTGGTAGTGGGTGTCGTGGAGAATCTGGTAGCGGGCGCTCATCATACGGACACCGTGCGTTGGCTGACGTCATCGACGTGGGCAAAATGACGCAAGGCCAGGCGATCCGACACCTGGCCGCTGACATCGGCCACTTCCTGCAACAGATCGGCCAGGCCATCAAGCGCTGCGCGCAGGCTGGCTTCGCCAAACAGTGGATTCTCCAGGCAACGCAGGTCAAAGCGCGACAGGCGCGTCACCAACTCCGGCAATGCGGTTTCCCTGGGCGCGCCAAAGTCATCGTTCAAGCGCTTGAGGGTACGGGTCACCAGTTTCAACTGGAAAAGCACCGCATGGGGGTTCTGCTCGTCCAGCAGCAACAGGTCGAGCACCGGGATCAACTGGGCGACCGCCAGGTAACGCGAGCGGTAGGTGATGCTGCTGTTGCCCAGTTCCAGCAGCCATTCCAGCCCGGCCTGATCGAACACCGCCTCGCCCCGCAGGAATGCGGCCAGACTGCTGCTGAGAAATTGCAGGCGCTCCAGGCGCCGACCGATCATCAGGAAGCGCCACCCCTCGTCGCGGGTCATGTCGTCCAGGGCGAAGCCGGAAAGCGCCGCCAGGGACATCACCAGCCGGTTGAGGAAATCCAGCAGCTCGCCGAAATCCGCTTCGTCGGTTTCCAGCTCCAGCGCCTCGCGCTGAAGCTCCACCAGCGCCTGCCAGTTCTCTCGGGACAATTTGCCCCGCACCTGCGAGGCCGCCCACTGCAGGCGCTGCAGGTTGGAGCGCAGGCTGAACGACCAATCGTCCCCCAGCAACGCGACCAGCAGACGCTCGGGCAGTTCGCCCTCCTCGGGCAGCAGCATCAGGCTTTCACCCAGGGACACCGCCGATTGCAGGGCCTGCGGATCGTCGCCATCGACATAACGCGCCAGCATGATCCGCAGCAGGCGCGCGCTATCGTCACAGCGTTCACAATAACGGCCGAACCAGAACAGGTTTTCCACCACCCGGGACGGCAGGTACGGATCCCGCCGGACCAGGTCGTGAACGCCCACGGTACGCTGGGCCTTCCATTGTTCACTGCCAGGTGCCTGTTCTCCCAGCACCCAAGTGTCCTTGCTGGCGCCGCCGCGCTGCATCGACACCACTTCGGCATCGGCCTCGGCCGCCACGCGGGTCAAGCCGCCCGGCAGCACCCGGTAATCGTCCTCACCGGACACCGCATACACGCGCATGCCAATGGCCCGTGGCTGCAATAGCCCGTCCTCGGCTTGCCAGACCGGGGCCTGGGACAGCTGCGCCAGCTCCTGGGCCACATACGCGTAGGGCCGCGCCTGGATCCGCGCCGCCAGACGGTCGCGCTGCTCCTCGCTCAGGTCACGGCCGAACACCGGCCTGAAGCTCTGGGAGGGGAACGCCGGCTTGATCAACAGCTGTGGCAGCTTTTCCAGGGCCTGGGCCAGCACCGGTGGCTCGCCGCACCACCAGGTGGCGATGGAGGGGAGCAACAGGTCTTCGCCGAACAGGAACTGGCAGATCTTCGGCAGGAACCCCAACAAGCCTGGCGATTCCAGCACACCGCTACCCAAGGCGTTGGCCACCAGCACCCGGCCTTGGCGCACCGCCTCCAGCAGCCCCGGCACACCCAGGGCCGAATCCGTACGCAGCTCCAGCGGATCGCAAAAATCATCATCGAGCCGGCGCATGATCGCGTGGACCCGACGGAGCCCGCTGAGGGTCTTGAGGTAGACCGTGGCGTCGCGAACGGTCAGGTCGCCCCCCTCCACCAACGGGTAGCCAAGCTGGCGCGCCAGATAGAGGTGTTCGAAATAGCTTTCGTTGAAACGCCCCGGCGTCAACAACACCACCAGCGGCGGCTCCCCATCGCTGGGGGCCTGCCGGGCAAGGGTTTCCTGCAAGGTGCGAAAGAAACCGGACAGGTGCTGGACCTTCAGGTCGCGATAGAGATCCGGAAAGGCACGGGAGACGATCATGCGGTTTTCCAGCGCATAACCGGCCCCGGAGGGGGCCTGGGTCCGATCCGCCGTGACCCACCAGCGTCCATCGGGCGCTCGCGCCAGATCCACGGCATACAAATGCAGGAAAATCCCGTCCGGCGGGCTGATGCCTTGGCTGGGCCAGAGGAAGTTGTTGTGTCCGAACACCAGCTCCGCCGGCAGCAGACCTTCGCTGATCAGCCGTTGCGGTCCGTAGAGGTCGGCCAACACCGCGTTGAGCAAGCGTGCGCGCTGGGCAATACCGGCCGACAGTTGCTTCCATTCCTGCGCATCGACGACGTGGGGCAGCAAGTCCAGCTCCCACGGCCGGTCGGCGCCCTTCGGATCGGCATAGACGTTATAGGTGACGCCATTTTCCTGGATCTGTCGCGCCAGCAAGGCCTGACGCTGCATCAACTGGGCCGGCGTGCTGCGCTGCAACTGGTCGAACAGCCGCCGCCAGTGCGGGCGTACCGCACCGCTGTCGTCCAGCAGTTCGTGATAGGTGCCCGTTGTCAGCGGGTAACGGTCAAGCAGGTCAGGCATGGAAAGCTCGGCAGACGGCAGTGAAAGGTGAGACTAGCGCAAGGGCATGATGCCCGGATAGATGCCATGGCTTGGCATGTGAACGGTTTGACCGACGCAGTACCTCTGGTGGGAGGAGGTTTTCTGTGGCGAGGGGATTTATCCCCGCTGGGCTGCGCAGCAGCCCCAATCCAGGCACTGCGGTGTAGCGGGCATCAATTATGGGGGGGCTTCGCCCCAATGGGGATAAATCCCCTCGCCACAATAAATCCCCTCGCCACAGAAAATCCCCTCGCCACAGGTAAACCTCTTCAGTTTCCTTTGTTCAGGGCCCCCTGAAAACGCCGCAGGTCGAGTGTCAGTGGGAACTCGTCAGCCACCTCCAGATTGGGTATCGGCAGTTTCCCAGGAGTGTGTCCCAGACGGAAGAAACGCGCCATCCGCCGGCTCTCGGCCTCGTTGGCATTCACCGGCAGGCTGTCGTAGTTGCGCCCGCCCGGGTGTGCCACGTGGTACTGGCAACCGCCCACGGAACGCTGCATCCAGGTGTCGAGCAGATCGAAGACCAGCGGCGCGTGGACCGGGATGGTTGGCTGCAGGCAACTGGCGGGCTGCCAGGCACGGAAACGCACCCCGGCGACAAACTCTCCGACCCGGCCGGTGGGTTGCAGCGGCACCGGCACACCGTTGCACGTCAGCAGATACCGTTGCGGGGCCAGGCCGTTGAGCTTGACCTGCAAGCGCTCCAGGGATGAATCCACATAGCGCACGGTGCCACCGACTGCGCCCTCCTCGCCCAGCACATGCCAGGGTTCCAGGGCCTGGCGCAATTGCAGCTCGATACCGCCCGCCGCGTAATCGCCCACTTTCGGGAAGCGGAACTCCAGGTGCGCGGCGAACCACTCGGCCCGCAGCGGGTAACCGGCGGTATTCAGTTCTTCGATGACATCGGCGAAGTCCTGCTCGATGAAGTGGGGCAACAGGAACCGGTCATGCAGTTCGGTGCCCCAGCGCGCCAGTTTGGCCGGTGCATAAGGTTCGCGCCAGAACCGCGCCACCAGCGCCCGCAATAGTAATTGCTGGGCCAGGCTCATGCGGGCGTGAGGAGGCATTTCAAAGGCGCGCAATTCCAGCAAGCCGAGACGCCCTGTCGCGCCGTCCGGCGAATACAGCTTGTCGATGCAGAATTCGGCACGATGAGTGTTGCCGGTCACGTCGATCAACAGGTTGCGCAACAACCGGTCAACCAACCAGGGTGGGCATGCCTCGCCTGGCTCCGGCATCTGCGCAAAGGCGATTTCCAGTTCGTACAGCGCATCGTTACGCGCTTCGTCCACCCGGGGCGCCTGGGACGTCGGGCCGATGAACAATCCGGAAAACAGATAGGACAACGACGGATGGTTATGCCAGTAGCTGATCAGGCTGCGCAGCAGATCGGGGCGTCGCAGGAACGGTGAGTCAGCCGGCGTCGCACCGCCGAGGACGAAGTGGTTACCGCCGCCCGTGCCGGTATGCCGACCATCGATCATGAACTTCTCGGTGGTCAGCCGGGTTTGCCGTGCCTGCTCGTAGAGGAATTCGGTGCGCTCGACCAATTCATCCCAAGACGCCGACGGCTGCACGTTCACTTCAATCACGCCCGGATCGGGCGTGATGCGGAAGTTACCCAGCCGTGGATCGCTCGGCGGCTCGTAGCCCTCCAACAACACCGGGCACTGCAACTCCTCGGCGGTGGCCTCGATGGCACTGACCAGTTCAAGGTAATCCTCGACCCGCTCCAGCGGCGGCATGAACAGATACAGCCGACCTTCGCGGGCCTCGGCACAGAATGCGGTGCGGGTCAGCCAGTCGGCGGACACGTCGATTTCCGGCACGCGATCCTCTTCGATCAGCGCCTCACCGTGACGGGCCAGCTTTTCGGCGCCGGGCAGCTCAGGTAAATCCTGATTAGGGTCGGTCGGGTGGATGAATGGATACTCGGCTGCCGTCACCCACGGCTGGGACGCCAGCGGCAAGCGATAGCCCAGGGGCGAATCCCCCGGCACCAATCGGCAGTGGTTATCCCTCAGGTACCAGCGACCGCTCTGCCATTGATCGCCCTTGGCGGTGCGGGCCAGTGGCAAGACCTGGCCGATCACTTTGTCCAGGCCCTGGCTGAAAACCTTGTGCAACCGCGCCCGCTCCAGGGCATCGTCCAGGCGTGGGTCCTGGGCGCTGACATTCGAAGGCAACGCGCCTTCGCGCCAGAGGTAATAGAAGTTGTCTTCGTAGGCCGGAAACACGAAGCGCGCAGGAATGTTCAAACGTTCAGCGACGCTAGTCAGAAAACGCCCGGCCATCTCGCCATCGGCGCCGTAATCCTGCTGCTCGTCCGCGATCAAACTGCTGTTATGCCAGATCGGCACGCCGTCACGCCTCCAGTAGCAGTTGAGGGACCAGCGCGGTAATTGTTCGCCGGGGTACCACTTGCCCTGGCCGAAATGCACCAGGCCCTGGGGCGCGTAGTGCTTGCGCATGCGCTGGAACAACTCGGCGGAGAGCCGACGCTTGTCCGGGCCGAGCGCTGCGGTATTCCACTCGGCGCCGTCAGGGTCATCGATGGAGACGAAGGTCGGCTCGCCGCCCATGGTCAGCCGTACATCGCCTTCCAGCAGGTCAGCGTCGATTTGCCGGCCCAACGCCTGGATCGCCAGCCATTGCTCTTCGGTGTAGGGCTTGGTCACCCGCGGCGCTTCCCAGACCCGCTCCACGGACATTTCGTGGCTGAATTCACATTCGCACGGCTCCACCAGGCCCGTGATCGGCGCCGCCGATGAAGGATCGGGACTGCACGCCAGCGGAATATGCCCTTCGCCGGCAAACAGGCCGGACGTCGCATCCAGGCCGATCCAGCCGGCGCCGGGCAGGTAGACCTCGCACCAGGCATGCAGGTCGGTGAAGTCCACTTCGGTACCGGACGGACCGTCGAGGCTTTTCACATCGGCGGTCAATTGGATCAGGTAACCGGAGACGAACCGCGCGGCCAGGCCCAGGTGACGTAACAGTTGCACCAGCAACCAGGCCGAGTCGCGGCAGGAACCGGACGCCTGTTCCAGGGTGTGTTCCGGGGTCTGGACACCGGGCTCCATGCGGATCAAATAGCTGATGTCGTCGTGCAGGCGCTGGTTGAGCGCCACCAGGAAATCCACCGCCGGCAGCGGCGTGCGGTCGATGCCATCCAGGTACGCCTTGAATTTCGGCGTCAGCGGCAACGTCTCCAGGTACGGCATCAGCTCGTGTTTCTCATCGGCCCCGTAGGTGAATGGAATCTTTTCGGCGTAGGGTTCGAGGAAAAAGTCGAACGGATTGAACACCGCCATTTCCGCCAGCAGATCGACCTCGATCCGCAGCTCTTTGGTTTTTTCGGGGAACACCAGGCGCGCCAGGTAATTGCCTTGGGGATCCTGCTGCCAGTTGATGAAGTGCTGCTCAGGCGAAACTTTCAATGCATAGGAAAGAATCCGCGTACGGCTGTGGGGCGCGGGGCGCAGGCGAACGATCTGCGGGCCGAGCTCGACGGCACGGTCGTAGCGGTAATGCGTGACGTGATGCAATGCGACATGGATCGACACGGCGTGCCTCCTGCAAACCTGGGCGGAATAGAAAGCGGCGCAAGACTTATGCCATGCAGGCTGGCCGGACACTTTCTTCGTCTACTCAAGGCAGTAGAGCACTAAAACGGAACGATGCCCGACTTCCCGTGCACAGAGGTGCACATAAATGTGGCGGGGATCGTAGCGAATCGACTCAGCGGCGCGAGCGTGAGGTCTTTATCGCTTGAGAGAGGCGTTCACGCTGATGGCGAATTTCGACCAGTTTGCTGCGCATTTCACGGTGGCGTTTGCTGTTGAGCAACAGCAAGCCCAATAGCGGAAACAACACAGCCAGCCCATAAAGCACTTGATGAGGGGCGAAGTAAATCATCGGCAGCACAAACGCCAGGCAGGCAACAAACACCCCCACCAGCAGCCACACCCAGCGCGGTCGTCCCCACAGGACCATCAGGTTACCGTGGGCCACCAGCAGGGTGACCACGGCACCAGCCAGCATGATGTAGATGCCGCTGTCCTCCAGCGGCCATGCTCGGAAATAGGTGACAAACGCCAGCGCAAGCGCCAAGGCAACGGAAAGGTAGGCGGTGAAGATGGCCGCGATGAAGCCAAGGAAGTGCCGCTGGAAGAACACCCGGAGCGTCAGTTCCTTGTTCATTCATCGAACTCTTCATACAGACCAATGGCAATGGTTTTGACATTGCCCGATAACGCACTCCCGGTCAGCCCGATAGCGGCCCCGAGGGAGTCCTTGATCTGGGTGATGGTGCCGTGCCTGAGTTCTGCGGTCGTATAGCGCTTGGGCAAGGAGCCCGCAAGCTGCTTCAGCTTGAGCATCTTTGACGTCAGGCGCGGATCGTTGATGCTCAGCAGCTCTTTGGTCAACTTGGCCCGTTCCTGCCTGTTCAACCCCCTCAGGACTTCCCGCATGGTCTTGCCCGTCGACGCTTTGGCGACCCGCACCAATTTGATCGTCGTCAATGCCGAAGCCCCCACGCCCACCAGCGAAGCCGCATCCAGACCTATCGAGACATTCTGGTACCAGCCTTCGCTGTCCAGCCAGTCGTTCACTTCGGGTTTGGCAACTTCAAGCGTGGTGCGAGCAAGGCCGTTGACGCATTGCAGACTGCTGGCCCCCGCCGCCGTCCAGGCAACTGCGACCATGACGCCACTGGCACCGGCACTGAAGGGGATCAGCAGCGTTCCGCTGGCGATCACCGACCAACTGATCAACGCACCCGAACAGGACAGAGTAGTGTTTACCGCTTCCATGACCAGGCGCGATTCGCGAGGATTGCTCTGCACCTGTTGGGCGAACTGCTCCGGCGTTATGTACTTCTGCGCCTCGCGCAAAATGATCCGCTTGGGCTTGATGCTGCAGATCGGCTTGAATTCCCGCAGGGTCACCACGTTGAACTCTGCATCGATATACACCACGCCAGCGCCGACAATGCCGGGATCGGCGTCAATGGCAGCGAACAGTTTTGGCAGGTTGATCTGGCTTTCGATGCGTTGGCGGGCCATGAACTGGGAGGGGCTGTAGTCCATGCCGATGCCGGGTAACGGGGTGCTCATGGGTCGTCCTTGGAGTCTATAAGTCAAGTTGTGGGCAGCACTGAACGGTGGCGGGCGCCACGATAGCAAAGGAGTAGCACTGCCGCTAGAAAGCAAAACGCCAGCACTTAGGCTGGCGTTTGCGACAGGGTTTGGGCGATCAGCGCGGCACGACCGGCTTGCGCGCCGGCTTCGGCCCTTTGCCCTTGGCGGCGTCCTTGCGCTCCTTGGCCGCCTGCTGGTTGCGGGCGAACGCGGCGGCCTTGGCCTGCTCGCGCTTGTCCCACGAGTTGCCGCCGTCGCTGGCACGTGGCGGCAGGCCGGTGTGCTGGGTCAGGATCCGGGTGGTGTCCTTGCCCACCTTATGGCTGCCGGCCGGCGTCGAGTTCTTGCGACGGGCACTCTGGTAGCTGTCAGTCGCCGGCTGGTGCAGCGGGATCAACTGGTGCTTGCCCGGCCCGATCAGGTCGGCACGGCCCATGCGGGTCAACGCCTCACGCAGCATCGGCCAGCCCTTGGGGTCGTGATAGCGCAGGAAGGCCTTGTGCAGGCGGCGCTGCTCTTCGCTCTTGACGATGGTCACCCCGTCGCTCTTGTAGGTGACCTTACGCAACGGGTTCTTGCCGGAGTGGTACATGGCCGTGGCGGTGGCCATCGGCGACGGATAGAACGCCTGCACCTGATCAGCCCGGAAACCGTTGCCCTTGAGCCACAGCGCCAGGTTCATCATGTCTTCGTCGGTGGTGCCCGGGTGAGCGGCGATGAAGTACGGAATCAGGTACTGCTCTTTCCCGGCTTCCTTGGTGTACTTCTCGAACATCCGCTTGAACCGGTCATAAGTGCCGATACCCGGTTTCATCATCTGGTTGAGCGGGCCTTCCTCGGTGTGCTCCGGGGCAATCTTCAGGTAACCGCCGACGTGGTGGGTCACCAGCTCCTTGACGTACTCCGGCGACTCGACGGCCAGGTCGTAACGCAGGCCGGAGGCGATCAGGATCTTCTTCACCCCAGGCAACGCGCGGGCGCTGCGGTAAAGCTGGATCAGCGAGGAGTGGTCGGTGTTCAGGTTCGGGCAGATGCCAGGGAACACGCAGGACGGCTTGCGGCACGCGGATTCGATCTCCGGGCTCTTGCAGGCGATGCGGTACATGTTCGCGGTCGGGCCGCCGAGGTCGGAAATCACCCCGGTGAACCCCGGGACCTTGTCGCGGATCTCCTCGATCTCGCGAATGATCGACTCTTCGGAACGGTTCTGGATGATCCGGCCTTCGTGCTCGGTGATGGAGCAGAACGTACAACCGCCGAAGCAGCCGCGCATGATGTTCACCGAGAAACGGATCATCTCGTAAGCCGGAATCTTTTCCTTGCCGTACGCCGGGTGCGGAACACGTGCGTAAGGCATGCCAAACACGTAGTCCATTTCCTCAGTGGTCATCGGAATGGGCGGCGGGTTGAACCAGACATCGACCTCACCGTGTTTCTGCACCAAGGCCCGGGCATTGCCTGGGTTGGTTTCCAGGTGAAGCACGCGGTTGGCGTGGGCATACAGCACCGCGTCGTTACGGACCTTCTCCACCGACGGCAGGCGGATCACGGTCTTGTCACGGGTCATTTTCGGGCTCGCCAGGATCTGCACGACCTTGGCTTCGCTCGGGTCCTCAACCGGCCCTTTTTCCTGTTCGATGGCGCAGGCCGCGGTGTCCTGGGTGTTCACATACGGATTGATGATCTTGTCGATCTTGCCCGGACGATCGATACGGGTGGAGTCCACCTCATACCAGCCTTGCGGCGTATCGCGACGGATGAACGCGGTGCCGCGCACATCGGTGATGTCTTCGATCTTGTGGCCGTAGGACAGGCGCTGGGCAACCTCGACAATCGCCCGCTCGGCGTTGCCATAGAGCAGGATGTCGGCGCTGGCGTCGATCAGGATCGAGTTGCGCACCCGGTCCTGCCAGTAATCGTAATGGGCGATGCGGCGCAGGGACGCCTCGATGCCGCCCAGCACGATGGGTACATGCTTGTAGGCTTCCTTGCAGCGCTGGCTGTAGACCAGGCTCGCACGGTCCGGCCGCTTGCCCGCCAGACCGCCCGGCGTGTAAGCGTCATCGGAACGGATTTTCTTGTCGGCGGTGTAGCGGTTGATCATCGAGTCCATGTTGCCGGCCGCGACGCCGAAGAACAGGTTCGGCTCGCCGAGTTTCATGAAGTCGTCTTTGGACTGCCAGTTCGGCTGGGCAATGATCCCGACGCGAAAGCCCTGGGCTTCCAGCAGCCGGCCGATAATGGCCATGCCGAACGACGGGTGATCGACATAAGCATCACCGGTCACGATGATGATGTCGCACGAATCCCAGCCGAGCTGATCCATCTCCTCCCTGCTCATGGGCAGGAACGGCGCCGGGCCGAAACATTCGGCCCAGTACTTGGGATAGTCAAATAACGGCTTGGCTGCTTGCATGTCGATGACCGGTATAAAAGATGAAAAATCGCGGGGGCGGAATATAGCACAAAAAATAGCCAATTCCGACGGCTATGGTCGGAAATCGGCAGCGGCCCATCGTCGGATCGCCGCCCGGAGCAGACTCGCTCCCACAGGGCAATGCAATCTCGTGTGGGAGCGAGCCTGCTCGCGATGAGGCCAGATCAGGCAACGACGAACTTACTCATCATCATCGAAGTTGTAGCTGCCCGGCGCCAGGTTCTCGAACCGCGTGTACTTACCGATGAACGCCAAGCGGATAAAGCCGATCGGGCCGTTCCGCTGCTTGCCGATGATGATTTCGGCGATGCCCTTGTGCTCCGTCTCGGGGTGATACACCTCGTCGCGGTACACGAACATGATGACGTCGGCGTCCTGCTCGATCGCTCCGGATTCCCGCAAGTCGGAGTTCACCGGACGCTTGTTGGGACGTTGTTCCAGGGAGCGGTTCAACTGGGACAAGGCCACTACCGGGCAGTTGAACTCCTTGGCCAGGGCCTTGAGGGAACGGGAGATTTCGGAAATCTCGTTGGTTCGGTTGTCACCACTGGAGCCCGGGATCTGCATCAACTGCAGGTAGTCGATCATGATCAGCGCAATATCACCGTGCTCGCGCACCAGGCGGCGGGTCCGGGCGCGCATTTCCGACGGGCTGATGCCGGCGGTGTCATCGATGAACAGCTTGCGGTCGTTGAGCAGGTTGACCGCCGAGGTCAGGCGCGGCCAGTCGTCATCTTCCAGTTGGCCGGAACGGACCTTGGTCTGATCGATACGCCCCAGGGACGACAGCATACGCATGATCAGCGATTCACCTGGCATCTCGAGGGAATACACCAGCACCGCCTTGTCGCTGCGCAGCACGGCGTTTTCCACCAGGTTCATCGCAAAGGTGGTCTTACCCATGGAAGGACGGCCGGCGACGATGATCAGGTCGGCCGGTTGCAGGCCACTGGTCTTCTCGTCGAGGTCGGTGTAGCCGGTCGACAAGCCGGTGATGGCATTGTCGGTGTTGAACAGGGTGTCGATACGGTCGATAGCCTTGGTCAGCAACTCGTTGACCCCCACCGGACCGCCGGTCTTCGGCCGGGCTTCGGCGATCTGGAAGATCTGCCGTTCGGCTTCGTCGAGGATCTCTTCGGCGGTACGGCCTTCGGGGTTGAAGGCGCTGTCGGCGATTTCGTTGCTGATACCGATCAACTGACGCAACGTCGCCCGCTGGCGGACGATCTGCGCATAGGCCTTGATGTTGGCGACGGACGGCGTGTTTTTCGCCAACTCACCCAGGTAGCCGAGGCCGCCGACCTGGGAGGTCTGGCCTTCCTTGTCCAGTTGCTCGGACAGGGTAACCACGTCGATCGGCATGTTCTGATCGGCCAGCTTGGCGATCGCACGGAAGATCAGGCGGTGGTCATGTCGGTAGAAATCGCCGTCGGAGACTTGATCGAGCACGCGTTCCCAGGCGTTGTTGTCCAGCATCAGACCACCGAGCACGGCCTGTTCGGCCTCGATGGAATGCGGCGGCACCTTCAGGGCGGCGGTTTGCAGATCGTATTGCTCGGGAGCGGTGATTTCGTTCATGGCCACTTGATTCTTTGGGAAACCCAGGGGGTTATGAAAATCAGGAATTGCAGAAAGACAAAGGGCACGACCTGTAAACAGGATCGTGCCCGATGTTACCGGCTAGCACCCAAGGGTGCCAGCCGACAGGTATTAAAGTGCCTGCGCGTCGATCATGCTGCGTTGAAAACAGGTTCGGAATGCTCATTTACAATCAGTAAACTCCGCTTCCTCGCCTGTTTTCGCCTTGCCTGATCGCCGATCGGCGACTTTTCGTACAAAGCTTAGGCTGCTACCACGACAACGCGTACGGTGGCTTCAACTTCGGCGTGCAGGTGCACGGCTACGTCGAATTCGCCTACGTTGCGGATGGTGCCGTTCGGCAGACGAACTTCGCTCTTCGCAACTTCAACGCCGGAGGCGGTCAGTGCGTCAGCGATGTCGTGAGTACCGATCGAACCGAACAGCTTGCCTTCGTCGCCAGCGGTGGCAGTGATGGTCACTTCCAGCTCGGCCAGTTGGGCAGCACGGCTTTCAGCCGATGCCTTACGGTCTGCGGCGGCTTTTTCCAGCTCGGCGCGACGCTCTTCGAACGCAGCCAGGTTGGCAGCGGTCGCAGCGGTAGCCTTGCCGAAAGGCAGCAGGTAGTTACGGCCGTAACCGGCCTTAACGTTTACTTTGTCGCCCAGGTTGCCCAGGTTGGCGATTTTTTCCAGAAGGATCAGTTGCATGTGAAAATCCTCTAACTTTTAACCTTCACCGTTCGCGCTGTCGGCGTCTTTCGACGCCATACGACCGCGAAAATCAATCAGGCTGTCGACGATGGCCAGGACCACCAGCAACGGATAGATCAGCTGCATGAACAGCAACAACGTGACGTACAACCCCACCAGCCAGAACCTGGCCAGTCGCTTTTGCGCCACCAGCCCGTGAATCAGGGCCAGGGCAGCGAAGACCAGCGGTACGCTGCACAACGGCGTGAGCATGGCCATCTGCGGACCGAAGTTCGGTCCCAGAAGCATGCCCGCCAGCAGCAACATCGCCAGCCCAAGCGGGAAACGGATGGCGCGAAATTCGCGACCAAAACCACCCGGGTTGTACAACAACGCCTGCCAGTAGCGCCCGACAATCAGGCTCAGCACACTGACGATTTGCAACAAGGCCGCAATCAGGCCGGTCAGGACCGGTGCGATCAGGGACGCGAAACGCGCCTGCTCCTCTGCCGACATCTGCCGGTAGAGATCACCGAGGGCCTCGGGCAGGATTTTTACCAAAGCCTGCGACAGCATCTCGATCTGGGGCGCGAAAGCCACCCCGAGCACCACTGAAAACACCACCCCTATCGCTATGCTGACCAGCAGCACGCGGTTCCAGGATTCGCTGGCGCGCAACACCAACGCCAGCGCCGAAGACCCCAGAAGCACCATCAGTGCCCGCGGGTCCGAGGCGTACAACCACCAGAGCAAGGCCGGCAGCAGTCCCAGAGCAAGAACGCTAGAGGCGTCCCTCAATCCGCGCCGCAGGAGCACAAGGCTCCCGGCGGCAGCACCCAACCAATACAACAACGGCAATGCCGCACATCCGGCCACTACCAGAGTGGCCTGCATACGGCCGCGCATGATGAACTCAGCTATGGCGCGCATGCATTCAATCCTTTGCTACTTGTCGACTGCCCGGTCTCAGCGGCCGTGGCTGTCGGTGTAGGCCAGCAGGGCCAGGAAGCGGGCGCGCTTGATAGCGGTGGCCAGCTGACGCTGATAACGAGCTTTGGTACCGGTGATGCGGCTTGGAACGATTTTGCCGGTCTCGGATACGTAGGCTTTCAGAGTGTTGAGATCTTTGTAATCGATCTCTTTCACGTCTTCAGCGGTGAAGCGGCAGAATTTACGACGACGGAAGAAACGTGCCATGTGATTGGCTCCTTAAAAGGTCCGTGGATTACTCGTCAGCGTTATCGCTGTTGTCGCTGTCGCTATCGCTGTCATCGCCATCGGCGCTGTCAGAGTGCTCAGGACGGTCGCGACGCTCACGGCGCTCACTGCGGTTTTCTTCAGCCTTGAGCATCTCGGATTGGCCGGTAACGGCTTCTTCGCGACGGATGACCAGGTTACGGATCACTGCATCGTTGTAGCGGAAGTTGTCTTCCAGCTCGGCCAGGGCCTTGCCGGTGCACTCAACGTTCAGCATCACGTAGTGAGCCTTGTGAACATTGTTGATTGCGTAGGCCAGTTGACGACGGCCCCAGTCTTCCAGGCGGTGGATTTTGCCGCCGTCTTCTTCGATCAGCTTGGTGTAACGCTCAACCATGCCGCCGACTTGCTCGCTTTGATCCGGGTGGACCAAAAAGATGATTTCGTAATGACGCATGAATGCTCCTTACGGGTTGTAGCCTGCCGCTTAAAAACGGTCAGACAAGGAGTGAATGACACTTATGGACTTGTGGACGCTAGACACATAAGTGCCTGCCATCACAGCAAGGGGCGCAATTGTAGAGAAGGGTCGAGGCAGGCGCAAGGCAATTGGTGATTATTTGAACAACCACTTCAACACATAACAATGTGGGAGCGAGCCTGCTCGCGATAGCGGTGGGTCATCCAGCACGAATGCCGATTGATACATCGCTATCGCGAGCAGGCTCGCTCCCACAGGACTTGCCTATGCCTTACTTTTTGGCGGCAGCCTTGACGCTACGCTGACGCAGTGCCTCGAACAGGCACACGCCGGTCGCGACCGAGACGTTGAGGCTGCTGACGCTGCCGGCCATCGGCAGCTTGACCAGATAGTCGCAATGTTCGCGGGTCAGGCGACGCATGCCTTTGCCTTCTGCTCCCATGATCAGGATCGTCGGGCCGGTGAGGTCCTGCTGATACAGGTCCTGTTCGGCCTCGCCTGCCGTGCCGACCACCCACAAGCCACGCTGCTGGAGTTTTTCCAGGGTGCGCGCCAGGTTGGTCACGGCCACCAGCGGAATCACTTCCGCGGCGCCACAGGCGACTTTGCGTACGGCCGGCGTCAAGGTTGCCGACTTGTCCTTGGGAACGATCACCGCCAATGCCCCGGCCGCATCCGCCGAACGCAGGCAGGCGCCGAGGTTGTGAGGATCGGTCACGCCGTCCAGCACCAGCAGCAAAGGCGCGCCTTCGGTGCGATCAAGCAATTCCTCAAGCATCGCCTCGCCCCAGACCTGGCTCGGGCTCACCTCGGCCACGACGCCCTGGTGCACGCCTTCGACCCAAGCGTCCATCTCACGCCGTTCGGCCTGGCCGACCGCGACGCGATTTTCGTTGGCCAGCTCGACCAGGGTCTGGACCCGGGGCTCACTGCGGCTTTCCGCCAGCCAGATCTGCTTGACCCGCTTGGGGTGATGACGCAACAGCGCTTCCACGGCATGCACGCCGTAGATTTTTTCCAACTGACTCATGACTTGGCCTTGGGTTTACGGGCGCCGCCACTTTTAGCCGGGGCCGAGCCCGCTTTCGACGGGCCTTTACGGTGTTTGCTCGGTTTGCTGCTTGCGCTTTCGGGGGCCGATCGCCCGGTCTTTCCTCCCGACGCGGCCTTACCACCTTTCTTGGCTTCGGCCAGCAATGCCTGCTTCATTTCACGACTCTTGCGCACTTCGGCATTTTTCGCCGCGGCATCGCTCGGGCGATAGGCTTCATTGGCTTTTTCCTTGGCCGGGCCACGACGACCGGACTTGGTCGAGGCCGGCTCAGCTGCGGCCTTGGCCGAAGGTGCAGACGTTTCGGCACCGCGCTTCTTGCGTCCGATCGGCGCGTCGATGGTCTTTTCCGCCATCTCGAAGTCGATCTTGCGCTCGTCGAGATCGACGCGCATCACCCGCACTTCGACGGTATCGCCCAGACGGAAACTGCGCCCGGTGCGCTCGCCCGCCAGACGGTGATGCACAGGGTCGAAGTGGTAGTAATCGCCCGGCAGCGCGGTGACATGCACCAGGCCTTCGACGTAGATATCGGTCAGCTCGACGAACAGGCCGAAACCGGTCACGGCGGTGATCACGCCTGGGAACGACTCACCCACGCGATCCTTCATGTACTCGCACTTGAGCCAGTTCACCACGTCGCGAGTCGCTTCGTCGGCGCGACGTTCGCTCATCGAGCACTGCTCGCCCAACTGCTCCAGGGCCGCCTCGTCGTACGGATAGATGCGCGCCTTGGGGATGGTCATCGCACCGGCACGCTTGACGTGCGGGGTGTTCATCTTCGAATGGATCACGCTGCGGATGGCCCGGTGCGTGAGCAGGTCGGGGTAGCGACGGATCGGCGAGGTGAAGTGGGTATAGGCCTCGTAATTCAGGCCGAAGTGGCCTTGGTTATCGGCGCTGTACACCGCCTGGCTCAAGGAGCGCAGCATGACGGTCTGGATCAGGTGGAAATCCGGACGATCCTTGATACTGGCCAGCAACGCCTGGTAATCCTTGGGCGACGGACCTTCCTTGCCCTTGTGCAGGGACAGGCCGAGCTCACCGAGGAAGGCGCGCAGTTTCTCCAGGCGCTCCGGCGGCGGACCGTCGTGGACCCGGTACAGCGCAGGGATTTCGTGCTTCTTCAGGAATTCGGCGGTGGCCACGTTGGCCGCCAGCATGCATTCCTCGATCAACTTGTGCGCATCGTTGCGCACGGTCGGACGGATTTCGGCGATCTTGCGCTCGGAACCGAAGATGATCCGGGTTTCCTGGGTTTCAAAATCGATGGCGCCACGCACATGACGCGCGCCCAGCAGCACCTTGTACAACGCATAGAGCTGCTTGAGATCCGGCAGCACCTCGTTGTACTCCCCGCGCAGCTTGCGCGACTCGGCGAGCTTCGGCGTTTCCAGCATTGCGCTGACCTTGTTGTAGGTCAGGCGGGCGTGGGAATGGATCACCGCTTCGTAGAAGCAGTAGTCAGTCATCTCGCCGGACTTGGAGATGGTCATCTCGCAGACCATGGCCAGGCGGTCGACATGGGGATTGAGCGAGCACAAGCCGTTGGACAGTTGCTCGGGCAACATCGGCACGACGCGCTCGGGGAAGTACACCGAGTTGCCACGCACCTGGGCTTCGGCATCCAGTGCCGAACCGAGCTTCACGTAGCTGGAAACGTCGGCAATCGCGACGTACAACTTCCAGCCGCCGGAGAACAGGCGCAGCTTGCCCGGCCGGGCTTCGCAATAGACCGCGTCGTCGAAGTCCCGCGCATCCTCACCATCGATGGTGACGAACGGCAGGTGACGCAGGTCGATGCGCTTCTCTTTGTCCTTTTCCTCTACTTCCGGCTTGAGCTTGGCGGCTTCTTTCAGGACCGCTTCAGGCCAG
Organism: Pseudomonas sp. FG13; assembly: GCF_057809755.1. Taxonomy (NCBI): domain Bacteria; kingdom Pseudomonadati; phylum Pseudomonadota; class Gammaproteobacteria; order Pseudomonadales; family Pseudomonadaceae; genus Pseudomonas; species Pseudomonas sp. FG13. The sequence goes on from NZ_JBMDKO010000053.1 coordinate 37,459, forward strand.
ACGTGGGGAATGTCATAGGTACGCAGGGCAACGTCGATTTCCATGCCCGGCGCCATGTAGTTGCCGACCACTTCCACCACATCGCCTTGCGGCTGGAAGCGCGGGGTTGGCCAGTGGGTGATCTTCACCTCGACGAACTGACCGACCTTGGCGTTGGCGTTGCGGCCCGGGGTGACCAGCACTTCCTGCTGGATCTTCGGGTTGTCCGCGACAACAAAACCGATGCCGCCCTCTTCAAAGTAACGGCCGACGATGCTTTCGTGGGCACGGGAGACCACTTCGACGATCACGCCTTCACGGCGACCGCGGCGGTCCAGGCCAGACACACGGGCCAACGCCCGGTCACCGTCGAACACCAGGCGCATCTGCGCCGGGCTCATGAACAGGTCGTCGCTGCCGTCATCGGGAATCAGGAAGCCGAAGCCATCGCGGTGACCGGCGATACGCCCCAGGATCAGGTCGAGCTTGTCCACCGGCGCGTAGGTTCCGCGCCGGGTGTAGATCAATTGAGCATCGCGCTCCATGGCTCGCAGACGGCGGCGCAGGGCTTCGAGTTGATCTTCGGTCGTCAGCCCGAACTCTTCGACCAGCTCTTCACGGCTGGCAGGCGAACCCCGGTCGGCGAGATGCGCCAGGATCAGTTCGCGGCTGGGAATAGGGTTTTCATATTTTTCCGCTTCACGAGCGGCCTCGGGATCGAGGGACTGCCAATCGGCCATTAGAGAGTTTTCACCTTGTCTATATGCGGGTTAGTTTGGCATAGGCGTAATGAAACGGGAAATTTCAGGCATCCGAAGCCCTTTCTAAATGTCTTTTACCCCGTTCTTCAAGCAGGAAAAGACACCACTCGTGAAATTTCCCGTTTTTTTTATCAAGAGGGGTTTACAGTTAAAAACACGCTCCGTATAGTGCGCGCCATCGACGACGCACACACGTTGCCGATACTGCCCAGATGGTGAAATTGGTAGACACGCCAGCTTCAGGTGCTGGTGACCGCAA
>NZ_JBMDKO010000054.1:0-38311 GCF_057809755.1 Pseudomonas sp. FG13
CATTCAACATCTCTGTGACAGATACACCGCTTTCGCGAGCAAGCCCGCTCCCACAAAGGGGTTGTGGTGCTGTGCGATTGCGGTGAACACCTGGAACCCATGTGGGAGCGAGCCTGCTCGCGATGGCGGTGGTTCTGTCACCACCACCGCAAGCCAACCCCGCTTCAAACCTCCGGCAAGGTCGAGCCGCCGTCGACCACAAGGGTCTGGCCAGTCACATAGCTGGCCAGGTCGGACGCCAGGAACAGCATGGCGCCGGCGATGTCGGCCGGTTTGCCCAAGCGCCCCAGAGGGACCCGCCGGGCGATGTCCTGGTTGAGGTCATCGTCACCGAGGTTGGCCATGGCCGGTGTCGCGATCATGCCGGGTTCGACACCGTTGACCCGGACATTCTCAGCCGCCAGTTCCAGCGCCGCGTTGCGAATGAAACCATTGACCCCGGCTTTGGACGCGGCGTAATGGCTGAGCCCCGGATACGCCACCCGTGGGCCGGTGACCGATGAAGTCACCAGCACACAACCTTGGCCCTGGCGCCGGAACATCGGCAGCGCCGCCTGGGTCAGCCAGAACAGCGCCGACAGGTTCACCGCCAGCGTCCGTTCCAGTACCGCCGGCGTAATCTGCTCGAAAGCCGTCAGCGGAAAGTACCCGGCGTTGTGCACCAGCACATCCAGCCGTCCCAGGCGCTGCTCCAGCCCGGCCATCATCGCAGCAATCGCCGTGGCGTCAGCCAGATCAACGCCGACGGCTTCCACCCGACAGCCCTCGGCAGTCAATTCATCGGCGAGCGTTTCGGCCCGTGTCAGGCCCAGGTCGGCGATCACCACGCAGGCCCCGCGCCAGGCGAAGCCTTCGACAATGGCCCGGCCAATGCCTTGGGCACCGCCAGTCACCAGTACCGTCTTACCTGTGAAATCCAGATCATCCGGCATGGGGTATCTCCATTCGGCTGAAGGCCAGTGTCGGCACGTCGACGATGCTGGAACCGCCATCGGCCACCAGCGCCGCGCCGGTGATGATCGACGCGTCCGGGCAAGCCAGGAAGCGACAGATATGGGCAATTTCCTCGGCGCTGGCTGGCCGGCGCAACGGCACGTCGGCGCAGACCCGGGCGTAGGCCTGTTGCAGCGTTTCGCCATGGAACTGCATCAATACCTGCATTTCCTCATCGGCCATCGGTGTGCGGACCCAGCCTGGACAGACGGCATTGACCCGCACGCCTTTTGGCCCGTAATCCCGCGCCAAGGAGCGGTTCAGGCCCAGCAGCGCGTGCTTGGCGGTGGTGTAGCCGCAAACCTGCGGCCCCGCTGCCAATGACGCAATGGAAGCCACCAGCACAATGTTGCCGGCGCTTTCCTGAAGCAGTGGCAAGCAAGCCCGTGCGCTGTAGAACGCGCTGTCGAGGTTGCTGCGCATGGCCGCGTCCCAGGCCTGTGGGCTGGTCTCGGTGGCGCTGCCCTGGCCCATGCCACCGGCACAGGCCAGCAACACATCGAGTCGGCCGAAGCGCTGGCGAATCTGTGCGACGAAACCGTCCCAGGTCGCCGGGCAAGCCGCATCGCCCACCAGCACCAGACCGCCGATCTCTGCGGCCAGTTGCTCCAGGGGCTCGCGGCGTCGGCCAATCAACACCAGGTTGGCGCCTTCGGCCGCGTGCAAACGGGCACAAGCGGCGCCGATCCCGGTGCCAGCGCCGGTAATCACCACGGTGCGAGATTCAGACATCGGGATACTCCGTGCGGTTGAGGACCTGGCAGTAGGAACTGACCGGGAAGTTGGAAAACTCATCGAACGACGCCCCGGCGTAGCCGAAGATCTTGCCGTCGCTGCGATGCTGTTGCAGGTCGATCAGCACCAGGCCGAGGGTCGGGATGATCTTTTCCCGCCAGACGAACAGGTACAGCTCATCGGCGACCTTGTAGGTGTCGCACCGATCGGTGTCGCACAGGCCTTGCTCCACGCCCTTGAGGCATTGCCAGGCATAGAACCGGTCGTTGAGGTAAATGTGTTCGTAGACTTCACTCGGGCTGTAGCGATACAGGTTGCGCAGGCCCACCAGCTCCGTGCTCGGGGCATGCGGGCAGAGGCCTGGCTGCCAAGGGCGATCAAGGCTGCCATGGAGAAATTCGACACCGACAGCCGTCAGCGGCTGACCGGCCAATGCACGCCCGTACAGTCCTTCGCGGGTTTGTGCCTGCTCGGGCATGCGGCCGATCACCGCAGTGAACGCCGCGTTGGCGGTATCGAGCACCAGGCTGACCGACAGGGTTTGCGCGCCTTCAGCCTTGAGGAAGTCCACCAGGTACAACCCGGGGCGTACCGACGTGGCCCGATACGGTGCCGTGCCGCTGGAGTGCCCATCGGCCGCGTGCCACGACAACGTTTCTTGCTCGAATCGGTGCTCGATCTGCCAGCCATTGGCGAAATTCAGGGTGAAGGTCTTGCCGCTCAGGTCCGCCAGGTTGGGCAGGATGAAGGCTTCTGGGGCAAAGCCATCGGCCAGGGCGCCGACGGTGATCCAGTCTGTAGATGTGCTCATTGCAAGGCTCCGGTTGGATGAAGTATCCACCCGGATCATGGGCGCCTGTGCAGCCGCGGACTATCAACCGGATGGTTGAGCCGTGTCAGAGAAACAGCGAACTGACCAACTCGGTGCGGCTGCTCACGCCGACCTTGCGGAACAGGTTGATCAGGTGAGTCTTGATGGTCGGCAAGCCCACATCCAGCTCCCGGGCCAGGTGTTTGTTGCTGACGCCTTGACGCAATAGCAAGGCGATCTGGCGCTCCTTGGGCGTCAAATTGCTCAAGGCATCCTCGTGGGCGGGTAGGTGGGCGACGGCCAGTTGCAGCAGGCCCTGCAAGGCGTTGAGTTGGCTCAGCTGCTGGCTGGTGAAGGCACCTTGTTCGGCGGTGCGCAGCAACGAGATGGCGGCGTGCGGCTGACCGTCCCGACGGGCAAAGACTTCCACCACATCCACAATGCCGTGGCGCTGCAAGAAGCGGCGGTAGCGCTGGTTGTCCCGTACCGGTTGGCGGGCCATCGCCAGGCCCAGCGGCACCACTGCCTGCTCGCCGGACACGCATTTGCGCGGTTGCAGCGGATCGAACTGGCAGTAATTGTCCAGGTAATCGCGGTGCATCTCGCCGCTCATGCCGTGCAGGCTGAAATCATGGGCCTGCAAGTGCCGGTCGACGCAGTAGAAGGCCGCCCGGCTGGCGGGAATCAGCTGGGTGAACGCTTGCAGGCAGTGGCCGGCGATGTCCTGGGTGGCGATCAGGTTCATGGGCGTAACCTTCGTCATACGGGCCGCCGGTGATTCCGGCGGCCCTGTCCGGTCAGGCTACCGCGAAGTAGTGCTTGACGAAACTCTCGCTGACCACTTCCCACAGCACTGGCGTGCCCTTGGTCACGAACCAGCTGTCGCCGGCCTTGTAGCGGGTGCTCTGGCCGGTGGCTTCGTCGGTGAGCACCACTTCGCCGGTGACCACGGTGGCTTGTTCGGCGAAGGGATACACCATCCTGAACTTGCCCTGGGTGGTGCCAAAGTAGGCGCTGCTGATGGCGTCGGTCGGGGCGCCGAAGGTCATCTTGCCGAAGGCTTTGACTTCGCCTTCGAGGATTTGCGAACCCAGGTCGGCAACGGTGCCCCAGGCGTCCAGTTCGGACAGCTGGATGTCTTTCTTGAGGGTGATGAGGGACATGGCAGTGACTCCTGATGATTGAGACGGATGTGGTTTTGTGGCGAGGGGATTTAGCGAGACGTCGCACCGCCCCGTTGGGCTGCGCAGCAGCCCCATAGGCACTCAGATACGGATTCAGGCCCACTACACGTCAGCGACGCCCATTCCAGTAACCCGACAACTGATGCCAGGACTTGCCAGCGGTCAGCAGCAGCGGGCGGATGGCATCTTTGCCGATGATGGTCGGGCGTTTGATAGAGCTGACCAGGTCGTAGCGGGCCGAGCCTTCGCTCATGCCCTCGGCCAGCACCTTGCAGATGATGTGGCTCGGCGTGACACCAAAGCCGGAATAACCCTGGACGAAAAAGGCGTTGCGGCGGCCGGGCAGGGTGCCGATCTGCGGGAACAGATTCGGGCTGCACGCCATCGGACCGCCCCAGGCCAGGTCGATTTTCACGTCCTTGAGGTACGGGAAAATCTTCAGCATCAGGTGTCGGTTCCAGGCCTTGAGGTCCTGGGGGATGTGTTCCACCAGCGGCGTGGCGGCACCGAACAGCAAACGGTTTTCATTGGTGACGCGGTAGTAGTCGATCACCGGGCGAATGTCGCTGTAGGCACCGCGGATCGGGCTGATGCGCTGGATCAACTCGTCCGACAACGGCTCGGTCATCATCTGGAAGGCGTAGGTGTTGATGGTCGAACGATGCAGCTCCGGCTCCAGCTTGTTGAGGAAGCTGTCGCAGGCCCACAGCAGTTTGCTGGCCTTGACCGAGCCGCGCCCGGTGCGCACGGTGATGCGTTCGCCGTAGCTGACCTCCAGGGCCGGGCTGTTTTCAAAGATACGCACGCCGTGGCCGGCCAGGGCCTTGGCTTCGCCCAGCAGCAGGTTCAGCGAATGCACATGCCCGCCGCCCATGTGCAGCAAGGCGCTGCCGTAGGCCTTGGAGCCGATGATCTGCTGGACGTCGGAGCCGCCGAGAAAGCGGATCTCGTGTTTGCTGTTGATCGACTTGAAGTCTTTCTCCCAGGCCCGCAGGGTTTTTTCCTGACGGGCGTTGAAGCCCATGTAGCCATAGCCGTGGCAGAAGTCGGCATCGATGGCGTATTTGGCGATGCGGTCCTTGATGATGTCCGCGCCCAGGTCGCTGATCTCGAAGACCTGGCGCAGACCGTCTTCGCCCACGTCCTTCTTGATCTTTTCCAGGTCATGCCCGATCCCGGCCATGATCTGTCCGCCGTTGCGCCCGGTACCACCGAAGCCCAAGTAGCGCGCCTCGAGCACCACGATATTGGTGATGCCTTTTTCAGCGAGCTCCAGCGCGGTGTTGATGCCGGAGAAACCACCGCCAATCACCACGACATCGGCTTCCACGTCTTGCTCCAGGGTGGGGAAGCTGAGGTTGTACTTCTTGGTGGCGGTGTAATAGGTGGGCGTTTCGATATTGATCATGACGCAACCTGACAAAGTGAAAGGAAACTCCGTGCAGAGCCCTGCACGCGATGCCTCTATTAAGGGCCCGGAGCGGGGCGCTTGTCTTGATCATCCGTGCCGCGGGACTTGATCGAGCGCGCCATCGCTCGGTTCTTTCGCCATGAAAAGTACAATCTTGGATCTGGAAGGTGCATTTTTCGGCTGCCCTTGAATGCCCATACTGGACCGGCCTTAATCATTGATCCCACCATTTCTGCAGCACGAACCTGCAAGTCCAGGTGGGATCGGCAGACGCCAATAATAAAAGAGCCCGTCCATGAAAAAGCCAAATCCGCTGCTCGAAGACCTCAAGCCCATCCTCCCGGTCATCGCCGCCAATGCCTTCCAGGCGGAACAGGACCGAAGCGTTCCGGCCGAGAATATCGCCTTGCTCAAGGGCATCGGTATGCATCGGGCCTTCCTGCCGAAGAAATACGGTGGCATGGAGATTTCCCTGCCACAGTTTGCCGATTGCATCGCGCTGCTGGCCGGCGCCTGTGCCAGTACGGCCTGGGCCATGAGCCTGCTATGCACCCACAGCCATCAGTTGGCGATGTTCCCGGCCAAGACCCAGGAAGAAGTCTGGGGCGACGATCCCGATGCCACCGCCAGCAGCAGCATCGCACCGTTCGGTCGAACCGAAGAGGTTGAGGGTGGCGTGATGTTCAGCGGTGAAATGGGCTGGAGCAGCGGTTGCGATCACGCCGAGTGGGCGATTGTCGGGTTTCGCCGCAAGAACGCCGAAGGCACCCAGGACTATTGCTTCGCGGTACTGCCTCGAAGCGACTATGCCATTCGTGATGACTGGTTCGCGGTGGGCATGCGCGGCAGCGGCAGCAAGACGTTGATCATCGACAACGCGTTTGTGCCGGAACACCGGATCCAGAAAGCCAAGGACATGATGGAAGGCAAGTCCGGCGGCTTCGGCCTGTACCCCGACAGCAAGATATTCTACTCGCCGTATCGGCCGTATTTTGCCAGCGGCTTCTCCACCGTCAGCCTGGGCGTGGCCGAACGCATGCTCGAAGTGTTTCGCGAGAAAACCCGCAACCGCGTGCGCGCCTACACCGGTGCGGCAGTGGGGGCGGCCACCCCGGCGCTCATGCGCCTGGCCGAGTCCACCCACCAAGTGGCGGCGGCCCGGGCCTTCCTCGAAAAAACCTGGCAGGAGCACGCCGAGCACAGCGAGCGTCACGAATACCCGAGCCGGGAAACCCTGGCGTTCTGGCGAACCAACCAGGGCTATGCCACCAAGATGTGCATCCAGGCGGTGGATCGGCTGATGGAAGCGGCCGGCGGTGGCGCCTGGTTCGAAACCAACGAACTGCAACGGCTGTTCCGCGATGCGCACCTCACGGGCGCCCATGCCTACACCGACTACGACGTCTGCGCGCAGATCCTCGGGCGCGAACTGATGGGCCTGGAGCCCGATCCCTCCATGGTGTGACCGCCTGCTCGCCGAGTCCCGCCCATAAAACAATAAATCGAGGCCGTCACCTGAGGCGGCCGGGAGTCTTGCATGTCCAGTATTTCCGATAGCCCCTTCGATACCCGCGCATTCCGCCGCGCCCTGGGTAACTTTGCCACCGGTGTGACGGTGGTCACCGCCGCGGCTGAAGATGGCCGCAAGGTCGGCGTGACGGCCAACAGTTTCAACTCGGTGTCCCTGGACCCGCCGCTGATTCTCTGGAGCATCGACAAACGCTCCAGCAGCCACGGCGTGTTCGAAGCGGCCAGTCACTTTGCCGTGAACGTATTGGCTGCCGACCAGATCGACCTGTCGAACAACTTCGCCCGGCCCAAGGAAGATCGCTTCGCTGATATCGAATTCGATAGCGGCGTCGGTGGGGCGCCGGTGTTCGCCGATTGCGCCGCACGTTTTCACTGTGAAAAATTCCAGCAGGTCGACGGCGGCGATCACTGGATCATGATCGGCAAGGTCGTGGCCTTCGACGACTTCGGACGCTCGCCGCTGCTCTATCACCAGGGCGCCTACTCGATGGTCCTGCCCCACACGCGCATGACCCGACGCGAAGAGGGGCAAGCGCCCAGCAGTCACTTCCAGGGGCGCTTGAGCCACAATCTTTACTACCTGATGACCCAGGCATTGCGGGCGTACCAGGCCAGCTACCAACCACGGCAACTGTCCACTGGATTACGGACCAGCGAAGCGCGGATGTTGATGGTGCTGGAAAATGACGCCGGGCTGAACCTGACTGACCTGCAACGGGAAGTGGCGATGCCGGTGCGAGAAATCGAAGAGGCCGTGGCCAACCTCAAACGCAAGGGCTTGGTGAGCGATGACGGCGACCGGGTGCGCCTGACCGTCAAGGGCATCGACGAAACCGAAGGGCTCTGGGCCATTGCCAGGGAGCAGCAGGACAAGGTGTTCGGCCAGTTTGGCGAAGCTCAGGTGGAGCATTTCAAGACGGTGCTCAAAGGGGTGATCAAGGGCGCTTGATGCAGTTTCGATGCCGAATACAAAAGGCAATAACACCCCAGTACCCTGTGGGAGCGAGCCTGCTCGCGATAGCGGTAGGTCAGTCAATTATCTTGAGACAGACACACCGCCATCGCGAGCAGGCTCGCTCCCACAGGGGGGGGCGGGTGCTCGATTTCACTCACCACGGACAACTGGGCAGCGGTGATGCTAAGATTTAGTTAACTCATTAACTAAATCCCCCGACGAACATTCCTCCATGCCCAAACCGCGCCAATCCTTGACCCTGACCCTGCTACAGGCCCGTGAAGCGGCCATGGGGTTTTTCCGTCCTTCCCTCAATCAACATGGCCTGACCGAGCAGCAATGGCGGGTCATTCGTATCCTCAGCCAGCACGACGAACTGGAGATCAATCGCCTGGCCGAGCTGGCCTGCATCCTCAAGCCCAGCATGACCGGCGTGCTGGTGCGCATGGAGGCGGCGGGCATGGTGGTGCGGCGCAAGGCCGAGCAGGATCAGCGACGGGTCCTGGTGCGCCTGGCACCCCAGGGGCAGGCGTGCTTCGACTCGATGAGCCAGAGCATGGAGGCCAATTACCAGCGATTGCAGGAGAAGTTGGGGGAGGAGAAGTTGCAGACGTTGTTGGGGTTGCTGAATGAGCTAAAGGCGGTCAGGCGCTGAGCTTCCTGTTGCGACTTCTAAGGAGAGAAAGAATAGCTGTGGGAGCAAGGCTTGCCCGCGATGAAGCCATCTCGGTCTCATGGTGAACCGCATCAGCTTTATCGCGGGCAAGCCTTGCTCCCACAGGGTGCTCGACTTGGGTCAGTAAACCCCACCCGTCGCAGGCTTCGGCGCATCCTTGAACGTCGCCGCCAGAGTCTGAAGGCCGCGCATCAGCACGGTCGTGTCCACCCCCACCGCAACGAATGCCGCACCCAGCTCGATGTAACGCCGGGCCAGTTTCTCATCGGCACTGAGGATCCCCGCTGCCTTACCGGCCTGACGAATACGGGCGATGGCGTCCTCGATGGCCGCTTGCACCTCCGGATGGCCCGGATTGCCGCGAAAACCCATGGACGCGCTCAAGTCCGCCGGCCCGATGAACACACCGTCGACGCCTTCCACGGCGGCAATGGCGTCGAGGTTGGCCAGGCCCTCGCGGCTTTCGATCTGCACCAGCAGGCACATCTGTTCATCGGCCTTGTCGAGGTAACCGGGGACGCTGTTCCAGCGCGACGCCCGGGCCAGTGCGCTGCCGACGCCTCGGATGCCGCTGGGCGGGTAGTGCATGGCGCGTACCAGCTCGCGAGCCTGGCCGGCGCTTTCTACCATCGGCACCAACAGAGTCTGCACGCCGAGGTCGAGCACTTGCTTGATCAGCGCGGTGTCGCCGATCACCGGGCGAATCACTGGCTGGCCGGGGTAGGGCGCCACGGCCTGGAGCTGGCCGAGCAGCGTGCGCACGTCATTGGGGGCGTGCTCGCCGTCGATCAGCAGCCAGTCGAAACCGGCATTGGCCGCCAGTTCGGCGCAGTAGGCGTCGGCCAGTCCGAGCCACAGGCCAATCTGCGCCTCGCCACTTTTCAGCCGTTGTTTGAACGTGTTGATCGGCATGTCCATGAAGCAGTCCTCGAACAGTCAGACGAAACGGCAAGCGATGGAACCGAGCATGTCGTAGTCGACATGAAAGGTATCGCCCGGGTTGGCCGCCACCGGGCGGGTGAAGGAACCACCGAGGATGACCTGCCCCGGTTGCAGGGTGACGTCATAGGCCGCCAGCTTGTTCGCCAGCCAGGCCACGCCTTTGGCCGGGTGATTGAGCACCGCCGCCGAAACGCCGGACTCCTCGATCACGCCGTTGCGGTAGAGCACCGCCGGCACTTTGCGCAGGTCGATCTCGGTGGGACGCACCGCGCGACCGCCCATGACCACGCCGGCGTTGGCGGCATTGTCCGAGATGGTGTCGAAGACCTTGCGGGTGGCCTTGGTCTGCGGGTCGACCTGCTGGATGCGCGCATCGATGATTTCCAGCGCCGGGATCACCCATTCGGTTGCATCCAGCACGTCGAACACCGTCACGTTCGGGCCTTTCAACGGCTTGCCGAGGATGAACGCCAGCTCCACTTCCACCCGTGGGACGATGAAGCGCTCGAAGGGAATGTCGGTGCCTTCGTCGAAGAACATGTCGTCCAGCAGCGCGCCGTAGTCCGGCTCGGTGATGTTCGAAGAGACTTGCATGGCCCGGGAGGTCAGGCCGATCTTGTGGCCGACCAGCTTGCGGCCATCCTTGATTTTCTGTGACACCCAGGCGCGCTGGATGGCATAGGCGTCATCGAGGGTGATCTGCGGGTGATCGAGGGAAAACTGCCGCACCTGTTCCCGTGAGCGCTCGGCATGGTCGAGGCGGGCGGCGGCTTGCTGGATGAGGCTTTGATCGAGCATGACAAGGTCCCTATTGAGGATTGACGACGGCGGCCCGGGTGCGCAGCACCAGCAGGCCACCCAGGGTGATGAACAGCGCCAGGACATAAAGGGCCAGGCTGGCGCTCTGGGTGGTGTCCCGCATCCAGCCGATGAGGTAGGGCGCGAAGAATGAGGCGATGCTGCCGAAGGAACTAATCAGGGCAATCCCGGCGGCCTGGGTGTTGTTGGAAAGGAAGGCGGGCGGCAATTGCCAGAACATCGGCAACGCGGCGCTGGCACCCATGCCGGCGACAATCAGGCCTCCGAGCACCAGCGTCGAGTTGCCGGGGGAGAGCCCGGCGATGGCGATGCCAGCCGCCGCCATCAGCAGCGGCACGCACAGGTGCCAGCGGCGTTCACGATTGCGATCCGAAGAACGACCGCAGCCGATCATGAAGAAACAGCCCGCCAGGTAGGGCACCGCACTGAGCAAGCCGACCTTGCCATCGCTGCCGATACCGGCGCCGTGGATCAGGGTGGGCATCCAGAAGGCCAGGGTGTTTACCGCCAGCATCACGGCGAAGTACACCGCCACCAGCAACCAGACCTGCGGGTTATTGAGGATCGCCGAGAACGAGGTGATGGATTTTCGCTGCTCCTCGACACTCAGTTGTTCGCGCAGTTGCTGCTTGGCGTGGGGCGTGAGCCAGCCGACCGTCTCGAAACTGTCCGGCAGGCACTTGAGCACCACCAGGCCCAGCAGGATCACCGGCAACCCCTCGAGGACGAACATCCACTGCCAGCCGCGCAGGCCGCCCACCTCGTGGAAGTGTTCGAGAATCCCTCCGGACAACGGCCCGCCTATAACCCCCGCCATCGGTACGGCGATGGCGAACAGCGCGGTTACCTGGGCCCGACGTCGCGCCGGGTACCAGCGATTGAGAAAGACCAGGATGCCCGGGAAGAACCCGGCTTCGGCCACCCCCAGCAGAAAGCGCAGCACATAAAAACCGGCGGCGCTGTCAATCAGGAACATGCTGGTGGACAAGGCCCCCCAGACCACCATCAGCGTGGCGATCCAGCGGCGTGGTCCGACCCGGTCCAGGGCCATGTTGCTCGGCACGCCAAACAGCGCGTAGGCGAGGAAGAACAGGCCGGCGCCGAAGCCGTAGACCGTGTCGCTGAACTGCAGGTCGGCGCTCATCTGCATCTTGGCGAAGCCGATGTTGATGCGGTCCAGGTGGGCAAACAGGTAGCAGACCAACAGCAACGGCATCAGCCGCCAGGTGATCGTGGCGTGGGTGCGGTCGTGCGCGACGGAGCCGGCAGTGCCAGCGGGATTGGCTATGCTCATGATCTTGTACTTTTTGTCAGAGGGCCGATGGGTAACTGCAGGCGCGCTTAGCTCGTCCGGGCCTTGAGAAAGGCGTGGACGTTGTTGGCCTTGAAGTTGAGTTGCTCGTGCAGTTCGATCATCTCGAACGACAATGCCAGCAGGCGCTGGGCCTGGAGTTCGGCGAAGTGCGCGGTGATCACCTCGAAGAGTTGCTCCGCGACTTTCTGGCGGGTGGCGAGGTCGCGGCCGTGGCCGACTTTCAGCGTCATGTGCACGAAGGCGTAGTCATGCTTGCCATCGGCCATGCGCCAGGTGTCCAGGCGCACCCCCCGGCTGCGGATGCCGCCGAGGGGAAACACGCCGCTGTCGCCCAGCAAGGCGTGGACCTTTTCAAACAGGCCGGGCAAGTCAGCCTGTTGTTCGATGTTGTCGGTGTACTCAGCGATGAAGTGCGGCATCGTCGGATCTCCTGCGTAGGCTGGTCAAACCGGAAAAATGGCGTTGATCTGGCCGGTGCCGGAGCTGCCGAAGGGTTCGGTGATGATTTCGGCGGGCTTGTCGTAGTCCGGTCCGCCCAGCAACCCCAGGAGCATCGCCGTGTCATGCATCTTGCCTTCGCCGAAGCAGTGCTCGGCGTAGTCCGGGAGCATGGCGCAGAATTCCTTCCAGCGACCCTCGCGCCACATCTGGACGACGTGCAGGTCGACTTGCTTGTCGAATTCCCGGGTCCAGTTATGGATGTTGGCTTCGGCGTTGCGATCATCGGAGAACCGGTGGGACAGCGAGCCGGACGCCAGCACCAGCACCTTGCGGTCGCTTTTTTCGATGGCCCGGCGCACGGCGGCGCCGAAGGTGAAGCTGTCTTGCAGACGATGCCAGGCACACCAGGCGGCAATCGAGACGACGTTGAGCTTCTGCTCCGGCGGGACGTCCATGTGCATGTAGCGCATGGGCACCAGCGTGCCGTATTCCAGTTCCAGGCTGGGGATGTTGTGGGCCAGGGTACGGACATCGGCGGCGTTGGCTTCAGCGGCAATCAGCTCGCCCAGTTCCGGGGCCCCCGAGTACTCGTACTCCATGTTCTTGATGAAGTGCGGCAGCTCGTTGCTGGTGTAGATGCCCTTGAAATGTTCGCCGCTGTTGACGTGATAGGCGCTGTTGACCAGCCAGTGCACATCGAACACCACGGCGGTATCGGCACCCAGCTCACGGGCGCGGCGGCCGATTTCCTTGTGCCCGGCGATCGCTGCCGCACGGCAGCCATGGTGCTTGCCGGGCAGCTCGGACAGGTACATCGAGGGAACGTGGCAGATCTTCGCAGCCAGGACGACTTCGCCCATGATGATTCTCCTGAAAAATTGTTCTTGTTGGGTCTTGGGTAATCGGTGAGTCACAACCTGTTCTTAATGGACCACAGCCCTTGTGGCGAGGGGATTTATCCCCGCTGGGCTGCGAAGCAGACCCAAAACCAGACACCTCGGTGTATCAGGTTGGCCAGGGTTGACTGATTCGGGGCCGCTTCGCAGCCCAGCGGGGATAAATCCCCTCGCCACAGGGTTCATCGCTGGTTTTAGATACCCCATCGCGGAATGTGATGACCACCCATGGAAATGCAAACGTTCTTGATCTCGGCAAACACCTCGAAGCTGTACTGTCCACCTTCGCGCCCCGTTCCGGAACCCTTTACGCCGCCGAAAGGCTGGCGCAGGTCGCGTACGTTCTGGCTGTTGATGAACACCATGCCGGCCTCGATGCCATAGGCCAGGCGATGGGCCTTGCCGATGTCCTGGGTCCAGATGTACGACGCCAGGCCATATTCGGTGTCGTTGGCCAGTTGCAAGGCTTCGGCTTCATCCTTGAACGGGATCAGGCAGACCACCGGGCCGAAGATTTCCTCCTGGGCGATGCGCATCTTGTTGTTCACGTCGGCGAACACCGTCGGCTGGATGAATTGGCCGCGACTCAGGTGCGCCGGCAGGTTGGCCGGGCGTTCCAGGCCACCGGCCAGCAGGGTGGCGCCTTCTTCGAGGCCGATCCTGATGTAGCCGGTGACTTTGTCGTAGTGGGCCTGGGTGATCATCGAGCCGACCTGGGTCTTCGGATCCTGTGGATCGCCCACGATCAGGCGCTTGGCGCGGGCAGCGAATTCGGCGACGAACTGCGGGTAGACGCTTTCCTGGATGAAGATCCGGCTACCGGCGGTGCAGCGCTCGCCGTTGAGCGAGAAGATCGTGAACAGCGCCGCGTCGAGTGCCCGTTCCAGGTCCGCGTCTTCGAAAATCAGCACCGGCGACTTGCCGCCGAGCTCCATGGAATACTTCTTCAACCCGGCGGTCTGCATGATTTTCTTGCCGGTGGCGGTGCCGCCGGTAAAGGAAATCGCCCGCACATCCGGGTGCCGGACCAACGCATCGCCCGCCGTCGCGCCGTAGCCCTGGATCACGTTCAACACGCCGTTGGGGATTCCCGCTTCCACGGCCAGACGCCCCAGTTCGTTGGCGGTGAGGGGCGACAGCTCCGACATCTTCAGCACGGCGGTGTTGCCCAGGGCCAGACACGGCGCGGTCTTCCAGGTCGCGGTCATGAACGGCACGTTCCACGGCGACACCAGGCCGCAGACGCCTACCGGCTGGTACAGGGTGTAGTTGAGCATCTGGTCGTCGACCGGGTAGGTGTGACCGTCCATGCGGGTGCAGACTTCGGCAAAGAAGTCGAAGTTGTGAGAGGCCCGGGGAATCAGCACATTGCGGGTCTGGTGGATCGGCAGGCCGGTGTCGAGGGTTTCCAGCTCGGCCAGTTTCGGCACGTCGCGATCGATCAGCTCACCCAGCTTGCGCATCAGCCGGGCACGTTCCTTGGCAGGGGTGTTGGCCCACTTCGGAAAGGCCTCCTTGGCCGCGGCCACGGCCTGGGCCACTTCCTCGGCACCGCCGCTGGCGACTTCGCCAATGGCTTCGCCGGTGGCCGGGTTGTAGTTGATGAAGACGTCTTTGCTTTCGACCTCACGGCCGTTGATCCAGTGTTTGATCATGTTGCTCAAGCCTCTTTACGGGATGCGAAGAACGCGGCTTCGCTGACAATTCGATTGACCAGGCGGCCGACGCCTTCCACTTCCACCACCACTTCATCACCGGGCACCACGTCCGCCAGGCCTTCCGGCGTGCCGGTGGCGATCATGTCGCCGGGTTGCAGGGTCATGAAGCTGGACAGGTACTCGATCAGGTAGGGGATGTCGAAAATCATGTCCATCGTGCTGCCTTCCTGGCGCAGTTCACCGTTGATCCAGGTACGCAGCTTCAGGTTGGCCGGGTCCGGCACGTCGGCGACATCGACGATCCACGGCCCGACGGGGGTCGTGGCATCGCGGTTCTTCACCCGCAGGTTGGGGCGGTAGTAGTTTTCCAGGTAGTCGCGGATCGCGTAGTCGTTGCACACCGTGTAGCCGGCCAGATAGTCCAGTGCGTCTTCGCGCTTGACGTTGCGGGCGGCCTTGCCGATGACGGCCACGAGCTCGCACTCGTAGTGCATGTACGCGACGTTGTCCGGGCGCCAGGTCTGCTGGTTGTGACCGGTGTAGGTGCCGGGGGACTTGATGAACGCCAGGGGCTCGGTGGGCGGTTTGAAGGCCAGCTCGGCGGCGTGGTCGGCATAGTTCAGGCCCAGGGCGAACATGCTGCCAGTGGCCGGTGGCAGCCACTCGACCTGGTCTTCGGCCAGCAGGCGACCGTCGGCCAGGCGCACGGTGTTGCCGGCCTCCACGGTGACGGCATGGACCTGACCCTCGAAACGAATGCGCGCGTGTTTCATGAACGTACTCCTGGTTGCTCGGCCACGACGGTATTGACGAGACGGCCCAGGCCGCGGATGTCCACTTCGACGCGATCGCCGGGCACCACATCGACCCGGCCTTCAGGCGTGCCGGTGATCAGCACGTCGCCGGCGTGCAGGGTCATGAACTCGCTGATCTCGGCGATCAGTTGGGGGATGTTGCGAACGAAATTGGCCGTGCTGTTCTGCTGCCGTACTTCGCCGTTGACGTACAGCGTGATTGCCAGGCTGTGAGGATCGGCCACGTTGGCGCTCGGCACCAGTTCCGGGCCGATGGCGCAGAAGCCGTCCCGACACTTGGCTTTGACGGCAGGGCGGTAGTAGCTGTCTTCCGGCAGGCTGAATTCATTGACGACGGTGTAACCGGCCACGTAGTCCAGGGCCTCGGCGGCGCTGACGCGGCTGGCCGACCTGCCCATCACCACGCCCAAGGCCGGTCCCGGTTGCAATCGTTCGCCATGGCCGGGATGGACCACGGCGGCGTCGTGCCGGTTGCGGGTGTTGGGGGTCTTGATGAACAGAACCGGCTTGACCGGCGGCTTCTGGTAGGGCGGTTGCTCGAACTCGGCGAGGCGCTGCTTCAACTGCCCCTGGTAGTTCAGTGCGACCCCGAACAGGGTGCCGGTTGCGACGTCATGCAGGGCACGGCTCATGCTTGTCTCCTGGCGGTGCAGAGGGAGGAGGGCTCTGCGATATTGTTAATGTGTTAACAGTTATAATTAAGATGTTAACTATCGTCAAGCGTGACAGAATGACCGGCACTGGTTGCCTTCCCGGATTCGGTGCAGGATGAGCCTCGGGCGTTGCCTGAATCAGAATAGAAACGAGTACTGCGTGATGACCGATCGTCAGCCGATCCCGAACATCAACATTGGCCAGGTGTACGACCAGCGCTACAGCGATGCCGAGGTGCACTACGATCGGCTCGCCAACCTGGCGGGCTTTTTTGGTCGGAACATGCCGGTGCACCGCCATGACCGGTTCTTTCAGGTGCACTACGTCAAGAGCGGTACCGTGCGGGTGTATCTGGACGACCAGCAGTACGTTGAATCCGGACCGATGTTCTTTCTCACGCCACCGACCATTCCCCATTCCTTCGTGACCGAAGCCGACAGCGACGGACACGTGCTGACGGTGCGCCAGCAGTTGGTCTGGCAGTTGATCGACGCTGACCCCGGGCTCGCACCGGCTGGCGTGCAGTTACCGGCAGCCTGTGTGGCGCTGACGCAATTGGGGCCGGAGCAGGCCGGGGAAGTACGCCGGCTGGAATACTTGTTCGAGGAACTGAGCGCGGAGGTGGCAGCCGCTCGGCCGGGGCGCAGCGTGGCGCTGGACGGTTTGACGCGGCTGATCATGATCAGCCTGTTGCGGCTGTGCTCCAACTCCCTGGAAGCGCGGCCGGCGCGGCATGAGGACTTGAAGATCTTTCACCGCTTCAACGAGTTGATCGAAGCGCACTATCTGCAACACTGGCCGTTGTCGCGCTATGCCGAGGGCATCGGGGTGACCGAGGCGCGTCTCAACGACGTGTGTCGGCGCATTGCCGACCTGCCTTCCAAGCGACTGATCATGGAGCGGTTGATGCAGGAGGCCAAGCGCCTGCTGCTGTTCACCGGCAGCTCGGCCAACGAAATCTGCTACCAGCTCGGGTTCAAGGACCCGGCCTATTTCAGCCGGTTTTTCCAGCGCTATGCCCAACTCACCCCTGGGGAATATCGCCAGCGGCAGTCGGGATTGCGCTGAACCTCCTTTCGATTGAACACTTGCTTTTGTGGCGAGGGGATTCAGCGAACCGTCGCACCGCCCCGCTGGGCTGCGGAGCAGACCTAAAACCAAACACTCCGGTGTATCTGTTTGACCGAGTGAGCTGATTTGGGGCCGCTTCGCAGCCCAGCGGGGATGAATCCCCTCGCCACAAACCCGTGGCAAATTTGAGCAAGCGGCTTGCTCTTGCAGCTAATTATTTGCGCCACTAAGCTGCCCACTCGTCCATCCAAGCAGTCCGAACATGGCCAACCCCAGACCTTCATTGACGCTGACCCTGCTGCAGGCCCGCGAAGCGGCCATGGCGTTTTTCCGCCCGGCGTTGAACCAGCACGACCTCACCGAGCAGCAATGGCGGGTGATCCGCATCCTGCATCAGCAAGGTGAGTTGGAAAGCCACCAACTCGCCCATCAGGCCTGCATCCTCAAACCCAGCATGACCGGCGTGCTCAGCCGCCTGGAGCGCGATGGACTGGTGCGCCGGCAGAAATCCAGCCAGGACCAGCGTCGGGTGTTCGTTGGCCTGACCGAACGCGGCCAGCAGTGCTTCGTGTCCATGAGCGAGGGGATGGAAGGCAACTATCGACGGATCGAAGAGCAGTTCGGCGAGGAAAAGATGCAGCAACTGCTGGCGTTGCTCAACGAGTTGAAGAACATCAAGCCTTGATGCCACGCGACATCACCCTCTGAACGGCATCCCGGACCCCTGGCTCGCGGAGCACGTGCGCGAGGACTTGTCTTAAACCTGTGAACCTTCCGCCAGTACGACGCTCACTTGTTAGGTCGCTCGTTGAGTGATCGCGCCGTCTTACTGCCGATAAGGATTTCGCATGCTTCAAACCTCGTCATCGCTGCCCCTTCATGGCCCCGTCGAACGGGAGCTCAGCGTGCGCGCGGTCAGTACCGGCATCGTGATCGGTATCCTGCTGACGCCTTCCAATGTATACGCCGGGTTGAAGATCGGCTGGTCGTTCAACATGTCGATCATTGCCTTGTTGATCGGCTATGCCATCTGGCAAGGCCTCGCCAGGCGTTCAGCCGGACGACAACCTTGGACGCTGCACGAAAGCAACATCAACCAGACGGTGGCCTCCGCGGCGGCCTCGATCATTTCCGGTGGACTGGTGGCACCGATCCCGGCCTACACCTTGTTGACTGGCCAACAATTAGATGCCATTCCCATGGTCGCCTGGGTATTTTCGGTGAGCTTCCTGGGCATCTGGATCGCCTGGTATATGCGACCGTCGCTGCTCAACGACAAGGCGTTGAAGTTTCCCGAAGGCATGGCAACGCTGGAAACCCTGTTGCACATTTACAACCAAGGCCATGAAGCGGCGACGCGCTTGAGGGTGCTGCTCTGCGCCGCGTTGTTGTCCGGGCTGGCCAAGTGGGTGGACACCTTCATGTGGGCTTTCCCGCGTTGGTCGCCAACCGCTCAACTGGAGCGGCTGACATTCACCGCCGATCCTTCGCTGCTGTTGGTGGGTTTTGGCGGGATCATTGGTATTCGCGTTGGCTTGACCCTGCTATTCGGCGCCTTGCTGGCGTGGGGCGGGCTGGCGCCGTGGCTGCTGGAGCGCGGCCTGGTGCAGCTACCGCATGGCAGCAGTGGCCCGCAGTTCGCTGCGCTGGTGGAGTGGTTGCTATGGCCGGGCGTGAGCCTGATGGTCTGTTCGACGTTGGCTTCCCTGGCGATTCGCCTATGGACTTTGCGCAACACCATCCGGGCTGGCGGTGGGCCAATCTGGGTGGTGCCCAAGGCTGGGCCTGCCGTCGGTTTCGTGGTGGCCATCGTACTGGTGGTGAGCTTGCAGGCGCTGTTGTTCGGCATCAATCCATGGATGGCGCTGTTGACCATTCCCCTGGCGATCTGCCTGGCGGCGGTGGCCGCCCGAGTGGTCGGCGCCACGGGTATTCCGCCCATCGGCGCTATCGGACAGTTGTCCCAGTTGAGCTTCGGCATCGTTGCGCCGGGGCAGGTGCCGATCAACCTGATGAGTGCCAACACCGCCGGTGGTTCGGCGGGGCAGTGCACGGATTTGATGAACGATTTCAAGGTCGGCCGGGCCATTGGTGCGACACCGCGCAAGCAGTTGGTCGCCCAGACCCTGGGTATTTTCGTCGGCAGCATCGTCGGCGTACTGGCCTATCTGGCTCTGATCCCGGACCCTCAAGCCATGCTGCTCTCCGAAGAGTGGCCGGCTCCGGCGGTGGCCACCTGGAAAGCCGTGGCGCAAACCCTGACCCAGGGGCTGGCGTCGTTATCGGTGAGCATCCGCTGGGCGATCGCCATCGGTGGGCTGGTCGGCTTACTGCTGGGAGTACTCGACAGCCTGTTGCCCGAGCACCGCGCCCGGTTCCTGCCGAGTACCGCGGCCTTGGGCCTGGCTTTCGTACTGCCGGCCTCGGTGTCGCTGATGATGGCCCTCGGCGCGGTGCTGACCTGGGCGATGAGCTGTCGCTGGCCGAGCCTCACGGAGCGCTTCGCAATCACCGCGGCGGCGGGGTTGATTGCCGGGGAGAGCATGACCGGGGTGGGCGCGTCGTTGTGGCAGATGCTCGGGAATGGGTGATTCACCGAGCATTGCATACGCGGAGAATCAGCGTACCCGCTCGCGACTTTCCACCGCCAGATCCAGTGCCTTCTGCATGTCCAATCGCGCCGAGCGTCCCACGTCCTTGTCATTGAGCCGGTAGCGGCGCTCCGACGGCAGGATGGGCGCGGTGAGGTCTTCCGCGTCCATCCGTTCGAAATCGTGGTTGTCGCCGATGGTCAGGGCGCTGCGACGCAGCAGCGTGCGCAATTGCTCGGGCTGAAGTTGCGGGTTGATGGACAGCATTGCCGCCAGCAGGCCTGCGACCATGGGCGTGGCGTAGGACGTGCCGCAATGCACCGCCCCATCCTGGCCTGTGCCGGGTGTCGAGGCATGGGCGCAAGCGGCGGCGGTGATGTCGACGCGCATGTCGATGTTCGAGGAACTGCGCTTGACCGCGTAGGCCGGATCGTCGACCGAGGCTCCGGCACGCTCGCTGCGCTGGTGACCGCCGACCACCAGCAATTGCTCGGTGATGAAGGAGGAGGGCAGGCGGTATTCATCGCTGCCCGAGAACGAGGAACCGTTGCCGGCGGAGTTCACCACGATCACGTCGGGGTGCTCCTTGCGCAGCCAGAGGAAGAATTCTTCCAACAGTTCCTCGTAGCCGCTCATGGCAATGCCCGAGCGCAGCAGGGAGTCCACATTGTCCCCCTTGATGTCCTTGGCACCCACCCGGTGGATGCCCCAGCTCCAGTTGAGCACGCGTACGCCATCTTCAACGAGGTTGACCGAGGCGGCGATATTGGCGGTAATCCCGGCGTCGGAATTACGTTCGACGATGACCTCGAAGCCACCACTGGCCTTATTCAGGCCGCTTAGAAAACCGGTGTTGCCGCCGTCGTTCCAGCGCGCGGCGAGAAGGCCTGCGACGGTGGTGCCGTGGCCGTCCGGGGCAGCGGCATCGCGGGCGTAGACACAGGTACGCGGTACCGAGCAGGCACCGAGATAGTCGGCAAAATCCGCAGTGTCGAAATCCACGTCGCGCTCGATCAGGCCGATGCGCACGGGCTGCGGCTGGATGGGTGCCTGCTGTCCGGGGATGCGCCGCTGGTAGTAGTGCACCGCGTCGAGAAAGCGGTTCGCGGCCCATTCGTCGGAGTCCTGCGCCGGTTTCTTCGGTTCTTCAGGCCGAGCCGTGGACTGTTCGGTTTCTTCCGCCGCGGACTCCTCGATCACCACTGCGTCCACACTGGTTTCACTGCCCAGGCGCAGCACCAGTGCGTCACGCTGTACCAGATCCCTGGCCGGCAGACGAAGCTGATAAAGGTTCAAGGGCGCAATGCTGCCGACCACCGTCGCCCCATACTTGCGGGCAAGGCGCTCGGCTTCCTGGCGGCCGGCACGATCCTCCTCGATCAGCAGGCTGACCAGATTGACGTAAGTGGTCAGCCCGTCCATGTTCTTCGCCACCTCGTCCGGGCCGGCGGCCATTACGTGGCTGTTGCGCAAGGTCAGCCAGGCGGCGTTGCTGGTGCGTGGACCATCCTCCAGCCAGAGAGGGCCACTTTGGTAGTCGGCGCTGTCCAGCTGCAAGCGCAGGTGCTGTCCCTTGCGCTGGACAGCGTCCGGGGGGATCGCTCGGTTACCCAGCTTCAATTGCGGTACGCCATCGTCCAACCCGCGCACCGTCAGGCACCAGTCCTGGCGCTGGTTTTCCAAAAGGTCACCGCAACGTTTCAGGTTTTCCAGGCGTAGCGGTTCCCGGGCATCGGCTGCTGTGCCAGTCGCCAGGGTGAATAGCGCAGCGAGGACGGCTGATCGTAAGGACATGGGACGATTTCTTTGCCAAGGGCCTGATTGCTCCGACTGTCTTTGCCATCGTTACGTTCCAAGGAAGACCTGCCGTGGCCGGACCGAAACTCCTCGGCGTGTTCAGGTGTCCATTGATCACCCCACAGCCCGCGGGCAAGATCTCAAGACCTGGCATCCTGGTCGCGTGTCCCTGGGGTGCATTCATCGAGAGGTTGGGTTGGAGATGATGGACGCCGCTAGCAAAACCAAAGTCGCACAGATATTCGACCAGCTCCTGGCCCTGCGAGAAAGCGTGAATGAGCTTCAGGAAAACGAGCTGCGCAGGGTGGTAGCGCTTCGCGGACATCAGACCGTAGACGCCAACGAAGCGGTCCATCAGTCTTTTGTAGACCTTCAGAATCACATTGCCGGAATGGAAGAAGTGCTGGCGACGATTGCCGAGGCCACGGGGATTATCCCAAAGCTCTGATGCTCCCCGGAACAACCTGTGGGAGCGAGCCTGCTCGCGATAGCGTTGGCGCTGCTTGCATCCCTGTCGAATATGCCGTCATATCGCGAACGCACAAGCACGTTTTTGTCACTTGAAAGGAGATACTCAAAATGGAATTACGCTGTACATCAATCGAAGAAGTCCGCCAGCAGATAGACCGGATCGACCGCGAGGTCGTTGCGCTCCTGGCCCGGCGCGGCAACTTTGTCACGCAGGCGGCCGCCTTCAAGAAAACCACCGACGATGTGCGCGCACCGGCGCGGGTCGAGCAGGTCATCACCAAGGTGCGTGGGATTGCTCATGAAGCCGGTGCCTCACCTGATGTCGTGGAGCGGGTTTACCGGGCAATGATCGCCGCATTCATTGACGAAGAGTTGAAAACCCACTCCGCCCTGACAGCCCAGTCCTGACGCCTTCCGCCTTCATCATGACCTGATTCTGCGAGGCTGGAATCCCGGCTTCGAGACACCAAGGCACGCGTGCCTCACCCCTGGGGCACGCAACTATCGTTAGAAGTAATAGTGACCATCACTAAACGCATGTTCTGCTTTGTCGCCAGTCATTGGACAATTGCACCCATCGAACAGGTGGCTCCAGACATGACGCAACAGCGTTCTGTCGTCATACGAGCCTGACCCTTTTTATTTTCGGGATGAAACTGATGCGCTTTTTATTCGTGCCTGTCATGGCGTTTGCCTCTTTGCTGCTCGCCGGTTGTGCCTCTGTGCCAAACGATCCGACGCTGACCCTGCAGACCCAAAAGACCCCGGCCGAGTATGCCGAGTGCGTCATACCGAAATTGCAGGACAGTCAGTTGAACCCGATGGTCTCACAGACCCAGCGCAGCTACCGGATCGTCGTGCCGAGCAAAGTCTCCGCGGACAACGTGCTGGAGGCCTACAAGGCCGGGAACGGCGGCAAGGTGTTCATCTACGAGCGGCACCTGCTGGCCTCGAACCTGCTGCCGTCGAGTTTCGAGCGCGCCGCAGAAGACTGCATCTGATTCAACGGATAGACGATTTTCACAGAGCTCCTTTGGTTGGCCGCAACCAACCAATTCCTTGCCCCGCGACCCATTTGGTTTGCGGGGCTTTTTTATGTCTGCGATAAGTGCGGGACTGTCAGATCTGCTCCAACAACCAGCCGCGAAACGCCCGCAAAGACGGCAGCATTTCGTTGCGCGGCGGGTAGGTGAGGTAGTAACTGCGCCGGCTGGCGAACGGCAGGTCGAGGCCGATCAGTTCGCCATTGGCCAGCTCGTCGGCCACCAGAATGCGGGGCACCAGGCCGATGCCGATATCCGCACGCACCGCCTGGATCAAGTGCGAAGTGAGTTCGAAGCTGGGGCCCAGGCGCATCTTGGCATGGGGCAGGGTGTAGTGACTGAACCAGTCGCCCCAGACGTTGGGATTGTTCGCCACATTGAGCAGCATCTGTTCGCTGATCCGTTCCGGCGTCCACGTCTCATGGGCCTTGGCCGCTTGAGCCGAGATGATCACGATCAGTTCTTCGGCGTGCAGGCGATGGCTGATCAGGCCCGGCAGGTCGGCTGTGCCGACGACAATGGCGGCATCGATGCCGCTGGTGTCGAAGTCGATGGCGTCGATCCGGGAGCTGATGTGCACCAGGATGCCGGGGTGGGTCTTGTAGAACTCGTGCAGGCGCGGCAGCAGCCACTTCGAACCGAAGGTCGGCAACGTCGCCAGGCGCAGGGTGCCACTGCCGGATTGATACGCCATGGCCTGCAGCGTCGCGCTGCGGATGCGTCCGAGC
The DNA here is from genome assembly GCF_057809755.1 of Pseudomonas sp. FG13. Classification (NCBI taxonomy): domain Bacteria; kingdom Pseudomonadati; phylum Pseudomonadota; class Gammaproteobacteria; order Pseudomonadales; family Pseudomonadaceae; genus Pseudomonas; species Pseudomonas sp. FG13. The sequence continues at coordinate 23,537 of NZ_JBMDKO010000054.1, forward strand.
GCCTCGCTCATCTCCCGTTGGTAGAGGCGACCGACATCGGTCAGCCGGACCTGCCGGCCTTCGCGACGAAACAGCGTCAGCCCCAGTTGCTCTTCCAACGCCTGGACTTGTCGGCTGACGGCACTTTGCGTCAGTGAGAGTTCGACCGCGGCCCGGGTGTAGCTTTCATGCCGAGCGGCGGCTTCAAATGCCAGCAGCAGTGACATGGATGGCGTGAGGTGACGGTAATTCATTCGCAAAAGTCATCGATAGCGGCAGGATTATCTGGTTGTCTGCGCGGGGAACCTGAAGGAACATTGGCGCAGGTCGTTCCGAGCCTGACCTATTCATGCGCCGGCGACAAGTATTTACGTGATTAGCCCCCTAAGAGGCCGTTAATGATTGCCCAACTGCCTGTGGTTGCCCCCGCGGCCCACTACCCGGAATTTATCGAGGCCCTGCGCGCCAGCGGTTTTCGTGGTCACCTGAGCGCTGACTACGGCACCCGAACCGTGTTGGCGACCGACAACTCGATTTACCAGCGCCTGCCGCAGGCAGCGGTCTTTCCCCGGGATGCCGAGGATGTCGCTCGCATCGCCACGCTGATGGCCGAACCACGGTTTCGCCAGATCAAGCTGACGCCACGGGGCGGGGGCACCGGGACCAACGGTCAATCGCTGACCGACGGCATCGTGGTCGATCTGTCGCGGCACATGAACACCATCCTCGAAATCAACGTGGCCGAGCGTTGGGTCCGGGTGCAGGCCGGTGTGGTCAAGGACCAGCTCAATGCCGCGCTCAAGCCCCACGGGTTGTTCTTCGCGCCAGAGCTGTCGACCTCCAACCGCGCCACCGTGGGCGGCATGATCAACACCGATGCCAGCGGCCAGGGCAGTTGCACCTACGGCAAGACCCGCGACCATGTGCTGGAGCTGCACAGCGTGCTGCTCGGCGGTGAGCACTTGCACACCCAGCCACTGTCCGACGCCGAGCTGGAAACAGCGTGCGCCGATACCGGCCGTATCGGCGAGGTATACCGCACCGCCCGGCAGATCCAGGAAACCCAGGCCGAGCTGATCGAGTCGGTGTTCCCCAAGCTCAACCGTTGCCTGACCGGTTACGACCTGGCGCACCTGCGCGATGACCACGGTCGCTTCAACCTCAACAGCGTGCTGTGTGGCGCCGAGGGTTCGCTGGGGTTCGTGGTCGAGGCCAAGCTCAACGTGCTGCCGATTCCCAAGTATTCGGTGTTGGTGAACGTGCGCTATGGCAGCTTCATGGATGCCTTGCGCGATGCGAACGCATTGCTGGCCCATAAACCGCTGTCCATCGAAACGGTGGACTCCAGGGTGTTGATGCTGGCGATGAAAGACATCGTCTGGCACAGCGTCGCCGAGTATTTCCCGGCTGACGCCGAGCGCCCGACCCTGGGCATCAATCTGGTGGAGTTCAGCGGCGACGACGTTGCGCAAGTGAACGCCAATGTAGCGGCCTTCGTGGTGCATCTGCAGCGCGATACCACCATCGAGCGCCTGGGCCATACGCTGGCGGAAGGGGCCGAGGCGGTGAACCGCGTCTATGCCATGCGCAAGCGTTCGGTCGGGCTGTTGGGTAACGTCGAAGGCGAAGTCCGTCCCCAGCCATTCGTGGAAGACACCGCGGTGCCACCGGAGCGGCTGGCCGACTACATCGCCGAGTTTCGCGCTCTGCTGGACGGCCACGGCTTGAGCTACGGCATGTTCGGTCATGTCGACGCCGGTGTGTTGCACGTGCGTCCGGCACTGGACATGAAAGACCCGGCCCAGGCCGCGCTGGTCAAGCCGATTTCCGATGCCGTGGCCGAACTCACCCAGCGTTATGGCGGCTTGCTCTGGGGTGAACACGGCAAGGGTCTGCGTTCGGAGTACGTGCCGGCGTTCTTTGGCGATTTGTACCCGGCGCTGCAATCGCTCAAGGGCGCGTTCGACCCCTTCAACCAACTCAACCCCGGCAAGATCTGCACGCCGCCGGACGCCGCCGAAGGCCTGCTCAAGGTCAACGAGGTGACACTGCGCGGTGACCTGGATCGGCAGATCGACGAGCGTGTCTGGCAAAGTTACGGCACTGCCGTGCACTGCAACGGCAATGGCGCCTGTTACAACTTCGACCCCGACGACGCCATGTGCCCGTCCTGGAAAGCCACCCGCGAACGCCAGCATTCCCCCAAGGGGCGGGCATCGCTGATGCGTGAATGGTTGCGTCTGCAGGGCGCGGCCAATGTCGATGTACTGGAAGTGGCGCAGGGCGGTGCGTCGTGGTTGAAGGCGTTGCCGGCGCGGCTGCGCAACAATCTGGCGCGCTCACGGGGCGAGGCGGATTTCTCCCACGAAGTCTATGACGCCATGGCCGGCTGCCTGGCCTGCAAATCCTGCGCGGGACAATGCCCGATCAAGGTCAACGTGCCGGAGTTCCGCTCGCGTTTCCTGCAGCTCTACCATGGCCGCTATCAACGGCCGCTGCGGGATTACCTGATCGGTTCGCTGGAATTCACCATTCCCTATATGGCTTACGCGCCGGGCCTCTACAACGCGGTGATGGGCTCGACATGGTTGAGCCGACTGTTGGCGAACCAGGTAGGCATGGTCGACAGCCCGCTGATTAGTCGCTACAACTTCCAGGCCACCTTGAGCCGCTGCAAGGTCGCGGTCGCCAGCGTACCGGCCCTGCGTGAGCTCACGCAGGCACAACGGGAGCGCAGTGTGGTACTGGTGCAGGACGCCTTCACCCGCTACTTCGAAACGCCGTTGCTGGCCTCTTTTATCGAACTGGCGCATCAGTTGGGCTACCGGGTCTTCCTGGCGCCGTACAGCGCCAATGGCAAGCCATTGCATGTGCAGGGCTTCCTCGGTGCCTTCAACAAGGCGGCGATCCGCAATGCTACCCAGCTCCAGGCACTCGCCGACTGCTCGGTGCCCCTGGTGGGCCTGGATCCAGCCATGACTCTGGTCTACCGCCAGGAGTATCAGAAGGTGCCAGGGCTCAAGGCTTGCCCGAAAGTCCTGTTGCCTCAGGAATGGCTGATCGATGCGGTTCCGCAGCAGCCAACTCCTGTTGCCCGGACGTTCCGCCTGCTGGCGCACTGCACCGAAAAGACCAACGTGCCCGCCAGCACTTCCCAGTGGCAAACCGTGTTCGCCAAGTTGGGGCTCAAGCTGGCGATCGAGGCGACGGGCTGCTGCGGCATGTCCGGCACCTATGGCCATGAACTGCGCAACCAGGACACCTCGCGAACCATTTTCGAACAGTCCTGGGCTGGCAAGCTGGACAAGGAAGGGGAGGCATTGGCGACGGGGTATTCGTGCCGCAGCCAGGTGAAACGGTTGGCGGACAAGCAACTGCGGCATCCGCTGGAGGTGGTGTTGGAGCAGGTGTTGGTTGGGCGGCGCGGTTAAGGAACTGGAGGGCGATGGCTGATGCCGGTCAACTGAGTCATGGTGTCATCCAGGTCCTGGCGCCTGGGTGACAATCGCTCTGACTCACCCACCGCTATCTCGAGCAGGCTCGCTCCCACAGTTTTCCGAGTCGCCCAAAGAAATCACGTTCACCACAAATCCCTTGTGGGAGCGAGCCAGCTCGCGATAGCGGTGGCTCAGCTTGCCTCATCCTTTGGCAGCACAAACTATCACTTCAACCCGCAACCCCGGATCAGCCAGTCTCGCTTCGCCGCAAGCGCGGGCCGGTGCGTGGCCTGCCGGGACCCAGGCATCCCATACTGCGTTCATCGCCGCAAAATCCGCCATGTCGGCGAGCCAGATGGTTGTTTGCAACAGTTGCTCCCTGGATGAACCGGCTTGTTCAAGCAAGGCATCCACCCGTGCCAACGCAGTGCGGGTCTGGTCGGCGACGCTGTGCTGTGGTTCGCCCACTTGTCCGGCCAGGTACACGGTATTGCCGTGGATAACAATCTGGCTCATGCGAGCGTTTGTGTGTTTGCGCTCAAGGGTGTGCATCAAAGGCTCTCCTGTGGAAAGGCGTTGCTCAGAAGCGTTGCGCTGAAAAACTGTCCAGCCACCGTGGCGCCTTGCCGACGATGCAGTCGGCGACCAACTGGCCGGTGGCGCCGGCCAGGGTCAGGCCCAGGTGTTGATGACCGAAGGCGTAGATCATTCGTGGTTCGTTGGGCGAGGGGCCGATCACGGGCAAGGAGTCGGGCAGGGAGGGGCGCAACCCCAACCATCGACGTGCGACCGGTTGAGTGATGCCCATCACACGGCGCACGTGGCGTTCCAGATAATCAAAGCGCTGTGGATTGGCCGGGTCGTTGATCGAGCCGAGCTCCACCGTGCCCGCTACCCGCAATCGTCCGGCCATGGGCGTCATGTAGAAGGCGCTCTCGACCGGGCAGCACGGGCGATTGAGCAGGGTGTCCTGCAGATCGAATTCGATGTGATAGCCACGTTCGGTATCCAGTGGAATATGATCCCCCACCTGTCGCGCCAGGAGCGCCGACCAGGCGCCGCCGCACAGTACGACCCGATCAGCATGGTAGATTCGCCCCTCTGCGCTCGACAGTTGCAGACCCTCGGTCCGACGCTGTATGCCTGTGATCATCGCCCGGTGCAGCGCTCCCTCGGCAACCAACGGCGCGACCAGCGCTTCGATGAAGGCTTGGGGATCATCCATGTGGGATGACTCGGGAAACAGAATGCCGGCCACCGATTTTCCGGCGAGCGCAGGTTCCAGTCGTTCAACATCCGCCGGAGTTAGCACCTGCTGGGCGAGGCCGAGGGAGCGGCGCAACTCGATGGCAGCCTGCGCGCCGGCAAATCCCTGCTCGGTGCTGTAGGCATAGAGGCACCCGTTGTGATGCAAGTGCTGGTCGGCCTGGGGACAGTCCGCCAGCAGAGGGGCATAGCCGCTGTAGGTATGCTGGAGAATCGTGCTCAGGGCCAACGTGTTGGCCTCGCACCGCGAAGTACGACATTCATTGAGAAACCGCAGTAGCCACGGCATCAGCTGTGGCAGGCGTTTCCAGTTGATGACGAAGGGCGACTCCTTTGAAAACAACAGCGTCGGAATCGCCTTCAGCAGCGCCGGCTGGGCAATCGGCATGACGCCATAGGGCGCGAGTGTGCCAGCATTGCCGTAGGACGCCCCCGAGGCAACGGCCTCACGCTCCAGCAACAGCACCTGATACCCCTGACGGCGCAGCCAGAGTGCCGTGGCAACTCCGACGACACCTGCGCCGATCACGGCGATTTCGCAATGAACGGGCTGTGTCATGGCCTCAGATCCGGTTGTGCATGTAGAGATGACCCTGGCGGGCCAACTGGCTGATGACGTTCAAGGCTTTGACCAGTTGCTCCCGGGATAGGGCTGCCGAGATGTTGATCCGCACCGCTTGTGGCGACAGTTCGGGGCGCAGGGTGAATGCGCCTCCGGCAAGCAACACGACGCCACGGTCGTGGCACAGTCGGGCGAAGCGTGAGCCGGTCCAGGGTTCCGGCAACACCAGCCAGGCGTGGGTCCCGGTGGCGCTGTGCTGGAATTCCAGACCTTCGAGGTGAGTGGCGAGCAGTGCCTGGCGCACGCGCAATTCTTCCCGTTGTTCGGCGACCAGTTGCTCGGCGTGACCGTCTTCGATCAGTCGGGTGGCGATCAGCGCGCTCAGCGGCGAAGTACTCCAACAATCGATGCGCTGCATGGCTGCGATGTCCTGCACCAGTGTGGGGGGGGCCATGACGAAGCCCATGCGCAACCCCGGTGCGATGCATTTGGAGAGCGCGCAGATGTAGATCGTCCGTTCTGGCAGCAACGCGGCGAAAGGCGGCGGCGACTGATCCAACAGGGGGCGATAGACATCGTCTTCGATCACCAGCAGGTTGGTTTCCCGAATCACGTGTGCCAACTCTTCGCGACGCTTGGCGTCAAGGGTGATGGCGGTCGGGTTCTGTATAGACGGTACCAGGAACAGCAGTCGCGGCTGATGTTCGGCGCAGGCCTGCCGCAAGGCTTCGGGGGACATGCCGCGGGCATCCGCGTCGACGCCCACCAGGATCAAACCCAGTGAACGGCACAAGGCGTTGATGCCCTGGTAGGTGACGCTGTCGGCCAGCACGACATCGCCGCTGCTGGTCAGGCTGCGCAACGTACTGGCGATGCCGTGCTGGGCGCCCTCGACAATCAGCATCTGCGAGGCCTGGGCCTGAACGCCGGTATGACACAACCACTGCGCGGCCGCTTCCCGGGCCCAGAGCGGGCCTTCGGACGGATGATAGTCCTTCATGTCACCAAAGCGCGGATCAGTGGAAAGGCGCGGCAACAACTGCGCCAGCGCCCGATTGAAGCCGTCGGTGGCGGGGCGATTGACACTCAGGTCGACAGTGCTGGGGTCGTTGCTGGGTGCCGACTGGAATTGCGCCGCCGGATGTCGGGGTTGCGCGACTTGGGTACCGCGGCCGGGCCGACTTTCCACCAGGCCTTTTTGTTGCAACACCGCCATGGCTTTGGTCACGGTGGTGATGTTCACGCTCAAGGCACTGGCGAACTCACGATGGGGTGGCAGGCGCTCACCTGGCTTGAGCCGGCCGTTACTGATCGCTTCGGCCAGGGAATCGGCCAATTGGGCGTAAAGGGTTTCTGCCTTGTCACGTTGCAAGGCCGCACTGGCCTTGAGCTCATCCAGCAGTTCTTCGAATTGATTCATGGTGCTATATCCTGATTGTCATGCTCTTTGCACGGCAATGAACGAATTTGTATTGCTTTTTATCCGATACAAAGGTCATTGACAAGCTTAAAAACCGTATTTAGTGTGTGAATTGTATTGTTTGTAATGCATGACAATTAATCCGGCCACGGACGGTGCTTGAGTTGTTTGGCTTGAATGGTCCAACACAATAATTTGCCAAGAGGTGATCCATGTCCGACTTCAAATTCGACTCCCAGGGTATTTCCCGGCGCGGGCTGCTCAAGGCCACCGGCTATGGCTCACTGGCCGCACTGGTGGGTAGCGCAATGGGCCCGATGTCCTTTGCGTTCGCCGCCGGACAGCCGATCAAGACCGTGCGCCCCGGTTACCTGACAGCCGCGTGCCTAGGTGACATGCCACTGGGCGCACTGCGCGAAGGTACCCCCGTAGGCACCGATCTTGAGCTGCTGAAAATCATCGCTGATCGCCTCGAACTCAAGCTCGACGTGCTGACCATGGGCTTCCCGGCGGTGGTCGAAGCCGTAAGGTCGGGACGCGCCGACTGGTTCGGTGGCAACTTCGCCTGGAATCCGATGCGCTCGAAAATCCTGTTGCTGACCGACCCGGTTTTCTACACCGGTGCCTACGTGATCATGCGCGACAACGAACCCTATACCACCTCGATGAGTGTCAACGACGTGAAGGGCCGCACCATTGGTGCTATCACTGGCTATTTCACCATTCCGGACATGAAGAAGATCGAAGGGGTGAAGGAGGTCAAGCTCTACGACAATACGGACTCCTGCCTGCGCGATGTACGCGCAGGACGCCTGGATTTCGCGGTGCTCGACGCGCCCACTATCGACTACATGATCCTCCAGGACCCGAGCCTCAAGCTCAAACAGATCCCCATGGCCTACGATGAAAAATTCCCCAGCCTGACCGCCAAGTTCGAAGCGATCTGGGGCGTTCATCCGCAGCACCAAGACTTGTTCGACGGCATCAACCAGGGGTTGCGCTGGTTGAAAGCGACCGATCAGATCAAACCGGTCCTTGCCAAGTACGGGATCAAGAATCCCGATTACCTGGCGCCGCCGGCCAAGGATCCGCGTATTGGCGTGGACCGGGACGAGAAGGGCAACCTGATTGGGCCTTTCGAGCACCCACCGCGGGATTTCAGTCAGGCGTTCGCCTGAATCGAGGAGATGGCTTATGGCTGATTCAACTCCACTGGTGCGGATCGAAGGGCTCCACAAGTCCTTCGGTACCCTGGACGTGCTCAAAGGCATCGACCTCAGCGTCCAGCAAGGCCAAAAGATCTCGCTCATCGGCCCCAGCGGGTCGGGCAAGACCACCTTGTTGCGCTGCGTCAACTACCTGGAAGAGCCGACTCGAGGCGACATCTACATTGATAACGAGCTGATCGGCCAGCGCCTGGCGGGTGACCGGAAAGTACCCATGAGCGATAAGGAGCTGGCGCGCATGCGTGCCGACATCGGTATGGTGTTCCAGCGTTTCAACCTGTTTCCGCACCTTTCCGTGCTGGAAAACATCATTCTTGGTCCGCTCAAGGTGCAACAGCGCAACCGTGCCGAAGCGGTGCAGATGGCCGAGGAGTTACTGAACAAAGTGGGCATGTTCGCCAAGCGTGATGCGTTCCCGGAACAGCTCTCGGGCGGGCAGCAGCAACGCATTGCCATCGCCCGGGCGCTGGCGATGCGACCTAAGTTGATGCTGTTCGATGAGGCTACTTCGGCGTTGGACCCGGAACTGGTAGGCGAGGTGCTGAACGTCATGCGCAAGCTGGCGGAGGAGGGTATGACGATGATTATCGTGACTCACGAAATGAGCTTCGCCGAGAGCATCTCTGATCAGGTGATCTTCATGGCCGATGGCAATATTGTCGAACAGGGTCCGCCCCGGCAGATTTTCCGCGAGAGCCAGGTCGAACGCACCCGCTCCTTCATCCGTGCCGTGCAGGAGCATTGATCGATGTTCGATTCGACTGCACTGAGCAAAGCCATCGAGATGCTGCCGTACTTTTTGAATGTGCTGGGTATCGGGGCGCTGACCACGGTTGGCCTGACGGCCGCGTCGTTTGTCGTGGCGGCCCTGTTGGGGTTCTGCCTGGCGTTGATGCGGCTTTCGCGCAGCCGCATCCTGAGCCTGATCGCCAGTGTGTACTTGGAGGTGTTTCGCAACATACCGATCCTGACCCAGCTGTTCATCCTGTACTTCGGACTGACCTACATCGGCATCACGTTGCCGGCAATCGGTGCGGCGATCATCGGCTTTGGCCTCAATGGTGCAGCCATTCTGTCGGAAGTGTTCCGTTCGAGCATCCGTACCATCGACCGAGGCCAAAGCGAAGCGGCATTTTCCATTGGCATGACCCGTTCCCTGGCAATGCGCATCATTGTGTTGCCGCAGGCGTTCAAGGTCGCAATTCCCGGGATGGCCAACTTTGCCATCGGCCTGCTCAAGGACACTTCGCTGGCATCGGCTGCCGCGGTGCCTGAACTGACCTTCAAGGCACGCATGCTGGTTAGCGAAACCTACCAGACCAACCTGATCTACTTCTTGCTGGCCGTCATCTACCTGGGCTTGAGCCTGGTGCTTTCACATTGGGCTGCTCGCACCGAGCGCCGTCTCAAAGTTGTCAAGGAGAATTGATATGGGCTATGGCGAGTTGTGGGAAGCAACCCATGTCGAGTTCCTGACAGCGGCTTGGGCCACGCTTCAGTTGGCGTTTGGTGCGCTGGTGATCGGTTTGGTCGTCGGCTTGCTGGTGGCGCTGGCGCGGTTGTCCGGCAGTCGCTCATTGCGGCGTGCGGCGTTGTTCTACATCGAAGTGTTTCGCGGCACGCCAGCATTGGTGCAACTGTTCATCGTCTACTTCAGCCTGACCGAGATCGGCGTGCAGTTCAGTTCATTCCAGGCCGCTATGATCGGCCTGGGGCTCAACGCCGCCGCCTACCTGTCGGAGATCTACCGCGCGGGCCTGGAGGCGGTGCCGAAAGGGCAGGTGGAAGCGGCGAAAGCGATTGGCATGCCGCATCTCAAAGTGTTGCGCTGGGTCGTTTTGCCCCAGGCCATTCGCATCGTGCTGGCACCCATTGGCAACGTTGCGATCTCGCTGCTGAAAGACACCTCGGTGGCGTCGCTGATTGCTGCCCCTGATTTGATGTTGCGTGCCCAGGATCTGAGTTCGGTGTATTTCATGCCGCTGGAAATCTACATTCTGGTGGGGGCAATCTACTTCGTACTGTGTTATCCGCTTTCGCTTGGCGTGCGATTGCTGGAGCGCAGGACGCGGCATTGAAATGTTCGTGATTGATCGGGTCGGTACAGAGTTTCTACCCTGCCACAAATCGTTCCCACCCCAATCCCCTGTGGGAGCGAGCCCTGCTCGCGATAGCGGTGGGTCAGCTTGAATTGATGTCGGATTTACGGCCGTCATCGCGAGCAGGCTCGCTCCCACATTGGTTTTTCGAATCACCCAAACCATCCTGCCCACCCCAGATCCCCTGTGGGAGCGAGCCCTGCTCGCGATAGCGGCGTGTCAGTTCGCATTGATGTCGGACGTGCCACCGCCTTCGCGAGCAAGCCCGCTCCCACAGTTCCGTGGCTGAGCCCCAATGTATCTCTATGTATCCAGCCCCTTTGTCGATACGGACTGTTTCTTTACAGGCTGTTGCTGACACATCCGCGATACCTGTCCGTCCTTAAATGACCCACGTCGAGACAGCACACGAAACCGCGCACGTCATACCTAGGTATCGACCGACACCATGGTGCAATCCGCCATGGGGCATCGCGATGGTTTGATCGAGCTGCTTGAGCCGATTAGTCAAAAAGGAGAACCACTATGCAAGCAGCTTCTTCCGCTTTTACCTGGCAACGCTGTCTGGCGTCATCCGCCCTCGTCAGCGTGTTCGGTCTTGCCCTGTCTGCCGGCAGTGGCGTCACACTGGCTGCTGACAACCCTACCGCCAGTGCCGCACCGGCCGGGTCGGAGGCTATTCGCCCGTACCGTATTCACGTCGATGAAGCGCAGTTGACCGAACTGCGCAAACGCATCGCGGCCACCCGCTGGCCCGATAAGGAAACCGTCAACGACGTGTCCCAGGGCGTGCAACTGGCCCAGGTCCAGGCGCTGGTGAAATACTGGGGCGATGGTTATGACTGGCGCAAGGCCGAGGCCAAGCTCAATGCCCTGCCGGAGTTCATCACCACCATCGATGGCGTCGACATTCAGTTCATCCACGTGCGTTCGCGCCACCCCAACGCCATGCCGCTGATCCTTACCCATGGTTGGCCGGGATCACAGTTCGAGTTCCTCAAAACCATCGGCCCGCTCACCGATCCAACCGCTTACGGTGGCCGTGCGGAAGATGCCTTCGATGTGATCATCCCGTCCATTCCCGGCCATGGTTTTTCCGGCAAGCCGACCGAATTGGGCTGGGGCCCCGACCGGGTGGCGAAGGCCTGGGACGTGCTGATGAAGCGCCTGGGCTACAGCCATTACGTGTCCCAGGGCGGCGATCATGGTTCGGTGATTTCCGATGCGCTGGGCCGCCTGGCGCCGCCCGGGTTGCTGGGTATCCACCTGAACATGCCGGCCACCGTGCCGCCGGAGCTGGTAAAGCCGATCAACAGCGGCGATCCGGCCCCCTCGGGCCTGACCGATCCGGAACGCCGGGCCTACACCTCCCTGAGCACGTTCTTCGGTCGTAACGCGGCCTACGGCGCGATGATGGTGACCCGGCCGCAGACCATCGGCTACCTGCTGGCCGACTCGCCCACCGGTACGGCGGCGTGGATGTACGAGAAATTCGCGGCCTGGACCGACAGTGACGGCAAGCCTGAACGCGTGCTCAGCCGCGATGAAATGCTCGATGACATCAGCCTCTATTGGCTGACCGACACCGGCGCGTCGTCCTCCCGTTTCTATTGGGAGAACAACAACAATAACTTCAGCGCGGCCGCGCAGAAGACCTCGGATATCAAGGTGCCGGTGGCGATCACCGTGTTCCCGCACGAAATCTATCAAGCGCCGAAAACCTGGGCACAGCGCGCCTATCCGTCGCTGTCCTACTTCAACCAAGTCAGCAAGGGCGGTCACTTCGCGGCCTGGGAACAGCCGCAACTGTTCAGCGAAGAACTGCGCGAAGCATTCCGGCCACTGCGTGCGGCGGCGAAATAATCCGGCACCGCAGTACGTCCGGCAGACACTTTCGATTTCACAACTCGCAACCGCCGAGCGGCGGTTCGCAAGGGAGACTCACCATGACTACGACCCTGTTGAAAGACACCTCAAAACCGCGGCACCGGCGTCTGCTGGCGCCTGCTGTCCTGGCGGTTGCCATGATGCAGTTGGGCGCCCTGGCTGTGACCTCGTCACAGGCCAGCGCTGCCGAGGTGCCGGCCGGTACCATCGGCGCCATCACTCCGGGCACGAATACCTCGTTCGGTCCGTTGAAGCACGTCAAGGCAGGTTTGCTGGACGTTTCCTACGCTGAAGTCGGCCCCGCCGATGGGCCGGTGGTCATCCTGCTGCACGGTTGGCCCTACGACATCCATAGCTACACCGATGTGGCACCGGCGTTGGCCCAGAAGGGCTATCGCGTGCTGATTCCCTATGCACGGGGTTATGGCGATACCCGTTTCCTGTCGGCCAAGACCGTGCGTAACGGCCAGCCTGCGGCGCTGGCCAGCGACTTGATCGACTTCATGGACGCGCTGCACATCAAGCAGGCCGTTCTCGGCGGCTATGACTGGGGCGCTCGCACTGCCGACATCGTCGCGGCGTTGTGGCCGGAGCGGGTGAAGGCATTGGTGGCGGTGAGTGGCTACCTGATCGGCAGCCAGGAAGCCGGCAAGACACCGTTGCCGCCGGCCGCCGAGTTGCAGTGGTGGTACCAGTTCTACTTTGCGACCGAGCGTGGTCGCCTGGGCTATGAAAAGAACACCCATGACTTCGCCAAGCTGATCTGGAAACTCGCCTCGCCGAAGTGGGACTTCGACGACGCGACCTATGACCGCAGCGCCGCCGCCTTGCAGAACCCCGATCACGTCCCGGTATCGATCTTCAACTACCGCTGGCGCCTGGGCCTGATCAAGGGCGAGGCCAAGTACGACGCGCTGGAGAAGAAGCTCGCGGCGTTCCCGTCCATTGGCGTGCCGACGATCACCCTTGAAGGCGATGCCAACGGTGCGCCGCACCCACCGGCCGAGGCCTATGCCAAGCGCTTTACCGGCAAGTACGAGTACCGGCTGATCAGCGGGGGTGTCGGTCACAACCTGCCACAGGAGGCCCCGCAAGCCTTCGCCCAAGCCGTGATCGATGCCGATCATCTCTGACTCGGCACGAGGGAGCGCAACGATGAAACTCAAGCATCTGGCGGCGTCCGCCGCGGTTGCATCGGTGGCGTTGATCGCCGCCGGCGTTGCCCTGGGCGATGCCGGCAGCGGCGAGGCTTCACCGATCTATGGGGTGAAGCTTCCCGATGGCTACCGCACATGGCCGCTGATCGCGCCGGCGCAAGAAGCCGAGCCGCTGAACGAGCTTCGAGCGGTGCTGGGCAATGATCGGGCAATCAAGGCTTACCAGGATTCGACGCTGCCGTTTCCCGATGGCACGGTCCTGGTGAAGCTGGCCTGGAAGCATGTGCAGTCACCGGAGTTCGAGCCGGCCTCGATTCCTGGGGCGGCCACCACCGTCCAGGTGATGGTCAAGGACTCGAAGAAATATGCGTCAACCGGCGGCTGGGGGTTCGGTCGCTTTATCAACGGCAAGCCCGCCGACGAGGCCCAGCACCAGACCTGCTTCGCCTGCCACCAGGCGCGGGTGCAGAACCACGATTTTGTCTTTACGCGTCTCGCTCCATAAACCAGGTATCCAAGGAGTTCTCCATGAAAAAAGTCATTGCTGCACTGGCCTGCACGGCGGGCCTGCTCATCGGTGCCAGCGCCTCGGCGCAGACTGTAAAACCTACCGTCGTTCTCGTGCACGGCGCGTTTGCCGACGCGTCGAGCTGGAATGGCGTGGTAAAGATCCTCGAGAAGGACGGCTACACGGTGGTGTCCGCTGCCAACCCTTTGCGCAGTGTGAAGGGTGATGGCGCTGCGGTTTCGGCGCTGTTGGGCAGTATTCAGACGCCGGTGGTGCTGGTCGGCCACTCCTATGGCGGCAACGTCATCAGTGAAGCGGCCAACGACCACGCCAACGTAAAGGCACTGGTCTACGTCAGCGCCTTCGCGCCCGAGGCGGGGGAAACCGTCGCCGGGCTGGCCGGGAAGTTCCCCGGCAGCACCCTCGGCCCGACCCTGGCGGCGCCTGTCCCATTGGCCGATGGCGGCAAGGACCTGTACATCCAGCAGGGCAAGTTCCATGACCAGTTCGCCGCCGACGTTCCTGCTGCACAGGCCGCGTTGATGGCGGCAAACCAGCGTCCGGTGACCGAGGCGGCATTGAATGAGCAGGCGGGCACACCGGCCTGGAAACACATTCCGTCCTGGTACATCTATGGCGACAAGGACAAGAACATTCCACCGCAAGCCATGGCATTCATGGCCAAGCGCGCCGATGCGAGGGATGTGAAGGTGGTCAAGGGGGCTTCCCATGTGGTGATGGTGTCCCACCCGGAACCGGTGGCCCGGTTGATCGAGGAAGCGGCTGCGGCGAAGTGATTCCTGCGTCTTGAGGAGCGCCGCTCACGCATCGAATCCCGATGAGTGGGGGGCTTTCGATCAAGCCATCCATTGCCCATAGGGCCGATGGCGTATGCAAATGCCGCGTACACCCTAATCCAATGTGGGAGCGAGCCTGCTCGCGATGGCGGTGGATCAGCTTGCATTGATGTTGACTGTGCCTCCGTCATCGCGGGCAGGCTCGCTCCCACAGGGATTGGGGGCATTTCCCGATGTTGTGAGCAGACCGAGATCAGGGTGGGAGCGAGCCTGCTCGCGATGGCGGTGGGTCAGCTTGCATTGATGTTGACTGTACTGCCGTCTTCGCGGGCAAGCCCGGCTCCCACAGGATTGGATGGCGTATGCAAATGCCGCGTACACTCCTAATCCAATGTGGGAGCGAGCCTGCTCGCGATGGCGGTGGATCAGCTTGCATT
>NZ_JBMDKO010000055.1:0-37761 GCF_057809755.1 Pseudomonas sp. FG13
GCAAGCCTTGCTCCCACAGGGTAAGACACAAGCAAGCCTTGCTCCCACAGGGTAAAACACAGGCAAGCCTTGCTCCCACAGAGTAAACACAGACCTGTGGGAGCAAGGCTTGCCCGCGATGCTTTTACAGGGCAAAAGGCAGCGGTATATGAACGTCCTGCCGCTGCGCCAACCGCTGCTGAAACTCCATCGGATCGTGGATCAACACGTCCTGTCCGGCAAAGGATTCGGCGGCGATCAGACGCGACAGCCAGAACCGCACGCACGCCACACGCAGCATGGTCGGCCAAAGTTCGGCTTCGGCGGCGGTGAAGGGGCGCAGCGCCGCGTAAGCGCCCAGCAACGCCCGCGCCCTCGGGCCGTCGAGCACACCGTCGTCATCCGAACACCAATCGTTCAGGGCAATGGCGACGTCATACAGCATCGGCCCGGAGCAGGCGTTGTAGAAGTCGATCAGCCCGGTCAGGTGCGTGCCTTCGAACATGGCGTTATCGCGGAACAGGTCCGCATGGATGTTGGCGCGGGGCAGCGCCAGGATGCCGGTCTTCTGCAGCGAAATTTCGTCCAGTGCCGCCTGCAGCAGCCGACGAGGCTCGGTTTCGAGGTGTGACAGCAGCTTTGCGCCCTCCTCTTGCATCCAGTCCAGGCCGCGATCGGTCTTGCGCTTGATCATGTTGTCCCGGGTGGCCAGGTGCAGATGCGCCAGCAACTCGCCAACCTGGGCGCAATGCTGCGCATTGGCCTGCTTGATATGTTTGCCGGCCAGGCGCGGTTGCAGCAGCGCAGGTTTGCCGGCCAGCTCCCTGAGCGCAACGCCGTCGGTGGTGCGCAACGCATAAGGCACCGGCAGGTCGGCCTCATGCAGCACGTCCAGCAGTTCGATGAAGAACGGCATTTCCTGCACCGGGCCGCGCTCCACCAGGGTCAGGACGAATTCGCCCTGCTCCAGGCTGATAAAGAAATTGGTGTTTTCGCTGCCAGCGGCGATCCCCTGGAAATCAAGCAGGCGGCCGAGCCCGTAAGGGGCAAGAAAGGTTTCCAGCTCGGGCCGAGCCAGGGGGGTGAACACAGACATGGTTAAAACTGCCAGTACGGGCGCCCTTCAGCGGGCGCCGGTTGAAATTAGGAAACTATTTCCACTCAAAGATCTTCCATGACGGGATCAGCATATCCGGTTGGTCCGAACGGATGAAGTTTGCATCAGTGCCGTCGGCGCGCACCAGGAAATAAGGCTTGCCGTGCTTGGGCGTGACCTTGATCGCATACAGGAAACCGTTTTGCCGGTACTCCTGGATGGTTTTATCGCCTTCCGTGCGAATGGTGACGTCCGGGTCCGCGGAAGGTGCCTCGTCCGCCGCCATGACGGTAAGCGGAGTGATCGCAAACAAGCCAGCCAGTAACAGGCGATTTAGTGTACGCATGATAACCTTGTCCCTTTGTCGTCAACGGTCCCGCTATTCTAGCCCCGGACCCGCCGAAAAGGTTGATCCTGCTCATGAGCCAAGCCCCCCTCGTCCTGGTGGACGGTTCTTCTTATCTGTACCGCGCGTTTCACGCGCTGCCACCGCTGACCACGTCCAAAGGCCTGCCGACCGGTGCGGTCAAGGGCGTGCTGAACATGCTCAAGAGCCTGCGCAAGCAGTACCCGGACAGCCCGTTTGCCGTGGTGTTCGACGCCAAGGGTGGGACGTTTCGCGATGCGCTGTACGCCGAGTACAAGGCCAATCGCCCGAGCATGCCCGACGACATGCGCGTGCAAATCGAGCCGCTGCATGCCAGCGTCAAGGCCCTGGGCTTCCCGCTCCTGTGTGTGGACAACGTCGAAGCCGACGACGTGATTGGCACCCTGGCCCGCAGCAGCGCCGCAGCCGACCGCCCGGTGGTGATCTCCACCGGTGACAAGGACATGGCTCAATTGGTCGACGGGCACATTACCTTGGTCAATACCATGACCGGTAGCTCGCTGGACGTGGCTGGCGTAAAGGAGAAATTTGGTGTCGCTCCGGAGCAGATCATCGATTATCTGGCATTGATGGGCGATTCTTCCGACAACATCCCGGGCGTTCCGGGGATCGGGCCGAAGACTGCCTCCGGCTTGCTGGTGGGAGTCAACGGCGGCCTGACCGAGCTGTATACGCAGCTGGACATCGTTCCCACGCTGCCGATTCGCGGCGCCAAGACCCTGCCCGCCAAGCTGGAAGAACATAAGGAAATGGCGTTTCTTTCCTACGAGCTGGCGACCATCAAGACTGACGTGCCGCTGGATGTTGGCCTCGACGATCTGCAAATGGGCCCACCGGACCACGACAAACTTGCCGAGCTGTACACCCTGCTGGAGTTCAAGAGCTGGTTCGAAGAAAACCAGCGGGACGCCAAGCGTGCCGGCCAGGAGATCGTCGAAGTGGCCGACGAACAACCGGGCGGCGACGAAGCGAAGTACGAAGTCATTCTCGATCAGGCGCGCTTCGATGCCTGGCTGGCCAAGCTCGAGCAAGCGCCGCTGTTTGCGTTCGTCACGGAAACCAACGGTGACGATCCGCAACATGCGCAACTGGTCGGGTTGTCGTTTGCCGTGGCGGCCCATGAGGCGGCCTACATTCCGCTGACCCATTCCTACATGGGCGTGCCGGAGCAGCTTGATCGCGACACGGTACTCAAGGCCCTCAAGCCCCTGCTGGAAAACCCCGACAAGCTCAAGGTCGGTCAGCATGCCAAGTTCGAGACCAATATCCTGGCCAACTGCGCCATTGGCGGCGATCAGAACAACGGCATCCTGGTTCAAGGCATTGCCTTCGACACCATGCTGGAGTCCTACGTGCTAGACTCCACCGCGACCCGTCACGACATGGACAGCCTGGCACTCAAGTACCTGGGCCAAAGCAAGACCGATTTCCAGGACATCGCTGGCAAAGGGGTCAAACAGCTGACTTTCGACCAGATTTCCCTGGAACTGGCCGGCCCGTACGCCGCTGAAGATGCCGACGTAACGTTCCGTTTGCACCAGGCCTTGCAGGAAAAACTGGCGGCGATCCCGAGCCTGGGCAAAGTGCTCACCGAGATAGAAATGCCGCTGATGCCGGTGCTGGCGCGCATCGAGCGCCAGGGGGCATTGGTCGATGCCAACCTGCTGGGCGTGCAGAGCGTCGAGCTGGGCGAGAAGCTGGTGGCCTTGGAGCGTGAGGCGTTTGCCATCGCCGGCGAGGAATTCAACCTCGGCTCGCCCAAGCAATTGGGTGTGATCCTGTACGAAAAGCTCGGTTTGCCGGTGCTCAGCAAAACCGCCAAGGGCCAGGCATCCACGGCCGAAGCGGTGCTCGCCGAACTGGCCGAGCAGGACTACCCGCTGCCCAAGGTGCTGATGCAGTACCGCTCGCTGAGCAAGCTCAAGAGCACCTATACCGATCGCCTGCCGGAGCAGATCAACAGCCGCACCGGCCGCGTCCACACCAATTATCAACAAGCCGTTGCCGCGACCGGACGACTGTCGTCCATCGATCCGAACCTGCAGAACATTCCAATCCGTACCGCTGAAGGTCGGCGGATCCGACAGGCGTTCGTCGCACCGAAAGGCTACAAGCTGCTGGCGGCGGACTACTCGCAGATCGAATTGAGGATCATGGCGCACCTGGCCAAGGATGAAGGTCTGCTCCACGCGTTCCGCAACGACCTGGACGTGCACCGGGCCACTGCCGCCGAGGTGTTCGGCGTCGAGCTGGAGGCCGTCAGCCATGACCAGCGTCGCAGCGCCAAGGCGATCAACTTCGGCTTGATCTACGGCATGAGCGCCTTCGGTCTCGCCAAACAGATCGGTGTTGATCGCAAGCAGTCCCAGGCCTACATCGATCGCTACTTCGCCCGCTATCCGGGTGTGCTGGAGTATATGGAGCGCACCCGCGCCCAGGCCGCCGAACAGGGGTTTGTCGAAACCATTTTCGGCCGTCGGTTGTACCTGCCGGACATCAACGCGAAGAACCCGGCGCTGCGCAAGGGGGCTGAGCGCACGGCCATCAACGCACCGATGCAAGGCACCGCGGCCGACATCATCAAGAAAGCGATGGTGGCCGTGGATCGCTGGTTGACGACCTCAGGGCTGGATGCCCGGGTGATTCTGCAGGTGCACGACGAACTGGTGCTGGAAGTACGGGAAGACCTGGTCGAACAGGTCAGCAAGGACATTCGCCAGTACATGAGCGCCGCCGCCACGCTGGACGTGCCGCTGCTGGTGGAAGTGGGCGTGGGCGACAACTGGGATGAGGCGCACTGAGGCGTGACGAACTTCCGAGGGGCTGCTTTGCAGCCCAGCGGGGATAAATCCCCTCGCCACAATGGAATGTCATTGCCTGCGAGGGGTGAGTAAGAAATTTCCTAAGGGCATTTCAAAAATAATCTGAACTAAACCCATGAAATGCCACTCAGAGATTCTGAATGGCTGGTGAAGCCCTTCAATGCTCCTATGTTGTGTTAAGTGTTGGCAGATATCTGGACCCCGCCCTAGCGGTCCGGAACTTGGACCCCGAACTTCCCCCTCCCCATACGAAGTCCGGGGTTTTTTTTGCCTGCGATTTGGCTTATTCGGCCTCTTCGCTGCCCTTGTCCGCCAGCTCCATCCAATCGGCCAGCACGGTGTAGGCTTCTTCCAGGCCCATGCGCTTGGGTGCCGAGAACAGCTGGATGGTGATTGCGTCGCCCCAGCCTTTGCGGATTTCCGACTGCACTTTGAGCAGCGTGTTCTTGGCCGCACCGTAGGTGAGCTTGTCCGCTTTGGTCAGCAGGATGTGCATGGGCATGCCGCTGGCGACCGCCCAATCGAGCATCAGCGTGTCGAAGTCGGTCATCGGATGGCGGATGTCCATCATCAGGATCAAACCCTTCAAACTCTCGCGGCTGCCCAGATAGGCTTCCAGGTGACGCTGCCAGTGTTGCTTGAGCGGAATCGGCACCTTGGCATAGCCGTAGCCGGGAAGGTCGACCAAACGGCGTTCATCGTCTAGCTTGAAGAAGTTCAACAGCTGCGTGCGCCCCGGGGTTTTCGAGGTACGTGCCAGGCTTGCGTGGGTCAAGGTGTTCAGTGCGCTGGATTTGCCGGCGTTGGAACGCCCGGCAAACGCCACTTCGTAGCCTTCGTCGTCGGGGCATTGATCGACTTTGGCGGCGCTGAGCATGAAGGTGGACTGTTGGCACAGGCCAAGGATGGGGTTCTTCAGTTGCATGGGATTTCCGATGTGGGCGGCGTCGGGAATGGACGCGGCAAGCTGTGTCGTTTCCGTTTCAGTGACGCCAGTATATAATGCCGCAGATTTTGTGTGCGCTTTGTCCCAGCGAAGGATGAGGCTCACGAGAGCGATCGACCTAAATTGCGCATCAGAACGCAGCTTGCTCTCAACCCTGAAAAGGTCGTTTTATGACGAAATGGCTGCTAGCTGCCGGTGTCCTGATACCGCTTTACAGCGCTCAGGCTACACAGGATCCGGAAGCTGTGTACAACCGTGTTTGTGGTGCCTGTCATTCCGGCCAACTCCCAACGGCGCCCCGCAAGGGCGATCAGGAAGCTTGGACGCCGAGGTTGGCGAAAGGTATGGGGACGCTGGTGCAACACGTGACCCAGGGTTTCAAGGCGATGCCGCCGCGTGGTTTGTGCATGGACTGCAGTGCCGAGGATTACCGAGCCATCATCCAGTGGATGAGCGAGTAAACCCGGTCCATAACTCTTTAACCCTTAGCCGTAGTTGGATTAGCTGATGAACAAACTGATCGTGAGTCTGCTGTTGACCTTGGGGATATCCGGCGTAGCCCACGCCGCTGGCGATGCCGCCGCCGGCCAGGCGAAAGCCGCCGTATGCGGGGCCTGCCATGGGCCGGATGGCAACAGCGCAGCGCCAAACTTTCCGAAACTGGCGGGCCAGGGCGAACGCTACCTGACCAAGCAATTGCACGACATCAAGTCGGGCAAGCGTACCGTTCTGGAAATGACTGGCCTGCTGACCAACCTGAGCGATCAGGATCTGTCGGACATCGCCGCTTACTTTGCCAGCCAGAAAGGCAGCATCGGCGCCGCCGACCAGAAACTGGTGGCCCGCGGTGAGAAGCTGTTCCGTGGCGGTGATCTGGACAAAGGCCTGCCGGCCTGCACCGGTTGCCATTCGCCGAACGGTGCCGGTAACGCCGCTGCCGGCTTCCCGCACCTGGGAGGCCAGCATGCCCAATACGTAGCCAAGCAACTGACCGATTTCCGCAAGGAAGAAGGCGGTCGTGCCAACGACGGCGACGCGATGACCATGCGCACCATCGCCCGCAAGCTGAGCGACGAAGATATCGCCGCTGTCGCCAGCTACATCCAGGGCCTGCACTAAGGTCTTTGAGCGGCGTTGCGGGAGCTGTACACCGCTTGTAACGTTAACGCTCGATTAATCTGTCGATGCAAGCATCAAAAGGGTGGCTTTGGCCGCCCTTTTTTGTGGCCGCTGCCGTTACACTAAGAACTTGAACCCGCCGTGGTCTGTCTGAAAGCACACCTCGCGAGGCCACCTATTTGTCCAGGAGTAAAGCATGCGTAATCTGATCATCAGCGCCGCGCTCGTCGCCGCCAGCCTGTTCGGCATCGGCGCTCAAGCCAACGCCGAGGAATCGAAGGCCCCTTACGTCGAATTGAGCAACCCGGTTCCGGTAGCCGTGCCCGGCAAGATCGAAGTGGTGGAGCTGTTCTGGTATGGCTGCCCGCATTGCTACGCTTTCGAGCCGGTGATCAATCCATGGGTCGATAAGCTGCCTTCGGACGTGAACTTCGTTCGCATCCCTGCCATGTTTGGCGGCCCGTGGGATGCCCATGGCCAGATGTTCCTGACCCTCGAGGCCATGGGCGTCGAGCACAAGGTTCACGCTGCGGTGTTCAACGCGATCCAGAAAGAACATAAGAAGCTGACTGACAAAAGTGACATGGCAGACTTCCTGGCAACCCAGGGCGTAGACAAGGAGAAATTCCTGGCGACCTTTGACTCTTTCGCCGTGAAGGGCCAAATCGTCAAAGCCAAGGAGCTGGCGAAGAAGTACGAGATCACCGGCGTACCAACCATGATCGTCAACGGTAAATACCGCTTTGATATCGGCTCTGCCGGCGGCGCTGACGAAGCGCTGCAACTGGCCGACAAGCTGATCGCCAAAGAGCGAGCGACGACCAAGGCTGCTGCCAACTAAGCGCGGCCCACGCCATGGCTCGCTGGAGCACCGAACGCATCGTTGGCCTGCATGAGCCGCGGGTCAACGAGCATCATGTCGCGTCCACTGGCCTGCCCGCCGACAGTCGCTTGCGGCTGCTCAGCTTCAACATCCAGGTGGGTATCAGCACCGAACGCTACCGACATTACCTGACCCGGGGTTGGCAGCATCTGCTGCCCCATCCCGGGCGTGCCGGTAACCTGCAGAAAATCGGCGACCTGTTGAAGGATTTCGACCTGGTGGCCTTGCAAGAGGTCGATGGCGGCAGCCTGAGGTCAGGTTACGTCAACCAGGTGGAGTATCTGGCCCAACTGGGTGCGTTCCCCTACTGGTATCAGCAACTCAATCGCAACCTCGGCCGTCTCGCCCAGCACAGCAATGGTGTGTTGAGTCGCCTGCGGCCCTGGGCGATCGAAGACCATCCGCTGCCGGGCCCCAAGGGGCGCGGAGCGATCCTGGCGCGCTTCGGCGAAGGTCCGGAGGCCTTGGTCGTGGTCATGATGCACCTGGCCCTCGGGGCGCGTACCCGGACGATGCAACTGGCCTATATCCGTGAATTGATCGGTGGGTATAAACATCAGGTGCTGATGGGCGACATGAACACCCACGCCAACGACCTGTTGCAGACGTCGCCCCTGCGCGACCTCGGCCTGCTCGCGCCCCAACTCGAAGCGACATTCCCCAGCTGGCGCCCCCAGCGCTGCCTGGACCATATTCTGCTGAGCCCGACCCTGACCCTTGAGCGTGTCGAGGTCCTGGCCCAGCCCATTTCCGATCACCTGCCGGTTGCAGTCGAAATTCGTCTACCGGGTTCGCTCACGGCCGACGCATTTCCTGCGCTGAGTTCTGCCCCTTGCGGACCCGATGAATGAGCGACGACGCCGAACGCTGGAGAGAGAAGTACCTCAAGAGCATTGAGCAACAGGAAAAGCTGGAGCGCCGCTGGGATGCCCGGCTCGATTTGCTGCGCCGTGGCCTGGTGCGCAGCACCCTGGCCGCCGAGGGCACGGACCGGGCCGTTGATCAATGCATGAAAGAGATGCGCGAAGTGGTGCGCACCGATGACATGGATGCCGCCCTCGCCGCCCTGTTGCCACGCTTGGAAAAAGCCGTGCTGGATTCCGAGCAGCGCCGCGAGACCCGGGTCGAACAGATGAGCACCGCGTTGACCGCGCTGGTCGCTCAGTTGCAGACCCTGCCACTGCCGAAAGACGTGCGTCGGCCGCTGAAAAAGTTTGCCAAACAACTGGAGGCACGTGTCGACCAGGCCCGGGAAATTCCCCTGTTGCTCAGCGAGTTGAGCAGTTTGCAGGGCAAGGCGCTGGATGCATTGGAGATGCCTGCCGAAGCGAGTCGTCCCGGCCTGCTGCAACGGCTGTTTGGGGGGCATGGTCACGAAGATACGATCCCTCAGTTGCAGGCGGCCGCTCCGGACAAGGGTGTGCTTGTACCCCCGGCGTCCTCGCCCGAAGCGCCCCCGCCCCCGCCCGTGCCGATGCAGCCGACAACCGTTGCTGCCCCCGTCATGTCGACCGTGGAGCAGGCCCGGCCCGTCGATGAGCCCCCCGAACCGGTTGCCTTCATTCCGCCAATCCTCGACCCCGTTCCGAAGTCTGGCACCGACATCGCGCCGCCGGCCCCCGAACCAGAGAAAACGGCTGGGCCAGCAACTCCTGTCACGGAGCCCGCGGCTGCGCTGGATAATCCCGATGAGCTGATGCCCGAGGCGCCATCACCCGTACTGGAGGCAGCCCCGTCCCCTGACACAGAAGCTGATGAGCCTCCGACCACCGTCGAGCCGTTGCCCGTTGATCCGGATGAGGCCCATTACGCCCTGCCCGACTCCCCGGAGCCCTCCTACAGTTCGGTGGCGAAGCACATCGAAGACACCCTGCTGGGCCTGCTGGGTGACCTCACCCTGCCTGAGCGGCATCGCCCTCAAGCCGAGGCCATGGGGGAACGTCTTCGAAACGGTTTGAACTGGTACGAGTTATTGCCGATTCTCGACGACTTCGCGACGCTCATGTTGGCCATCACCGACAGTGGCCAGCATGAGTTCGAGGCGTATCTGCAGCGCCTCAATGATCGGTTGGAGTCGTTCCAGAGCAGCTTGCGCGCGGCCAGTGAAGGCCACGCCGACAACCTCTCGGCTTCCAGGGTAATGGACACCCAGATTCGTGAGCAGGTCGATGGTCTGCAAAGCAGCATGCAGGAAGCCGACGACCTGGAGGGACTCAAGCAGGTGCTGGAGAATCATCTGGAAGGCCTGCTCGGTACCATGGACCAGCACCAGAAGCAGCGTGACCAGCGCGAGCAAGAGGTTGCCAGCCGCCTCAAGAGCTTGGCCGAGCGCGTCGCGGTGATGGAGCAGGAAGCCCAGGTCGTGCGTGAAAACCTTGAAGAGCAGCGACAAAAGGCATTGATTGACCCGCTCACCGGGTTGCCCAACCGCGCTGCCTGGACCGAGCGGCTTGAACACGAGGTCACCCAGTGGCAGCGACACGGCAACAGCTTGCTGCTGGCGATGCTCGACCTCGATCATTTCAAGCGGATCAATGACAACTACGGTCACCTGGCGGGTGATCGGGTGTTGAAGATTATCGCCACCGTGTTGCGCAAACGTCTGCGGGGCAGCGATTTCATCGCTCGTTTTGGCGGCGAGGAGTTTGTCTTGCTGGTGCCCGATACCCCCCTGGCGTCAGGTGCCAAGCTGGTTGAAGGCCTACGGGCAGCCATCGAAGCCTGTCCGTTTCACTTCAAGGGTGAGCCGGTGACGATTACCGTATCCGTGGGCATGACCGCATTCAAAGCAGGCGAATACAGCGATCTGGTGCTTAAAAGAGCCGATCAGGCGCTTTATCGGGCGAAATCTGCGGGGCGTAACCGAGTGGAGCTGGGCTGAGGTCAATTGTTCCATTTTGTTTAAATCGGAAGGCAAGCCGGATCCTTGCACAGTGATACGTTACACTGTTGCATTATTCGTCATCCGTAGACGCATGTGCGCCATGAAAATTGTCTCGATCATTGTCTTTTTACTGACCCTGGCCGGTTGTGCCAGCGGTCCACGGCTTGATACCAGCCATCCGTCGGTCAATCAGGACAGCCGCATCCAGTTCGTCGTGGTGCATTACACCTCGGCTTCCCTGGAGCGGTCCCTCGCGCTGTTGACCCATGGCGAGGTCAGCGCCCATTACCTGATCGGCGACGACAAGGACGCGACCATCTATAAGCTGGTGGATGAAAGCCGGCGCGCCTGGCACGCCGGGGAAAGCGAATGGCAGGGGCGGACCTGGCTCAACTCCAGCTCCATCGGCATCGAGATCGTCAATCCGGGCTATGTCGACAGCCCCACCGGGCGTCTCTGGTACCCCTACAGCGAAGCCCAGATCCAGTCCCTGATCGCGTTGCTCAAGGACATCACCCGGCGCAACGCGATCAACCCGATCAACATCATCGGACACAGCGATATCGCCCCCCTGCGCAAACTTGATCCGGGGCCGTTGTTCCCGTGGAAGCGCCTGGCGGAAGCAGGCCTGGGCGTCTGGCCGGACGAACAGGCCGTGGCGCGCCAGCAGGCCTTCTTCCTGACGCAGCTGCCGAGCGCCACCTGGTTCCAGACCGAGTTGGCCCGCCTCGGCTACCCGACGCCCCGGACCGGCGAATGGGACGTGGCCACCCACCATGTGCTGGCTGCCTTCCAGATGCGTTATCGACCGACCCGGTTCGACGGTACGCCGGACGCGCAAAGTGCAGCGATCCTGCAGGTGCTCAACCAGACAAAATAATGACGCCTGTCCGACGGTAAAGGCTAAATCCAAATCAGCGGCTATAACTCATTGGTAACTTTCGGATTATCAATCGATGAAGGCTGCCCGCGAAACCCTGCAAAGCTGGCTGCATCGCCCTCTTTTCCTGGCGACGGTAGCGGCTGCACTGAGTACGGCGCTGTTGCTGGCGGGGAGCCTGTTCGTTGTCATGCAACAGACCCAGCAGCGCGAAAGCGACCAGATGAACGCCCAGGGTGAACGTTTCCTGCAACGGTTGGAACAGCTTTTCGGGCAGTTGCGCGAAAGCCTCGATGACCTGCAAAACCAACCGCTGCGCGGATGCGACGAGGAAATGGTCGCGACCTTGCAGCAGGTCAGCTTCAATTACCGCTTCGTCTACGAGGCGGTGTATGTCGACGGGCGCGGTGCCTGCTCCAGCCGTCCGCGCCAGAGCGGATTATCAGTTGCCCGTGCGCCCGACTTACGGGGGCCGACCTACAGTTATTGGCTCAACACCACCACCGAGCCCGACGAAAACCGCGCTGTATTGATGCTGGGGCGCGGTAACTTTCGGGTCGCCACCTCCAGGGGACACCTGACTGACGTGGTAGACCTGCCGCCCGGCAGCAGCCTGCTGGTGGTCCTGGACCACGGCGAGCGTGCCGTTCCCGTGCTGGGTACCGACCAATATTGGCCGCCCACCGAGCCTTGGCCGCCGAAAAACCGCAATGCCCTGCAAGTGACAGCCACCCGTCTGATCTATCGCATGCAGACCGACAGTCCGGAGTATCAGTTGGTGCTGATTGCCCAGCGCAACGGCTTTCATATTCCAGCCAACGCCTGGTGGATGCTGCCCACCAGCCTGATATTGGGCCTGGCGATCGGTTTCCTGGTGTTTCTCCTGGCACGCCAGCGTCAATCCATGGATGTCGAGCTGCATGGGGCCATCCGGCGGGGTGAGTTCCAGGTGCTGTATCAGCCGATTTTCGACCTGCGCAACCGCAACTGTGTCGGTGCTGAAGCCTTGTTGCGCTGGCGACGACCGGACGGCACCCTGACCAGTCCGGATCTGTTCATCCCGATGGCGGAAGATACCGGGCAGATCCGCCAGATCACCGACTTCGTCTTGCACCGGCTGTTCGACCAGTTGGGTCAGCTGTTGCGGGCCAATCCGCAGCTCTATATTTCGGTGAACCTGGCGGCATGCGACGTGATGGTGCCGCGCATCGGCGAAGTGATCGCCGGCTTGCTGGCGCGGCATCGGGTCTCGGCGCGGCAGATTGCCTTTGAAGTGACGGAGCGTGGGCTGATCGATGTGCTGGTTGCCAGGGATAACCTGCAATCGCTGCGTGATGTGGGCCATCAGGTGCTGATCGATGACTTCGGCACCGGCTATTGCAGCCTGGCTTACCTGCAAACCCTGCCGGTGGATTGCCTGAAAATCGACAAGGCCTTTATCGATGCCCTCGGCCACGATGCCGCCAGCAGCGGCGTGGCCCCGCACATCATTCGCATGGCCCACGCGTTGGAGCTGAAGGTGATTGCCGAAGGGATAGAACACGAGGCCCAGGCGTCATACCTGTGTAGCGAAGGCGTAACGTTCGGCCAGGGTTGGCTGTTTGCCCATGCCCTCAGTGCCGTGCAGCTCATTGAGCTGATTACCCGCGGCCGACGACGGCTCGGACGGCGGCTGGACGATGAGGCTTAGACGCGAACGGCCTCAAACCGTCAGCGCCATGTAGAACTGGGTGCCCTGTCCTGGCCTTGAGTAGACACCCATGCGCCCGCCATGGAGCTGAACGATCTCCTTGCACAGCGCCAGCCCGAGGCCTGCGCCACCTTTCTTGCGTCCGACCTGGACGAACGGTTCGAAGATCCGCCCCTGTTGACCATAAGCAATGCCTTCGCCGTTGTCTTCGACGCTGATAATCACCCGCTCGCCATGGCGCCGGCCCTGCAGGCGGATCTGGCCGTGGTCGCCGGTGTGACGCATGGCATTGTCGATCAGGTTATCCAGCACCCGCTCCAGCTGCGCCGCGTCGGCGTGCAGGCGCGGCAGCGGGCCCTGGATCGCCACGAGCAACTCGATGCCCTTGGCTTGGGCCTGGGCGGCAAATCGCAGGCGGGCCGCTTCCAGCAGGTCTTCGATGGAGCAAGGAGCCAAGGTCAGCTTTTGCAAACCGTTCTGGTAGCGAGAGAAGTTCAGCAGGTCATTGATGAGCTGCATCAACCGCTGCATTTCTTCATTGACGGTGTCGAGCAGGTCCGCCTCGCGGGATTCTTCAGGGAAATGGACGCGCTCGCGCAGCAGGCCGAACGCCATGTGCATGCCGGTCACCGGTGTACGCAGCTCGTGGGAAGCGCGCAGCACGAACTCACTGCGTACCCGTTCGAAGGCGCGCTGTTCGGTGACGTCGTGCAACACCATCACCGCCCCGAGAATATGCCCCTGGGTGTGGCTGACGGGCGTGAGGCTGTAGGTCAACAATCGGGATTCGCCATCGACCTCGATGCTCAGATCGTCTGGTGCTCGCTCCAGCGTTCCGCCGCGTAGCACCAGGTGCAATTCCTCATCCAGCTCAGGGCGTCCAAGCGCCTCGCCCAATCCCTGTCCCAGGCGCTCCTCGTCCCAGCCCAGTTGTCGTTGGGCGACCGGGTTCAGGTGCTCCAGCCGGCCCTGGCGGTCGATCATCAACAAGCCATCGTCGATGCTATCGAGTACCGCTTGCAGGCGCTGCTGGCCGGCCAACAACTCATCGACATTGGTGGCCTGATGCTCACGCAGTGCCTGAGCCATGATTCCGAAACGACGGGTCAGCAGGTTCAGTTCAGGGGCAGAGGAAACCGGCAGCGTCACTTCGAAGTTGCCCTGGCCAATGTCGTCCGCCGCCGAAACCAGCGCTTCGATCGGGGTCCCGAAACGCCGGGCGATGCCATGGGCCGTGATGAATCCGATGACCAGCACCGCCACTCCCACCAGGCCCAGCAGACCGGAAATCAGCAATGCCCGGTCACGGGCGCGGGTCTGGGTTTCGCTGATGTTGTTCAAGGCGTGCCGATAGCCTTCGATCAGCCCGTTGCGCAGTACATTGAATTTCTCAGTGAGGTTCTGGATACCCGTGAGCTGGGATGTCTGTTCACGCGAGTCTGTAAAGGCTTCAAGGAATTCAAGGTAGTCGGCCTTGGCCTGGGTGAAATTCGCGGTTGGCTCCTTCAGGCTCTGCTCGTGGGCGATGCCCTCCTCCAGAAGGCTGAAATATTGCCGCTTGGAGTCTTCGAGCGCGGCCAGGTCAGGTTTGTCATCGAGCATGATCATCAACTGGTCGCCCAGGGTCTGGCGCAGCTTGAGACCCAGGTCCAGCAGGATGAAGTTGTCGCGCACCGATTGTTCCTGGGTGTTGGCCATCTGCATCACGCTGACCAAGCCAAGCAGCAATCCCAGCAAAGCCACTGTTATCAGGGCCGAGATACTGAGAAACAGTCGAGTGCGCAGCTTCATCGCCAGTTTCATAAGGTACCGCTCACAGGTTGTATTGCTTGCGTTTGCGATACAGCGTGGAGGCATCGATGCCCAGGGTCTTGGCCGCCTGGTCCAGCGTATCGGCCGTGGCCAGCACGGCACCGATGTGGGCCTTTTCCAGTTCATCCAGGCTCAGCGCGGCGCCGATGCGCGGTGCGTTGTTGACCGGTTGCTCGGCCATACCCAAGTGACTGATCTCAACTTTTTCCTGGGGACAGATGATGCTGGCGCGCTCCACCACGTTACGTAGCTCCCGGATGTTGCCCGGCCAGCGATAGCCTAGCAGCGCTTCACGGGCCTCATCGCTGAATCCTCGCGCCGGACGGGCATATTCCTTGACGAAGCGGGCCAGGAAGCGGTCCGCCAGGGTCAGGATGTCTTCGGCGCGCTCGCGCAGCGGCGGCAAATGCAGGGTAATGACATTCAACCGGTACAGCAGGTCCTCCCGAAAACGCCCGTCGCGGACCATGTCTTCAAGGTTCAGGTTGGTCGCTGCAAGGATGCGCACATCCGCCCGGCGAGTGACCGGGTCGCCGACCCGTTCGTATTCCTTGTCCTGGATGAAACGCAACAATTTCGGTTGCAGTGTGAGGGGGAAATCGCCGATCTCATCGAGAAACAGCGTTCCGCCGTCCGCCTGGTTGACCCGCCCCAGGGTGCTCTCGCTGGCGCCGGTGAATGCGCCACGGCTGTGACCGAACAGTTCACTTTCCATCAGCTCAGTCGTCAGCGACGGGCAATTGATGGTGACGCAGGATTTTTTCGCGCGTTTGCTCCAGCCATGAATCGCCCGGGCCAGTTCTCCCTTACCGGTACCGGACTCACCCAGAATCAGGATATTGGCATCGGTGCTGGCCACTTGACGGGCGGTTTCCAGCACCACTTTCATCGCCGGACTATGGGAGTCGAGGCCGTCCTTGGGTTTGCGTATCTCGCCTTCCAGCGCCTCCAGCCTTGCCGACAACTGGCGGACCTCCAGTTGCTTGGCGGTCGCCAGGCGCAATTGGTCCGGGCTGCATGGCTTGACCAGATAGTCGGCGGCACCGGCCTGGATCGCGTCCACCGCAGTGTCGACCGCCGAGTGGGCGGTGACGATCACCACGCGCATCCACGGTGCCTGAATGCGCATCTGGGCCAGCACATCGAGGCCGTTGTCTTCACCCAGGCGAAGGTCGAGAAAGCACAGGTCGAATACCTGGCGCTGCAACAAGGTATCGGCCTGGGCGGCGCTGTTGGCGGTGGCGACGGTATAGCCTTCGTCTTCCAGGCAATAGCGGAACGTACGCAGGATGGCGGACTCATCGTCTACCAGCAGAATGCGGCCTTGATGCTCGGTGGCTGATTCCATTTTTCCTACGCTCCTTTAATGAATGATGTTGGTTAGTGTCAGAAAAATCGGGCAAGTTGCATGGTCGATTCTGAGCGAATATTACCTATAGAAAGCGTCGTGGTGAGCTGTGGCGTCCTAACGACCTGATTTGCGTATATTTTTTTCAATTCGTCCGAGATGAGTGACCGGACCTGCCCATTCCGACCGCTGTTCACGGTCGGCAATTCAAAAAGAATCCGATCACCTTTCTCCCCTTCAGTCGTGCAATACGCACGACTGCGTTCAAGGCCATCGTGCAGGATGCGTTTTAGAGTTTTTGCATATCAGATGTAACTACCTGATTATAAAAGAGTTTTTCTCGATAAATTTCTGGCATGCCGTCTGCAATGGTCTAGTCATCGTGGCGTTAGAGCGCCTCAACCAGATCACCACCCGGGGTGGGGAGGAATTCCAGGATGAATTTGCAACGTGCCGCCCGATTACCCATCACCTCCCTGCACATTCAGCAGGGGTTGTGGGCCGTTCTGGCATTGCTGGTGACCCTCGTGGTGGGCCAGCAACTGCTCCTCTGGCACTACAGCCAGCAGCCCGAGCCGGCGCCGGTGTCGATTCATCGCGCTCCTCAAACCCACTTCAGTGCCGTCAGCAGCGTCTCGGAAGCATCCTCCTCGATGCGGATGATGGATGTGGATCAGGCTCAGCCGATCACCGACCTGCCCCGCCAGGAACGCTGGGTGTTTTAACCCGGTGACCGTGCGTCCGACGTGTCCGGAACCATTCCAAGCAGTCCCTAACTAAATAGAAAAGCGTAAGGAGAATCACCATGTTGAGCTGGGCAATTACCTTCCTGATCATTGCCATCATCGCTGCAGTCCTGGGCTTCGGTGGTATCGCCGGCACCGCCACGGGCATCGCCAAGATTCTCTTTGTCGTGTTCCTGGTGATGTTCATTGCCTCCTTCTTCTTTGGTCGTCGCGGCCGAGGCTGACCATGAACGCTGCATTAAAAGGACTGGCCGCCGCCCTGCTACTGGGCGGCAGTGCCATGGCAATGGCTGCCAATGACGGACAGATGCGGGTCAATCAACTGCTTGAGGCTGACACGCACTACCGTGAAACCTGGCAGCACGTCGTCAAGAAAGAAGAGCGCCTGCCGGAATGGGTAATGAATCTGTCAGGCGATTCGGAACAGATGAATGCTGTCGAGGAAGACGGCGACAAATATCTCGTAGGGCCGCTGTGTGAAACTCAGGCGACGTGCCGCAATGAGCGTTTGTTCGTGGCTTTCAGTTTCGACAAGGACAAGGCCTACGCCTTGCTGGTGGAGGTACCTGCCGGGTTGCCTGCCGACAAGTCGCCAAGTCGTCATGCCAACTACCGCTTCCTCGGCAATCCCGATGAAGGTATGCAAGAACTGTTAATGGAACAACTCAAGAAAGATCCCAACTGGTACTAAGTTCTGGATAACGGGAAAAGCAGCCTTGCTTTTCCCCTGCACAGCCCGAGGAGGGCCGATGCATGACCAGGGGGCCGGGACGTTCTGACCGTTCAGGGTCGGAGTGACCTACGGGCACAAGGGGTGCCTGCGAAAGGGCCGGGTCAGGAAAAAAGCTGCGACGCAGGTTCGCGAAATCGAGACGGCTTGGCGAACCTGCGTAGAGCTTGATGGGCAAGAAGCCTGTTCCAGAGCGGCTGGTTAATCGAGCTTCACAACTGCCCATCCTATGCGGCATTTTGTCCCGTCACCTCTCTCTTTTCCCTGACGTCTGACCGTATATCGGAGAGCTTTCCAGCTCTCGCCGTTGCCCTCGGCTCGTCCGTGGGTATCCGTTTTATCGGTTTTCCCGACAGATGAAATAAAGCCCGGCTACGCTGAAACCGCCGCTTCACGGCATTTATGCCTGCTGAAATGTCGCATTCGCACCGCTTGGGATGCGGGTTTTATTTTGAAAATCTCATGCCGATTCGGCATAGGGTAGGCGTTTACGGCATTAGACGTGCCCCCCTCGCATCGCAATAGTTGCGCCTTTTTTCGCCCGCCAGTAAGCCGCCAGCGCGCGCTCGGGGTGACCTTATACGGGGGCAGGAGCACGATTCGTATCACCATGGGTGGTTCGATTTGCTTCTGTCCGAGTCCAATCGAAGTAAGGGTAACGATATGAAGAAGGCAAAATTAAGCCTCGCCTGGCAGATCCTCATCGGTCTCGTGCTCGGTATTGCACTGGGCGCGCTGCTCAACCACTTCAGTGCCGAGAAGGCCTGGTGGATCAGCAACGTGCTGCAACCGGCGGGCGATATCTTTATCCGTCTGATCAAGATGATCGTGATCCCGATCGTGATCTCCTCGTTGATCGTCGGCATTGCCGGGGTCGGCGACGCGAAGAAGCTTGGGCGTATCGGCCTCAAGACGATCCTCTACTTTGAAATCGTCACCACCATCGCCATTGTCGTCGGTCTGCTGCTGGCCAACTTCTTCCATCCGGGCAGCGGCATCGACATGAGCACCCTGGGCACGGTGGATATTTCCAAGTACCAGGCCACCGCCGCCGAAGTGCAGCATGAGCATGCCTTCGTCCAGACCATTCTCAATCTGATCCCGTCGAACATCTTCGCGGCACTGACCCGCGGCGAGATGCTGCCGATCATTTTCTTCTCCGTCTTGTTCGGCCTGGGCCTTTCCAGCCTGCAATCGGACCTGCGCGAGCCGCTGGTGAAGATGTTCCAGGGCGTGTCCGAAAGCATGTTCAAGGTCACCCACATGATCATGCAGTACGCCCCGATCGGTGTTTTCGCACTGATCGCGGTGACGGTCGCCAACTTCGGTTTCGCCTCTCTGCTGCCGCTGGCGAAACTGGTGATCCTGGTTTATGTCGCCATTGCCTTCTTCGCTTTCGTGGTGCTGGGGCTGATCGCCCGCCTGTTCGGCTTCTCGGTGATCAAGCTGATGCGCATCTTCAAGGACGAACTGGTACTGGCCTACTCCACCGCCAGCTCCGAAACCGTGTTGCCGCGTGTGATCGAGAAGATGGAAGCCTACGGGGCTCCGAAAGCCATCTGCAGCTTCGTGGTGCCGACCGGTTACTCGTTCAACCTCGACGGTTCGACGTTGTACCAGAGCATCGCGGCGATTTTCATCGCCCAGCTGTACGGCATCGATCTGTCCATCAGCCAGCAATTGCTGCTGGTGCTGACGTTGATGGTCACCTCCAAAGGCATCGCCGGCGTGCCGGGCGTGTCCTTCGTGGTATTGCTGGCGACCCTGGGCAGTGTCGGTATCCCGCTGGAAGGCCTGGCCTTCATCGCCGGTGTCGACCGTGTCATGGACATGGCCCGTACCGCATTGAACGTGATCGGTAACGCCCTGGCCGTGCTGGTCATCTCTCGCTGGGAAGGCATGTACGA
The DNA here is from genome assembly GCF_057809755.1 of Pseudomonas sp. FG13. Lineage (NCBI taxonomy): Bacteria > Pseudomonadati > Pseudomonadota > Gammaproteobacteria > Pseudomonadales > Pseudomonadaceae > Pseudomonas > Pseudomonas sp. FG13. Next base: position 19,231 of record NZ_JBMDKO010000055.1, read on the forward strand.
TGACGCCAAGGGCCAGCGCTACTGGAATTCCCTGCCGCACTGGCGCAGCAAGGAACCGCTGCCGGCCGGCGAGCCTTCCAGTCGCTGATCCGAAGTGTTGGTGAGAGCAAAAATACCTGTGGGAGCAAAGCTTGCTCGCGATAGCGATCTGTCAGCCTCATTGAGCCAGCAGACTTTGCGCTGATCGCGAGCAAGCTTTGCTCCCACAGGGAATGCGCTGTGTAACCTGTCTGAACCCCGGAGAAATCCGGGGTTTGTCGTTTCTGCCAGCCCCGCTATCATTCGCGGCATCTTCCGGGGGATTTAACTGATGCTCAATGGCCTGTGGCTTGGCTTCTTTATCGTGGCGGCCGTCTCGGCGCTGATGCAGTGGCTGGTGGGTGGCAACGCCGGCATCTTCGCGGCGATGGTGGAAAGCATCTTCGCCATGGCCAAGCTGTCGGTGGAGGTGATGGTCCTGCTGTTCGGTACCTTGACCCTGTGGCTCGGATTCCTGCGGATCGCCGAAAAGGCCGGCATCGTCGACTGGCTGGCCAAGGCCCTCGGCCCGCTGTTCCTGCGCCTGATGCCGGAAGTGCCGCCGGGCCACCCGGCCATTGGCCTGATCACCCTCAACTTCGCCGCCAACGGCCTGGGCCTGGACAACGCCGCTACCCCCATCGGCCTGAAGGCCATGCGCGCCCTGCAGGACCTGAACCCCAGCCCGACCATCGCCAGTAACGCGCAGATCCTGTTCCTGGTGCTCAATGCCTCGTCGCTGACGCTGCTGCCGGTGACGATCTTCATGTACCGCGCCCAGCAAGGCGCGCCGGACCCGACCCTGGTGTTCCTGCCGATCCTGCTCGCCACCAGTTGTTCGACCCTGGTGGGGTTGCTGTCGGTGGCGTTCATGCAGCGCCTGCGCCTGTGGGATCCGGTGGTGCTGGCTTACCTGATCCCCGGTGCGCTGGCGCTGGGCGGTTTCATGGCGTTGCTGGCAACGCTCTCGGCCACGGCCCTGGCGGGCTTGTCTTCGATTCTCGGCAATCTGACGCTGTTCGGCCTGATCATGCTGTTCCTGGTGGTGGGCGCCCTGCGCAAGGTCAAGGTGTACGAAGCATTCGTCGAGGGTGCCAAGGAAGGGTTCGACGTTGCCAAGAGCCTGCTGCCCTACCTGGTGGCGATGCTGTGCGCGGTGGGTGTACTACGGGCTTCGGGTGCCCTGGATTTCGGTCTGGACGGTCTCCGGCACCTGGTGCAGTGGGCCGGCTGGGACACGCGCTTCGTCGATGCCTTGCCGACGGCCATGGTCAAGCCGTTCTCCGGCAGCGCCGCCCGGGCAATGCTGATCGAAACCATGAAGACGTCCGGCGTGGACAGTTTTCCCGCCCTGGTGGCGGCGACGGTCCAGGGCAGCACCGAGACCACGTTCTATGTGCTGGCGGTGTACTTCGGGGCCGTGGGCATCCAGCGGGCGCGGCATGCGGTGGGCTGTGCGTTGCTGGCGGAACTGGCCGGAGTGCTGGGGGCCATCGGGGTCTGCTACTGGTTCTTCGGCTGACACCGAGTTTCTGTGGGAGCGGGCTTGCCCTAATGCAAGTCTGTCAAGCCACAAACCTAATGTGGGAGCCAAGCTTGCTCGCGATAGCGACAGACCAGTCACATTGTTGCTGACTGACTTACCGCAATCGCGAGCAAGCTTGGCTCCCACGGGTTTTGCGTCGTTTGATTCTTAGCTGACGGGTATCAGGGCTCGTCCTGCTCATTCGGTTACGTTGAAGCGCAGCACCCCAATCATCTGTCCGTTCTCTGTCAGTACCCGTACCTGCCATTTGCCCGTCGGGTTATCCGGGAAATTCTGCTTGTGGGTCCAGGCGCGGTAGCCTTCCTTGCGTCCGCCATGGATGTCCAGAGCGATGCGGTCCACTTCTTTGCCGTTGAACTGCCAGACGTGATAGATCCGCTCATCCAGCCCCCGCGGCGCATTGATGGCGGTATAGGCATACAGGCCATTGCCGCGGATCTGCGCGGCGCTGACTTCCTTGAGACTGTCACCGGGTGTGCGGTCTTCCAATTGCGTGCTGATCGCCACTTCGGTCATCCACAGCGTGGCCGGTGGTACCCAGGAGCGCAGCACCCACCCGGCGGCGCCAATGCCCAGGGTGATGCACAGGATTGCCAGTGCGTTACGTACGGTGCGGATCGGAAAGATCGAGGCCAGGCTCGGGAACGACAACAGCATGGCGATGCCCAGCGCCAGCTTGAAGCTCTGGTCGGTGGTCAGGTGCATGATGATCGGCAGCGCCGTGAGCAGGGCGGCGAACAGCGTCAGCGTATGCAACGCCAGGAACGCCCAGCGTCGGGGCGCCAGCCATTTGTAATACAGCGGATCGGTGATCGAAATCAGCCCTGACGCCCCCAGCAACCCGGTGAAAACCAACTGGCTGCTGTTCCAGGTGGTGGTAATCAGGAAAAACGGCAGGACAAAGAACAGGCTTTCCTGGTGAATCATCTGCGTGGCGTAACGCAGCAACGGCTGCGGTATTTCCCGCTTGAAAATTCGCGTGAACAGCCGGGTCAGACTGTTTTCCAGCATCAGCCAGAGCCAGCTCACCAGCATCAGGATGGCGATCCAAGTGGCCAGGCCCTGTTGGCGGTCCACCAATATGAAACTGCCGGCGCCGGAGATGAAACCGCCGAGCGCAATGACCCCGGGATAGCGCTTCATCAATTCAAGAATGCGCTGGATGTAATGAGTCAGGGTCTGCATTAGGCGGTTCACAGTAAGTCGTAGGAAATATCCCTGACAGAGTATCGTCCGGACACCTGTATGGCGAGGCTCGCATCCGCCTCTGTGGTCAGGGACTGTGGGAGCAAAGCTTGCTCGCGACGCAGGCGACGCTATTCAGAAAGACTTCATCAACTTCATCGCGGGCAAGCCTTGCTCCCACCGGCCTTGCGTCTTCACGTCTTGTTGTCTCAAACCCGGCGACGCAACCGCCACACCACCAGCCCCAATAGCAACAACCCCAGCAAGCCGCTTACTCCCCACACTAGCTCGTCGTCACTGAGCAACGACCTCTCGATGCGCAGGTAGCCCGGGTCCTTGAGCAGTTCGCGCAGGGCCTGGTTGGCTTGTTCCAGGCTCACCGACTGCAAGCGCACGGCCGGGTTGGCGAAGCGGCCGTCTTCATAGTCGCCCAGGGCGCCCCAGTAATAATCGGCCAGGGCGCTGTTGCCTTGAACCGCCCAGGTCTGGTGGGCGATGGCTGCACGTTTGATGCGCATGAAGCTGTCCGGGTCCAGCCCGTCCTTGAGCAACGTCCTGCGCAATTCTTCGAGGGCCTGTTCGGCTTGCGGCAGGTCTTCGCGGGCGAGGTCCGCGTTCAGGCTGAGAAAGCCGACGCCGCCGAACACCTCACGTTCCACCCACGGGCCATAGGACAGGCTGCGGGCCAGGCGCAGCTGGCGATAGAGGGCCCAGTCCAGATAGTTCTTGAGCAGGTCGAAGGTTTCGTCGTGTTGTTCTTCCAGTACCGGCTCCGGGAACAGCCAGTGCAGCTTCGCACCATCGCCCACCAGGCTGCGGATCAGGTTGCGCTTGGTCACGGCGCTGTAGCGGATCTGCGGCAATGCCTCATGGGCGCTGGGCTCGACCGGCTTGAGTTTGCCGTAGGTGCGCTCCAGGTAGGCCGGCAGCAAGCGGTCGAGGTCGCCGACCACGATCAGCGTCATGTTGTTCGGTGCATACCAGGCTTTGCGAACCTGTTCGAGCCGGGCGAGGGTGTGGTGCTCGACCTCGGCCCGCTCCGCGCAGCGCAGGCCCAACTCCACCGCCAACTGGTTGCTGGCCTTGTGTCCCAGGTCCTGGCGGTCGAGCCAGCGTTGCAGGTGGGTGTAGTGGCCGCCGTCCTCGCGCTCGACCACCCGTTTCGCTGCCTCCAGGGCCTTTTCGTCGATGCGGGTACGGGTCAGCACCGCCAGCAGCAGGTCGAGGATCTTGCGCTGGTTGCTCGCCGGTGCCTCGATGACAAACGTGGTATCGGCGTTGTTGGTGAAGGCGTTCCACTCGCCACCCAGCGCCTGCATCCGCTCTTCCAAGGCACCTTCGCCGCCTTCATCGATCCCGCTGAACAGCGCGTGCTCGAGCAGGTGCGGCAGTTCCTTGTCGGCGCAACTGAAGTCATCCAGGCCTACGCCGACCACCAGCCGGATGGCGACGTGTCCGCGTTCGCTACCAGGCTTGAGCAGCAACTGCATACCGTTGGGCAGCGTGTAGCCTTCGACCTGGAACCGGTCGAGGGCCACCACAGGCAGCGAACCGAACAAGAAAAGAGCGAATAACAGACCACGCATAAACGGCTTCCCGGCGACTGACAGTCCAACCCTACTGACTGAACAATGCGCCAGATGTTCAAGGCGAGTGGGTAATGTCGGACATTTCATCCGCCGCCAGGGCACCGATCTCGGCCGTTTCCAGTACCACGTAGGCGCTGCCGCAGAACAGCGAATTGAGACGCCGCATGTCGGCGATCAGGTCCAGGTGCAGGGAACTGGTCTCCAGGCTTTGTACGATTTTGCGCTGCAAGCGGCTGACGTGGGCATGGGCCATTCGTCTTTCCTGGGCGCGAAAGCGCCGTTTCTCACGCAGCAACTGGCGGGCGCTTTCCCGATCGGCACTGAGAAACACTGACAAGCCCAGCCGCAGGTTGGCGATCAAGTGACTGTGCAACCCCGCCAGCTCCTCCAGGCCGACCTCGGAAAAGGACAGGCGTTGCGAGGTCTTCTGCTGCTGCACCTTGCGCAGCATGCGTTCGATGAGGTCGCTGCCGAGCTTCAGGTTGATCGCCAGCTCGATGATTTCTGCCCATCGACGGCTGTCTTGTTCGCTGAGGTCTTCGCGGGGCATCTGGGCCAAGTACAACTTGATGGCGCTACACAGGGCCTCGACATCATCGCCCACGCGCCGCACTTCCTGGGTCAGCGCCGTCTGCTGGCCGCGCAGCACGTCGAGCATGGCTTCGAGCATGTTTTCGATCAGGTCGCCGATGCGCAATGTCTCCCGGGCTGCATTGGCCAGGGCCAGGCTCGGTGTGGCGAGGGCCGTGGGGTCCAGGTGCCGGGGTTTGGCTGTGCCATTGGTTTCCGGACGCTCCGGCAGCAGCCAGGCGCACAGCTTGGCCATCGGCGCGACGCTGGGCAGCAGCACCAGGCAGCGCACGGAATTGTAGAACAGGTGAAAGCCGATGACGGTTTCCTGGGGGCTGAAATCCAGGCCGTCCAGCCACCGTACCAAGGGATCGAGCGCTGGAATGATCAGCAACAATCCGATCAGCTTGTACAGCAGGCTGCCCAGCGCCACCTGACGTCCGGCAGCGTTTTGCATGCTGGTGCTGAGGAACGCCAGCACACCGCTGCCAATGTTGGCGCCGATCACCAGGCCAATGGCTACCGGCAGGCTGATCACGGCTGCGCCGGCCAGTGTGGCGGTCAGCAGCACGGCGGCCAGGCTCGAATAGGAAATCATGGCGAACAGCGCACCCACCAACGCATCGAGCAGGATGTCACCGGTCAGCGAGGCGAAGATCACCTTCACGCCTTGGGCCTGGGTGATGGGCGTAGCCGCTTCGACGATCAATTGCAGCGCGAGAATGATCAGGCCCAGGCCGATGGAGACGCGGCCCATTTGCCCGACGCGGGTCTGTTTGCGCGACAGGAAAAAAATCACCCCGAGGAAAATCAGCAACGGCGACAGCCATGACAGGTCGAGGGTCAGTACCCGGGCCATCAACGCCGTGCCAACGTCGGCGCCGAGCATGGTCGCCAGGGCAGGGGTCAGCGCCATCAGGCCCTGGCCGACAAACGAGGTGACCAGCATGGCCGTGGCGTTGCTGCTCTGGACCATGGCGGTGACCATGATGCCGGCGACAAAGGCCAGCCAGCGCCGAGACATGTTCTGGCCGATGACGTGGCGCAGGTTGGAGCCGTAGACCCGCAGGATGCCGGTACGGACGATGTGCGTGCCCCAGATCAGCAGGGCCACGGCAGAGAGTAGATTCAGCAGGGTCAGCATGAGAGGCCCCCTGTTAGCGTCTCAAAGAGACAAGTTGACGATGCCACATCGTTCTTCTTTGTACTTAAGCTGTAGTTGGCGAACGGTTCGGACGCCAGCATTGCACAGCTAAAGAATTGATTGAAACAAAACTGTCATGAAAAGCACCGCAAACCCTGTGGGAGCGAGCCTGCTCGCGATAGCGGTGTGTCAATCGATACTGTTGTGACTGAAAGGACGCTATCGCGAGCAGGCTCGCTCCCACAGGTCCGGGGTCCAGGGCAACTTTCCAGCGGGCATGAAAAAGGGGCTCCAAGAGCCCCTTCGTTCATTGCTCCGTCCAATTACTGACCCGGAACGTCCTTGCGCAGTTTCACCGGATCCTGCTGCTTGCGCTTGCGTGCAATCGCGGTGCGCATCTTGATGTTGATCGCCTCCACGGCCAGGGAGAAGGCCATGGCGAAGTAGACGTAGCCTTTCGGTACATGGACGTCGAACGACTCAGCGATCAGTACGGTACCGACCACCAGCAGGAACGACAGCGCCAGCATCTTCAGCGACGGATGCTTGTCGATGAACTCACTGATGGTGCCCGAGGCCAGCATCATCACCAGCACGGCCACGATGATCGCCGCCACCATCACCGGCACATGGGAGACCATGCCGACAGCGGTGATGACCGAGTCCAGGGAGAACACGATGTCGATGATCGCGATCTGGATGATGGTGTAGAGGAAGTTGCCACCCTTGCCCGACGGTTGATCGTCGCTTTCATCGTCGCCTTCCAGTGCGTGGTACATCTCCTGGGAGCTTTTCCACAGCAGGAACAGGCCACCGAAGAACAGGATCAGGTCGCGACCGGAGATGCCCTGGCCGAACACTTCGAACAAATCGGCGGTCAGGCGCATGACCCAGGTGATGGACAGCAGCAACAGGATCCGCGTGATCATGGCCAGGGCCAGACCGAAGATCCGGGTACGCGCCTGCATGTGCTTGGGCATGCGGCTGACCAGGATCGAGATCATGATGATGTTATCGATGCCCAGGACGATTTCCAGGGCGGTCAGGGTAAAGAAGGCAACCCAGATTTCCGGGTTGGTCAGCCATTCCATGTGAGTTCCTTTGAACGAGTGTTAGGCCGCGCCGCGCTTCGGGATAACCAGGAGCGCGGCGCCGCGGGTATTGCTTTTATAGAGTGCTGAACAGCGGAAAGATCCCCATCAGCAAGGCGGCGAACATTATGCACAGGCAAACCAGCACTGCCCACTTCAGGGTGAAGCGCTGGTGATCGCCGAACTCGATCCCGGCCAGTGCCACCAACAGGTAAGTGGACGGAACCAGCGGGCTCAACAGGTGGACGGGCTGGCCGACGATCGAGGCACGGGCCATTTCCACCGCCGTGATGCCGTAATGGCTGGCGGCTTCGGCGAGAACCGGTAACACCCCGTAATAAAATGCGTCGTTAGACATGAAGAACGTGAACGGCATGCTCGCCAGCGCGGTAATCACCGCCAGGTACGGGCCGAGGAAGTCCGGGATCACCGCCAGCAGGCTCTTGGACATGGCGTCGACCATGCCGGTGCCGGACAGGATACCGGTGAAGATACCCGCCGCGAAAATCAGCCCGACCACCGCCAGTACGCTGCCAGCGTGTGCCGCAACGCGGTCTTTTTGCTGTTGCAGGCACGGGTAGTTGACGATCATCGCGATACTGAAGGCCACCATGAACAGCACCGGCAGCGGTAACAGGCCGGCGATCAGGGTGCACATCAGGGCCAGGGTCAAGGCACCGTTGAACCAGATCAGCTTCGGACGGCGAGCGTCCGGGAACTGGGACACGCTGATTTCGCTGTGGTCGATTTCATCGTGGGCCAGCTGCAATTCACCCAGGCGCGCACGCTCGCGTTTGCCGTACATGTAGGCAATCGCCAGGATCGCCACCACACCGAACGCCATCGCAGGAATCATCGGTACGAAGATGTCGGACGGATCCACGTGCAACGCACTGGCCGCACGGGCCGTCGGGCCGCCCCAGGGGGTCATGTTCATCACGCCACCGGCGAGGATGATCAGGCCGGCCATGATCCGAGGGCTCATGCCGATGCGGCTGTAGAGCGGCAGCATCGCGGCCACGCAGATCATGTAAGTGGTCGCGCCGTCACCATCGAGGGAAACGACGAGCGCCAGAACGGCGGTACCGACCGAAACTTTCAGCGGGTCACCCTTGACCAGCTTGAGGATCTTGCGCACGGCCGGGTCGAACAGGCCGGAGTCGATCATCAGGGCAAAATAGAGAATCGCGAACATCAGCATCACCCCGGTCGGGGCGAGCTTGGTGATGCCTTCGAGCATCATCGGGCCGATCTTCGGCGCAAAACCACCGAACAGGGCGAACAGGATCGGGATGATGATCAGGGCGATCAGCGCGGACAGGCGCTTGGTCATGATCAGGAACATGAACGTGATGACCATGGCGAAGCCAAGGAAAGTCAGCATGGGAAATACTCCAGGCGTGGCGCGGCGAGGTTAAGGCGAACCGGACGGGTCAGCGCAGAACGTGAGTCACGAGGCGGACAGATGGAGTGGGTGCAGCAGGACGGGTAGCAGCGGACATCAGAATCACCATTGTTGTTGTTAAAACGGCCAAACGGGTCGTGGAGATCCGTTTCTGGCCACCGGTCTTTTGCCGGTAGTGAGGCGATCCTAATCGCGCAAGCTTTCAGCCAGCTTTCGCCGCAGGCAATGGTTTTTTCCGCTGGTCGGAGTCTGTGGGAGCAAGGCTGTCGGAACAAGGCAGTGGAGCAAGGCTGTGGGAGCAAGGCTTGCCCGCGATGAAGCTGACGCGGTGGTCCTGCATATCGAGTGCCCCTTGTCGCGAGCAAGCTTTGCTCCCACAGGTCGCTCTGTCTCAGTACATTTCAGAACACCGAAAGATCCAACGGTCGCATCGCCCCCATCCAGATCGCATGGTCGGTGTGGTCCGCCAGCTCATCGCCGGTGTTCGGGTGCAGAAAGATCACCAGCCCTTTGCGATAGAGCGCCAGCCACGGTAGTACCACCCCGATGTACTGCGGATCGAACGACAGCTGACAACTCCAGTCCAGATGGGGCCCGACCGGGCGCTCGTGAACGCGGCCCATTTTCAGCGGAAACAGGCGCGACGCTTCCTCACACAGTGCCCGCGCCTGGTCGATGGTGCTGGCATCGAAATAAACATGGGCGTGGTAGCCCTTGATCCGTTGCATTGTCACTCCTTGCGAACCCTCGCCGTTTCCCGCAGGTCAGAGGCTTATACGCGGTAAAAAAGGGAAAAACAGCCATGAAAAACGCCGAAACCCCGGTGATCAAAGTGGTGCTCTATGGTGCCATGAGCAGCCTCGGCAGTGCGTTGATGGCTGAAATGCTGCGACGCCAGCATGAAGTCATTGCCGTTCTCGATGATCTCACGGCCCTGGCGCCGCGTCCGGGCCTGCGGACCAAGACCGGCGATCTCTATGACCCCGAACGGGTCAAGCAAAGCGTGGCCGGCACCGATGCAGTGATCTGCCTACTTAACGCGCCGGGATTGCCGATGAACAGCGAGCACGTGGAACGCACGCTGATTCCGGGTCCGGTGGAACAGGTCCTGGCGGTGGATGCGCTGATTGTCGGCATGCAGGCGGTGAACATTCCCCGGCTGTTTCTGGTGGGGGACTTCGCCGTGCTCGACGAAGACGAGGGCGAAGATGACTTGCAGCGGCATGCCGCCGAGGAAATCCTCGATGCCCTGCGCAACAGTTCATTGCGGTGGACCCTGGTCAATGCGCCCTATGCTGCCGCTGGGTTGAGTATCGAGCATTTCACCCAGGTCAGTACCAGCCTGGAGCCGGGTATGGCCGAGTCCCTGGAACGGCTCAACCGGGTGGCCGTCGGCATTGCCGATGAGCTGAGCTTGAATCTGCATGTGGGCCAGCATGTCAGCTTCGTAGCCGCCACCTGACGACCGTGCAAAACCTGTGGTGAGGATTGCTGTTTGTGGCGAGGGGATAAATCCCCTCGCCACAGGGTTTTTCTTTGATCATGAAAGTGCCTTCACCCGCACATCTCAAACAGCAATGGACGGCAACGGCAACCCCGTGAGCGACTCGCCGCTGGTGGCCTGTTCTTCCATCAGCCAGTCCACAAACTGCCGGATCAATGCCCCACGCCGTTTACGCTGGGGCAGGACCACGTAATACCCCAGGCGCGACAGCACCGTCTCGGCGATGGGACGACACAACAGGCCTTGGGCCAATAAGTTATCCACAAGGTGGCGCCAGCCGATGGCAACACCTTGGCCACCAATCGCCGCCTGGATCAGCAAGGTGTAATTGTCGAAACGCAATTGCCCCGGCGCTGGCGGCGAGGTGATGCCCAGTTCGCGGAACACGCCATTCCAGTCGAACCAGTGACTGCTGTTGCCGCCGCGCAGGTGCAACAGTGGAAACTCCAACAAGGCCTGGGCCGGCAGAGGCAGGGGACGCTCCTTGAGCAGCAACGGGCTGCACACTGGAAAAACTTCTTCACTGAACAGCCAGCGACTTTCGCCCTGTTTGAAGCGACCGTCGCCGAACAGCACGGCAACGTCGATGTCGGTGCGCAACATGTTGTGGTTCCGCTCGCTGGTCACCAGGCTGACGTCCACCTGCGGGTTGGCAGCGTGAAAACGATGCAGTCGCGGCATCAGCCAGTAGGCGGCGAAGGCGAAGTCGGTGGCGACCTGCAACACCTCGTGCTGATGTTGAGCGGTGATCGCGCTCAATCCTGCGTCGATGTTCTGTAAACCGGCCTGTACTTGTTCGAACAACGTCGTCCCGGCCTCGGTCAATTCGATGCCACGGTAAATGCGATCGAACAACCGCGTGCCGAGCTGTTCCTCCAGGCGTTTGATCTGCTGGCTGATGGCCGGCTGTGTGGTGCCCAGCTCAATCGCCGCCGCCGTAAAGCTTCGTTGCCTGGCCGCAGCTTCAAAGGCCCGGAACAGATCCAGGGACAGGTCACCCAAGGCGTCATACATAAGCTGTGCTTATCCTAGTCATTATCCTGCATGGGCTTTACCCTAATAGGTTGGGGGAACATGCTCAATCGCAGCAATTTCGCATAACCGCTCACTATGGAATGCCGCGATTACATGAAGCGCAAGAACATTCTTTTCATCATGGCCGATCAGATGGCCGCGCCAATGTTGCCGATCTACGGTCCTTCGCCCATCAAGCTGCCGAATCTGTCGCGCCTGGCCGAGCAAGGCGTGGTGTTCGACGCTGCTTATTGCAACAGTCCGCTGTGCGCGCCGTCGCGTTTTACCCTGGTGAGCGGCCAGTTGCCCAGCAAGATCGGCGCCTATGACAACGCTGCGGATTTTCCGGCCGACGTCCCGACGTATGCCCATTACCTGCGGCGCCTCGGCTACCGCACGGCGTTGTCCGGCAAGATGCACTTCTGCGGGCCGGACCAGTTGCACGGCTACGAAGAGCGCCTGACCAGTGACATTTACCCGGCCGATTACGGCTGGGCCGTGAACTGGGATGAGCCGGATGTGCGGCCGAGCTGGTACCACAACATGTCTTCGGTGTTGCAGGCCGGGCCGTGCGTGCGCACCAACCAGTTGGATTTCGACGAAGAAGTGGTGTTCAAGGCGCAGCAGTACCTGTTCGACCACATCCGTGAAGACGGCGACCAACCGTTCTGCCTGACCGTATCGATGACTCACCCACACGACCCGTACACCATTCCCAAGGCTTTCTGGGATTTGTATGACGACAACGACATCCCGCTGCCGCAAACCCCGGCGCAAACCGATCTCGATCCCCACTCCCAGCGATTGCTGAAGGTCTATGACCTGTGGGACAAGCCGTTGCCTGTGGATAAGATTCGCGACGCGCGCCGTGCCTATTTCGGCGCTTGCAGCTACATCGACAGCAATGTGGGCAAGCTGCTGCAAACCCTTGAGGACACCGGCTTGATGGACGACACGATCATCGTGTTCTCCGGCGATCATGGCGATATGCTCGGCGAAAAAGGGCTCTGGTACAAAATGCACTGGTTCGAGATGTCCGCGCGGGTGCCGCTGCTGGTCAGTGCTCCGGGTCAATTCGCCAGTGGCCGGGTCAGCGCCGCGGTGTCCACCGCCGACTTGTTGCCCACCCTGGTGGAACTGGCCGGCGGTACGCTGGAGCCTGGCTTGCCGCTGGACGGTCGTTCGTTGGTGCCGCACCTGCAAGGGCAGGGCGGGCACGACGAGGTCTTTGGTGAATACATGGCCGAAGGCACCATCAGCCCGTTGATGATGATCCGCCGCGGCCAGTGGAAATTCATCTACAGCGAAGATGATCCGTGCCTGTTGTTCGATGTCCGTAACGACCCCAAGGAATTGGAAGATCTCAGCCAGTCACCGGAGCATCAAGCCCTGTTCGCCGAATTTCTCGCCGAAGCCAGGGCCAAGTGGGACATCCCAACCATTCATCGACAGGTGCTCGCCAGCCAGCGACGCCGTCGTTTCGTCGCCCAGGCGCTGACCCTGGGCAAACTCAAGAGCTGGGATCACCAGCCGCTGGTGGATGCCAGTCAGCAATACATGCGCAATCACATCGACCTCGACGATCTGGAGCGCAAGGCCCGTTATCCACAACCCTGCCAAAATCAATAACGAACGTAAGGGGAAGCACATGCAAAAGTTATCCACAGTACTGGCCGCTGGGCTGTTGGTGTTGAGCAGTGCCTCGGCGTGGGCCGAGCAGAGCTGCGAGACGGTCAAGATGGCTGACCCGGGTTGGAGCGATATCGCGGCGACCAATGCCATCACCGGTTTTCTGTTGGAAGGCATGGGCTACAAGCCCAAGGTCGACACCCTCGCGGTGCCGATCACGTTTGGCGGCCTCAAGGATGGCCAGGTCGATGTATTCCTGGGCAACTGGATGCCGGCGCAGCAAGGGTTCTATGACAAATTCGTGGCGAACGGGGATGTCACGCAACTGGCCAAGAACCTGGACGGCACCGAATTCACCCTGGCCGTCCCGGACTACGTCTGGGATGCCGGTGTGCATAACTTTGCCGACCTGAACAAATTCGCTGACAAGTTCGAGAAGAAAATCTACGGCATCGGTTCCGGCGCCCCGGCGAACCTTTCCTTGAAAGAAATCATCAAGACCAACGACTTCGGCATGGGCGATTGGAAACTGGTGGAGTCCAGCGAGCAGGCGATGCTGGCGGAAGTGTCCCGGGCCGTGAAGAAGCAGAAGTTCGTGACCTTCCTCGGCTGGACGCCGCACCCGATGAACGTGCAGCTGAAAATGCATTACCTCAAGGGCGGCGAGAAGTACTTCGGCGATACGGGCAGCGTCTATACCCTGACCCGCAAAGGTTATGCACAGGCCTGCCCGAACGTGGGCAAGCTGTTGACCAACCTGAGCTTCACCCAGGAAATGGAAAACAGCATCATGGCCGAGGTGGTGAACAACAAGGTCACCAACGCCGAGGCGGCCAAGGCCTGGATCAAGGCCAACCCGGCGGTGTTGGACAAATGGTTGGATGGCGTGAAGACGGCGGATGGGCAAGAGGCGTTGGCTGCGGTGAAGGCCAAGCTCTGATGACCCGTGTGCTCCGGATAAGCCCTCAGAAGGTGATCCGGAGCACTTTTGTGGCGAGGGGATTTATCCCCGCTGGGCCGCGAAGCGGCCCTAATGTGTCGACTCGGTGTGTCAGATCATTTGGGTTCAGCTGTTTGGGGCCGCTCCGCGACCCCGCGGGGATAAATCCCCTCGCCACAGGGAGAACGGTGCCTGGTCCTGATACTCTTGTTCTCAACCCCCATCCTTGAGGCCCCATGGCAATCCCCACCCGTCATTCACTGTTCCCCTTCCTGAGCTGGCTGCCCCGGCAGACCCGGGCCAGTGTCGGCCGTGACCTGATCGTGGGTTTGAGCGGCGCGATCCTGGCGTTGCCGCAGTCCATCGCCTACGCCCTGATTGCCGGTTTGCCCCCTGAGTACGGCTTGTACGCCGCGATCGTGCCGGTGCTGATTGCCTGCCTGTGGGGTTCGTCTTGGCATTTGATCTGCGGCCCTACGGCGGCGATCTCCATTGTTCTGTACGCCAGTGTCAGTCCCTTGGCCGTGCCCGCGACCCAGGACTACATCACCCTGATTCTGTTGCTGACGGTGCTGGCGGGCATCTTCCAATGGCTGTTGGGCCTGCTACGTTTTGGTGCCTTGGTGAACTTCGTCTCGCACTCGGTGGTGCTCGGTTTCACCCTGGGAGCGGCGGTGGTGATCGCACTGGGGCAGTTGCCGAACCTGATGGGGCTCGATCTGCCGAACGAGGCCACGGCCTTGAAGGGCGTGCTGATGTTGCTCAGTCATCTCGGGGCTGTGGATAAGCCGTCGTTGCTGTTGGGTTTGGGGACGCTGGCCCTGGGTGTGCTACTCAAGCGGCTGTTGCCGCGCTGGCCGAGCCTGTTGATAACGTTGGTCATCAGTAGCCTGGTGGTCTGGTTGTGGCCGGCCATGTTCGGGCATGTGGCGCTGGTCAGCGCCTTTGCCGGGCGCCTGCCGCCGTTCACTGCGCTGCCACTGGACCTCGACCTGATCCTGCGCCTGCTCCCCGGTGCCGTTGCGGTGGGCATGCTCGGGCTGGTCACCAGTCTGTCCATTGCTCGTTCGTTATCGGTGCGCTCCGGGCAATTGCTCGACGCCAACCAGGAGGTCAGGGCGCAGGGGCTTTCCAACATCGTGGGCGGATTTTTCTCCGGCTCCCTGTCAGCCGGTTCTTTTACCCGTTCCGGCCTCAGCTACGACGCGGGGGCCTGTTCCCCCCTGGCCGGGGTGTTCTCGGCATTGTGGGTGGCCTTGTTTGCGGTCGCCGGTGCGAAACTGATCTCGCACATCCCGATTCCGGCGATGGCCGGCAGTATTCTGCTGATCGCCTGGGGGCTGGTGGACCACCGCGGCATCCGGGCGTTGTACCGGGTGAGCCGGGCGGAATTCGTGGTGATGAGCCTGACGTGCCTGGCCACGTTGCTGCTGGAGCTGCAGACGGCCATCTACGCCGGTGTGCTGGCGTCGCTGTTTTTCTACCTCAAGCGCACGTCACAGCCGCGGGTGCACCATGCCCACGAAGGCGAGGCGGATGTGCTGCGGGTCGGCGGTTCGATCTTCTTCGGCGCCAGTCATTATCTGCAGGTGCGCCTGCAACGCTTGCAAGGGCAACGGGTGGTGATCGATGCCCAGCAAATCAACTTCATCGATTACTCAGGGGTGGAAATGTTGCACCAGGAAGCCCGCCGCCTCGGTGCCCAAGGGCGCAGCCTGACCTTGCGCAAGGCCCGGCCCCATGTAGTGGAGGAGTTGAAGAAGCTGGAAGGGCCGGAGAGGTGCCCGATTCACTTTGAGGATTGATACGGTCAGCACTGTGGGAGCAAAGCTTGCTCGCGATGAAAGCGACCCGGTCTGTTGGAAACCGAGGTGCCTGTCTCGCGAGCAAGCTTTGCTCCCACAGGGGTTACAGCGCCAGCTGTCGGCGCAACTCGGCCAGCACCGGCGCGGTGTCCGGGCGCACGCCGCGCCACAGGTAGAACGCTTCGCCCGCCTGTTCCGCCAGCATGCCCAGGCCGTCCATCGCCACCGCGGCGCCCTGTTCGTTGGCCCAGCGGCAGAACGAAGTAGGCTCCTTGCCGTACATCATGTCGTAGCAAACGGTCTTGCCGGGTTCGATCAGGCTGCCTGCAATCGGCGGTACATCCCCTGACAGGCTCGCGGACGTGGCGTTGATGATCAGGTCCACCGGCTCGCGCAGCCAATCGAAACCACTGGCCGAGACCGGGCCCAGGTCCGCGAACAACTCGGCCAGCAATTCGGCTTTTTCCACGGTACGGTTGGCGATGATCACCGAAGCCGGTGCCTCGGCCAGCAGCGGCTCCAGGGCGCCGCGTACCGCGCCTCCGGCCCCCAGCACCAGGATGCGTTTGCCCTTGAGGCTGAAACCGGCATTGACGGTCAGGTCCCGCACCAGCCCGGCGCCGTCGGTGTTGTCGCCCAACAGACGACCATCGGCCAACTTGCTCAGGGTATTGACCGCCCCGGCCCGCTGCGCCCGCTCGGTCAGGCTGTCAGCCAGTCGGAAAGCGTCTTCCTTGAACGGTACGGTGACATTCGCCCCACGTCCCTCGCGGAAAAATTCCCGCGCGCAACCGGCGAAATCATCCAGGGGTGCCAGAAGGGTGCTGTAGTCCAGTGTTTGCCCGGTCTGTTCGGCAAACAGGCGATGGATCAACGGCGACTTGCTGTGGCCGATGGGGTTACCCATTACAACGTAGCGGTCCATGGTCATCGGGTCAGTCTCCGTTCAGGCCTGCGCCAGCCAATCGCGATCCTGCAGGAAATACTCGGTCAGGCGCGCTTCTTCGCTGCCCGGCTCGGCTTTCCAGTCGTAACCCCAGCGTACCTGCGGCGGCAGGGACATCAGGATCGACTCGGTCCGTCCGCCCGATTGCAGCCCGAACAGGGTGCCGCGGTCGTAGACCAGGTTGAATTCCACGTAGCGCCCGCGACGGAATTCCTGGAACTCCCGTTGCTTCGCGGTGAACGGCTCGTGTTTGCGCCGCCGCACAATGGGCAGGTAGGCCTCGATGTAGGCATCGCCGATTGCTCGGATAAAGGCGAAGCAGGTGTCGAATCCCCACTCGTTCAGGTCATCGAAAAACAGGCCGCCGATACCCCGGGGTTCGTTCCGATGCTTGAGGTGGAAATAGCTGTCGCACCAGGCCTTGTAGCGCGGATACACCTCTGGGCCGAACGGGGCACAGGCCTGTTCGGCCACGCGGTGCCAGTGCACGCAGTCTTCGGCGACGCCGTAGTACGGCGTCAGGTCGAAGCCACCGCCGAACCACCAGACCGGTTCTTCGCCTTCTTTTTCCGCGCTGAAGAAGCGCACGTTGGCGTGGGAGGTCGGAACGTGGGGGTTGTGCGGATGGATCACCAGCGACACGCCCAGGGCTTCGAAGCCGCGTCCGGCCAGCTCCGGCCGATGGGCGCTGGCCGACGGTGGGAGACCGCTGCCGAAGACGTGGGAAAAATTGACACCGCCCTTTTCAATGACCGTACCGTTCTCCAGCACCCGGGTGCGACCGCCACCGCCGGCAGGCCGGGTCCAGGCGTCTTCGACGAAGCGAGTGCCGCCGTCCTCGGCTTCCAGTGCAGCGCAGATGCGGTCTTGCAGGTCGAGCAGATAGGCTTTCACGGCCTCGGTGCGAGTGGTCATGACACCCCCTTTGATCAGGACTGGGCTACGCGGCGTACAGCGGGCCGGTGGCCAATGGGCGCACAGGATACCACCGCACTTGCCCACGCCACAGTTGACGAAGGTCAAGCTTAGGAGTCCGATGTCAGGCTTGGTAAAAAGTCCTGCGACAAGGAGAAAGTGAAGATGGCCAAACGTATCCAGTTCAGTTCCCACGGCGGCCCCGAAGTGCTTGAGTACGTGGATTACCAACCTGCCGAACCAGGCCCGCAGCAGGTGCGCGTGAGCAACCGGGCCATCGGCCTGAATTTCATCGACACCTATTACCGCAGTGGTCTTTATCCTCCGCCGGCCCTGCCTTCGGGCCTGGGCGCCGAGGGTGCGGGCGTGGTCGAGGCGGTCGGCTCAGGCGTCACCCGGTTCAAAGTGGGCGATCGGGTGGCCTATGGCAGCGGCCCGCTGGGGGCCTACAGCGATGTGCATGTGTTGCCCGAGGCCAACCTGGTGCACCTGCCTGAGTCCATCAGTTTCGAACAGGCTGCCGGCGTCATGCTCAAGGGCCTGACGGTGCAGTATCTGCTGCGCCAGACCTATGAGCTCAAGGGTGGCGAAACCATCCTGTTCCATGCCGCTGCCGGTGGCGTCGGCTCCCTGGCCTGCCAATGGGCCAAGGCTTTGGGCGTGAAGCTGATCGGTACCGTGAGCTCGGCGGAAAAAGCGGCCGTCGCCAAAGCCCATGGCGCCTGGGAAACCATCGATTACAGCAAGGAAAACGTCGCACAGCGGGTGCTGGAATTGACTGACGGCAAGAAAGTACCGGTGGTGTACGACGGGGTTGGCAAGGACACCTGGCTGACCTCGCTCGATTGCGTCGCGCCCCGTGGCCTGCTGGTGAGCTTCGGCAATGCCTCGGGAGCGGTGGACGGGGTGAACCTGGGGATTCTGTCGGCGAAAGGCTCGCTGTACGTAACCCGGCCGACCCTGGCGACTTACGCCAACAACGCCGAAAACCTGCAACGCATGGCCGACGAACTGTTCGGGATGATCAGCAGCGGCAAGCTTACGGTGGATATCAATCAGCGTTATCCATTGGCGGAAGCGGCCAAGGCCCAGGCCGAATTGTCGGCGCGGCGCACGACGGGCTCGACGATCCTGCTGCCTTGAGCCTGCGCTAAACCCTGTGGGAGCGAGCCTGCTCGCGATGGCGGTGCATCAGCCAACACCATTTGTCTGGCCCGACGCTATCGCGTG
>NZ_JBMDKO010000056.1:0-37673 GCF_057809755.1 Pseudomonas sp. FG13
CTGACGCTATCGCGAGCAGGCTCGCTCCCACAGAGTGCTAGACCTGCTGCGACAGCAACTGCCCATCAGCCATGCGCAGGCGCTTGGACAGGGAGACGGCGAGGGCGCGGATGATTTTTGCGGCGACCTTGGGGGCGTCGTTGAGCATTTTTTCCAGGGAGTCCTTGCCCAGGTTCAGCAGCTGGCAATCACTGGCGGCGATGCAACTGGCCGAACGCCGTTCGCCATCCAGTACCGCCATTTCACCAAATGCCCGGCCACTGCGCAGGGTGGCGATAGTCACCGCTTGCCCGTCGGGACCGGTCTTCTGCACGGCCACCTGGCCGGTGTGGATGATGCACATGAAGCTGCCGGCATCGCCCTCACGAAAAATCGCTTCGCCCTGGGCGATGGCGCTGATGCTGAAATAGCCCGACGCTGCGGCGAAGTCCACAGGTAGAAACTGATCGAACAGGCCGCAGTCCATCAGCCAGTCGCGGATTTCGTTGTTCAGTAAGGTCGGTTCTGGCATGGCTTACGGTCTTTTTTTGTGTTCTTTGCAAGAGTGGGATGATCCCCGCGGGAGCGAGCCTGCTCGCGACAGCGCAGTGTCAGTCGACTTCAACGTTGAAAAGTAGACCGCTATCGCGAGCAGGCTCGCTCCCACAGTTCTGAATGGTGCCAAGGCTGGGCCCTGCTCATGGAGCTAAGACCCGGCCCTCAACCAGAGTTCCTCAAGCCTTGCCCAAAATCTTCAACACAAACGCATATTCGAGCGCTACGTCACGCAACCCCTGGTAGCGTCCGCTCATTCCACCGTGGCCGGCGCCCAATTCGGTCTTGAGCAGCAACGGGTTGTCATCGGTCTTGGTGGCGCGCAATTTCGCCACCCACTTGGCCGCTTCCCAATACTGCACGCGGCTGTCGTTGTACCCGGCGATGACCAGCAGCGCCGGGTACGCCTGGGCGCGGACGTTTTCGTACGGCGCGTAGGCCCTGATCCGATCATAAACATCTGGCTCCTGCGGATTGCCCCATTCGTCGTATTCGGTGACGGTCAATGGCAGGTCCGGGTCGAGCATGGTGTTGAGTACATCGACGAACGGTACTTCGGCAATCGCGACCTTGAACAGCTCCGGGCGTTGATTGAGCACCGCGCCGATCAGCAGGCCGCCTGCGCTGCCGCCACTGATCGCCAGTTGATCGGCGGTGGTGAACCCGTTGCCGATCAGATGCTCGGCGCACGCGATGAAGTCGCTGAAAGTGTTGTGCTTGTGCTCCTGCTTGCCGGCGCGATACCAGGCTTCTCCGAGTTCGCCGCCGCCGCGCACATGGGCAATGGCGAAGGCGACGCCGCGGTCGAGCAGACTCAGCCGGGCGTGGGAAAACCAGGGGTCGAGGCTTTCGCCATAGGCGCCGTAGCCGTACAGATACAGCGGCACCGGTTGACCGAGGGCCTCGCGTTTGACCACCAGGCTGATGGGCACCTGGGTGCCGTCCGGTGCGGTAGCCCAAAGCCGTTGACTGACGTAGGCATCGGCGTCGAACGGACCCAGCACCGGGGTTTGCTTGAGAACCACCTGTTCGCCACTGGCAAGGTCCAACTGGCGGATCTGCGCCGGGCGGTTCAGGGCTTCATAGCGCAGGCGGATGCGTTCGCTGGCGAACTCCAGGCTGTTCTGCACATGCAGGCTGTAGGCAGCGTCCGGCAGTTGTACGCGATAAGCCGGCAAATCCTGTGGATGCACCTCGATGATCGGCAGGCCACCCTCCCGCAGGCTCAACGTCATGGCGCCGGCGTTCAGGCTCAGGCCATCGATCATCACCGTGTCGCTGTGGGGGATCAGGTTCCGCCAGTCGGCCTCGGTCGGCGCCACGCCCGTGTCGGGGGCCTGGTACAGCGCGAAATTGATCCCGTCGCGATTGGTACGGATCAGCCAGGTCCATTGGCCGTCGAGCAAGCCGTGGTCGACGTCGTATTCATGATGTTCCACCCGGGGTGCCAGGCAAGTGAAGGGCAGCTGGGGTTGGGCGGCATCCAGTACCCAGACTTCGCTGGTGGTCTTGCTGCCCAGGGACAGGATCAACTGCCGTTCGGAGCTCGAACGGTAGCAATGCAGGAAGAAACGTCCGTCCGGTTCATGGAACACTTCTTCGGCGGCGGTGCCATCAAGGCGATAGCGCCAGAGCTTGTGGGGACGGTGGGTGTCGTCCAGTTCGCCAAAAAACAACGTCAGGCTGTCGTTGGCCCACGTCATGCTGCCGTCGCAGTTTTCGAAGGACAGTTCGCTGACCTTGTCGTTGGACAGTTCTTTCACGAACAGCGTGTAGATCTCTTCGCCCGTGGTGTCCAGGCTGTAGGCCAGACGCTGGTGGTCGGGGCTGATGCTGAAGGCACCCAGGGAAAAGAAACCGCCATTGGCCAGCGCGTTCGGGTCCAGCAGCAACTGCTCGTGGTGTTCGTCCACGGTCAGGCTGTCATCCGCCGGGCGCGGGCAGCGGTAGTGGCGCGGGTATTCGTCACCGGCGGTGGTGCGGGTGTAGTACAGGTAAGGACCCCAGGGCGAGGGCAGGGACAGATCGGTCTCGAGGATCCGGCCCTTGATTTCCTGGAACAGGGTTTCGCGCAGTTCGGCCTGGTCGGCGAGTTGGTCTTCCTGGAAGCGATTTTCAGCCTTGAGGTAGTCGAGTACGGCGTCGGTGTCGCGTTCCTGCAGCCAGGCATACGGGTCGACACCGGGGTCCTTGCGGGCTACCGGGGCGTTGGAAACATGGGCGGATAAGGACATGAAAGGCTCTCGAACATATTCATGGTGCACGTCTGGGCAGCCTGACGGGCGAAAAGCCGTTACTATAAGCGCCTCTGTGCGACACGCGTAGCGTGTCTTCAGCTTCAAGGTGTATTGGTCATCTTGAAGGGTTTTCATAAGAAAACCAAAAAGCTCGGGTACCCAGTCTCGAGAAACAAAACCGGCCCAGAAGTCCATTACCTTCAAGGACTTGCCGCTGCGGCGGTGGTAGCCCAAGGTCGATCAGCGCTCGGAAGTTCGACCACAGAACCAGTTCACCTGGCTCTGGAGTGCCCACTAAATCCTCGGTCCTTTTAGGACCCAACCCGCGCGAGAGAAAATTCCCGCAGGGGTTTTCTCCTCCTTTTGAAACAGGAGGAAACACTTCTCAGGGCATGCTGCGATGTCAGTTCTTGCTCCCATCTATCTGAAGACTCGAGCGAAAGCTCTGCCTGTCATTGTCCATCTAGCTTGACTCCAAGTTAGCAGCGGACTCGTTGTACGACCAACGATAGCCTAGGAAAACATGCGTCATTGGCAACGATGAGGTGTGAAGCTTTTCCAACAACGTAGCCCCCAAACGGGTCTGCACTTGCTGCGAGGCAATGCAGAGATGCTCGGAGCAGTACCGGGTTGAGGCGCCAGGCTGGTTGGCATGGGCAACATATGTGAACTGCTGATAAACGTCGTAATTATAAACAAGCCGAAACTGCTACCAGGCTTGAGCCAAAAGGCAAAGTGATCGGATACCTCTGTAGAGGCTGGGGGTACGTCGTCATCAAGGTCACCGGCGAAAAGGTAGGCCCTAAACCAATCGTGTGACAGGTGGGGAACGTGGTAAGCCCGTACAGCTGCCTTAGGGCAGGGGATCCGTAAGGTGAACTGTTGGCTGTGCGGGTATGGGATCGCAGAGAAAGCGAAAGCCGGACTGTAATGGACCGGATAGGGGTTGGAACATTACCTCACGGGAAACCGGGCAGACTTCTGCGTGGTCTTTCGTCGCATGAACTCTGAGTGAACCTGTCTCAACAATCTTAGAAATCCGAGGTTTGGATTTCACATTTATCCAGCCCTGACGGGAGCGTCCATTCCCGTCAGGGGATGCGTACGTCTTCAGCTCAGGCAAATTGAGAGGAAGGCAGCATGCTAGTACACAGCCATACGGCCGTGCCTGCGCCTTCCGGTGCTCCGCAGCAATGGCACGACATCGACTGGTGTCGCGTTCAGCGGAATGTCCGGGTGATGCAGGTGCGGATTGCGAAGGCTTGTCGGGAAAACAATTGGCGCAGAGTGAAAGCCTTGCAACGAATGTTGACCCGCTCTCGTTCGGCTAGGTACCTGGCCGTACGACGAGTTACTGAAAACCAGGGCAAGCGCACGGCGGGAGTCGACCGCGTGCTCTGGGATACACCCGATGCCAAATGGAAAGCGGCGAATGGGTTGAAGCGGCACGGATATAAGCCACGGCCTTTACGGCGTGTGTTTATTCCGAAGTCAAATGGAAAGGAACGCCCTCTGGGCATCCCAACCATGACAGACAGGGCAATGCAGGCGCTATATCTGCTTGCCCTAGCGCCTATCGCAGAAACCACCGGTGATCCAAATAGCTACGGCTTTAGGATCGAACGTTGCACGGCGGATGCGATGGGACAGCTGTTCGTGTGCCTATCCAAAAAGGTCTCGGCCCAATGGGTTTTGGAAGCGGACATCAAGGGCTGCTTTGACAACATCAACCACGACTGGCTCATTGCCAACGTTCCAATGGACAAGGCGGTGCTTCAGAAATGGTTGAAAGCTGGTGTGATCCATAAAGGCCAGCTACAGGCAACGGAAGCCGGTACACCACAGGGCGGGATTATTTCGCCCACCTTGGCAAACATGGTGCTGGACGGACTGGAGGCACAGCTCAAGCAACATCTGGGCGTGACAAAGGCCAAAAAGCTGAAGATCAATGTGGTGCGTTATGCGGACGATTTTGTGATTACAGGAGGCTCGAAAGAGGTGCTGGAAAACGAGATTAAACCTTGGGTTGAGCGGTTCCTCGCTGTAAGAGGGCTGCAGCTGTCGCCTGAAAAAACCCATGTCGTCCACATTGATCAAGGCTTTGACTTTCTTGGATGGAATTTCCGCAAGTACGATGGGAAGCTCCTGATCAAGCCGAGCAAGAAAAACGTGAAAGCGTTCTATAGCAAGGTCAAGGAGGTCATCAGCACCCACAAAACGGCGACACAGGCGGATCTGATCCGACTGCTAAATCCGTTGCTCAGAGGCTGGGCGCAGTATCACCAGCCAGTGGTTGCCAAGAAGGCGTACAGCCGGATGGACAGTACGATTTTCTCTGCCCTATGGCATTGGGCGAAACGGCGACATCCCAACAAATCGTTGGATTGGGTCAGAAGAAATTATTTTCGGGCTTATGAAGGGAGAAATTGGATATTCGCCACCTCGGTGTTGAAGAAGGATGGGACAAAAACGCTAGCTCCTATGTATCTGTTAGCGAGTACACCGATTGAGCGGCATAGGAAGGTGAGTGGGGTGTTCAATCCCTTCGATCCTTCCATGGAAGAAATGGGCGAAAAATTACGGATGGAACGGATGCTCAAGAAGCTGAAGTACCGGAAGCAAATCGTCAGGCTCTTCCAAGGCCAACGTGGTCTTTGCCCGTTGTGCAAACAACCGATCACCAAGGTCAGTGGTTGGCATGACCACCATATTATCCATCGCTCCCAGGGCGGTGGAGACACCTTGGATAACCGGGTACTATTGCACCCAGTATGTCATCAGCAGCTCCATAGCCGTGGATTGACAGTGAACAAGCCGGCTCCGCAAGGGGCTTTCTAAAGACTTGAGCCGTATGCGTTGAAAGGCGCACGTACGGTTCTTAGGGGGGGACAGGCCAGTAATGGTCTGTTCCTACCCGACTTGCCTGCCTTGCCATGGACACCATGACCGAGAACGACTATCTGATCGCCTGGGGCCTTTACGCCTTCGCCGCACTGGGCTGCCTGCTCGTATGGATGCGCCTCACTCGCTGGATGTGGCGCTGGTTGCGCGAGCCGCTGCGGTTGCTGGTGGCGGTGTTGCTGTTCTGCCCCACCATTGTCGACCCGGTGAAGGACAAGTTTGCCCCGGCCCTGGCCATTGTTGCCCTGGACATTCTGTTCAAGGTGGGCAACAACGTCTGGCGCGCAGCGTCCGACCTGCTCATGTACGGCATGATCGCCTTCGGCGTCTACCTGATCTTCGCGTTGATCCGCTTCCCCATCGAGCGTGCTTCCAACGCCCGCAAGGAAAGGGCCGCCGCCGCGAAAGCCGCTGCCGCCGCAGCTGATGCGGAGGATGACGAGCCGCCGTTCGGCGTGGCCGGCGATGACCGTTACGGTCGCCCGCCGGTGCCGAGCAATCCCCAGCGTTCGCGCATCGAGCCGCGTCTGTAACCCGGCCTGCCCCTTCAAGCGAGAGTCCGAGCATGTGTGAGTTACTGGGCATGAGTGCCAATGTGCCGACCGACATCGTGTTCAGCTTCACCGGGCTGATGCAGCGCGGCGGCAAGACCGGGCCGCACCGGGACGGTTGGGGCATCGCGTTTTATGAAGGCCGCGGCCTGCGCCTGTTCCAGGACCCGGCCGCCAGCAGTGAATCGGAAGTGGCGAACCTGGTGCAGCGCTATCCGATCAAGAGCGAAGTGGTGATCGGGCATATCCGCCAGGCCAATGTCGGCAAGGTCTGCCTGTCCAACACCCACCCGTTCGTGCGCGAGTTGTGGGGGCGCAACTGGTGTTTTGCCCATAACGGCCAGCTCGCCGGTTTCCAGCCGGAGGTGAGTTTCTACCGCCCGGTGGGCGATACTGACAGCGAAGCGGCGTTCTGCGACCTGCTCAACCGTGTGCGCCAGGCTTTCCCGGAACCGGTGGAGGTGGAGCAATTGCTGCCCTCGCTGATCCAGGCCTGTTCCGAATACCGCAGCAAGGGTGTGTTCAACTGCCTGCTCAGCGATGGCGACTGGCTGTTCTGCTATTGCTCGACCAAACTGGCCCAGATCACCCGTCGCGCGCCGTTTGGCCCGGCGCGGCTCAAGGACGTGGATGTGATTGTGGATTTCCAGGCCGAAACCACGCCCAACGACGTGGTCACGGTGATCGCCACCGAACCCTTGACCGAAAACGAAACCTGGACCCGCTACGAACCGGGCCAATGGAGCCTGTGGCGACGCGGCGAATGCGTCAGCCACGGCCGCACCGAATAAGGACGTTACGTTATGTTGCTCAGTTATCTACGGCTGGTGTTGTTTGCAGTGGGCCTGCTGGTGGGGGTCCAGGTGCCGGGTTTCATCAGCGATTACGCCAAGCGGGTCGAGGCGCATCTGATCGAAGCCCAGAACGGCCTGCAAGGCTTCCAGGGCACCGCCAACCAGTTCTTCAAAGGTGACATGCAGGCCCTGGTGGCTCATTACCGCGCCAGCGAGGACCCGATCTTTCGCAGCGATGCCGACAGCCTGAACACCCTGCTGGTGCGTCAGCAGGCATTGGACAAGCAATACCAGGCGATGCAAGGCCCGTGGTATATCCGGTTGCTGCAAGTGGCGCTGGCCGCCGATCCGGACATCCGCAAGGAAACCTGGAATGGCTACAGCTACCAGATCCTGCTGACCCCCGAAGCGATGATCTGGGGCATCAGCGGTGCCATGCTGCTGTCGTTCGGCCTGGAGTGCCTGTTCCGCCTGATCGACTGGGTAGTGCTGGGCGGCAAGCGCCTGCGCCAGAGCCGACCGATTGAAGAGCGGGATTTGCGCGGGCTTTGACCCCACCCAGATAGAGCTTTTCTGTGGCGAGGGGATTTATCCCCGCTGGGCTGCGAAGCAGCCCCAAAAAAACATCAGCCCCAGTGGTGTGTCAGACAGATCCAAGGGGGCTGCTGCGCAGCCCAGCGGGGATAAATCCCCTCGCCACAACAGCATTCCAACCAGACACTCCACCGTTTCCCACCCAATCAACTTTTTCTTATGACCCGTCCGCAATTTTATTCGTTGGACGCGCCGCGCCGTGGGCCCAAGAATCGGGGCAACCGGTCTCTACGCTCCCGTCGTCGAGGCTTATAACAATAAAACCGTGGAGAACCACCATGAGTGCCCCTGACACACTCGGCGTCCCCCAAACCCAGGCCCGTTCCGGCCCGTTCGACTGGTATCGCAACATCAATCAGCAGGAGCGCCGCACCTTCTGGAGCTGCAAGATCGGTTATGCCCTGGACGGCATGGACACGCAGATGCTCAGTTTCGTGGTACCGACCCTGATCGCGATGTGGGGCATCACCACCGGGCAGGCGGGGCTGATTCACACCAGCACCCTGATTGCCTCGGCCCTTGGCGGCTGGATAGCCGGTATCCTCTCGGACCGTATCGGTCGGGTCCGTACCTTGCAACTGACAGTGCTGTGGTTCGCCTTCTTCACCTTCCTGTGTGGCCTGGCCCAGAGTTATGAACAACTGCTGATCGCCCGTACCCTGATGGGCTTTGGCTTCGGTGGCGAATGGACGGCCGGCGCGGTGCTGATGGGCGAGGTGATCCGCGCCAAGGACCGTGGCAAGGCGGTTGGCATGGTGCAGGCGGGTTGGGCGCTGGGGTGGGGCATGACGGCGATTCTGTATGCGCTGCTGTTCTCGGTGCTGGCACCGGAAGACGCCTGGCGCGCCCTGTTCATGCTCGGCCTGGTCCCGGCGGTGTTCGTGATTTTCGTCCGGCGACTGGTCAAGGACCCGGAGATCTATAACCAGACCAAGGCCCGTCAGGAACCGAGCAATCCGGCGAAGTTCTACGAGATTTTCGCCCCCGGCATCCTCTTCACCACGATTCGCGCCTCGTTGCTGACCACCGGTGCGCTGGGTGGCTACTACGCCATCACCTCGTGGTTGCCGACCTTCCTGAAGAATGAACGTGGCTTGAGTGTGCTGAGTACCGGTGGCTACCTGGCGATGGTGATCGTCGGTTCCTATGTGGGTTACGTCATCAGCGCCTATCTGACCGACATCCTGGGCCGCAAGAAGAACTTTATCCTGTTCGCCGTCGGTTCGTTCGTTATCGTGCTGCTGTACACCCAGATGCCGGTGAGCAATAACGTGATGCTCTGGCTGGGCTTCCCCTTGGGCTTCTTCGCGTCGGGAATGTTCAGCGGCATGGGCTCGTTCCTTACCGAACTGTTTCCGACCCGTATCCGCGGTTCGGGCCAGGGTTTCTGCTACAACATCGGTCGGGCGCTGGCGGCGCTGTTCCCGCTGTTGATCGGTCTGCTGAGCCAGAAGGTGCCCCTGAGTGTCGGCATCGGCGCGTTCGCAGCCGTGTCCTACGGCGTGGTGATCCTGGCAGCCCTCAGCCTGCCGGAAACCCAAGGCAAGCAGTTGGATGCCGAGTAACTGATAACCTGTGGGGTGCATGCCCCACGGCCAGAAAAGAAACAACCTACAGGAGCGTTCACTGTGAACCGCCTGCTTTTGAACTGCGATATCGGCGAAAGCTTCGGTAACTGGACCATGGGTCTGGACGCCGAGGTGATGCCCTTCATCGATTGCGCCAACATCGCCTGCGGTTTTCACGCCGGTGACCCGAGCATCATGCGCAAGACCGTCAGCCTGGCCCTGAGCCATGGCGTACAAATCGGCGCACACCCGGCCTATCAGGACCTGGTGGGTTTCGGCCGCCGCTCCATGGCTTACACCGCCCAGGAGCTGCAAGACCTGCTGCATTACCAGATCGGCGCCCTCGACGGCATCTGCCGGGCCCAGGGCGGGCGGGTCAGCTACGTCAAACCCCATGGTGCGATGTACAACGACATGATGGCCAACCCGGCGCAACTGCGTGCCGTGATCCAGGCCGTCGCGGCCTACGACCCGCAGTTGCCGCTGATGCTGATGGCGACCCGGGACAACAGCGCCGCCCAGGCCCTGGGTGATGAATATGGTCTGACGTTGTGGTTCGAAGCCTTCGCCGACCGTGCTTACGACAGCGCCGGTCACCTGGTTTCGCGCCAGTTGCCGGGCTCAGTGCATCACGATGCCGAGGTCATCATCGGGCAGGCCCTGACCATCGCCCGTGGCGACTCGCTGACCGCAAGCGATGGCAGCGCGTTGGTCCTGCATGCCAATACCTTGTGCGTGCACGGTGACAACGCCAGCTCCGTGGCGGCGGTGCAACGCATCTGCGAAGCACTGGACCGGCAGTGTGCATCATGAGACCACGGGTGGAAGTGGTCGCGGTGGACTGCCTGATGGTGCGCCTGTTCGATGAGATCGCCGAGACCCACATGCCGTGGATGCTCGCTGCCAGTGAGCGTCTGCGCGAGGTGTTCGCCGGGGACCTGATCGACCTGGTGCCGTCCTACACCACGCTGATGGTGCATTACGACATGCTGGCGTTGAACCCGGCTCAGGCGCGGGATCTGGTCAACGAGGCGTTGAACAATCTTTCCCCTGACGCCCGCTCGGTCGGCCAGAACCATGTGCTGCCGGTGTGGTACGACCTCAGCGTCGGGCCTGAACTGAGCCTGTTGTCGAGTCGCAGCGGGTTGACGGTGGAGCAGGTGATCCGTCGTCACAGCGAGCACGTATACCAGGTGTTTGCCCTGGGGTTTGCGCCCGGTTTTGCCTTCATGGGACTGGTGGACGAAGTGCTGGCCGCGCCGCGCCTCGACACGCCTCGCAAGCGGGTGGCAGCGGGCAGCGTCGGCATTGCCGAGCGCCAGACCGCGGCGTATCCGCTGGTATCACCCGGCGGCTGGAACCTGATCGGTCGTACCCCGGCCAAACTGTTCGATCGCGAGCGTGACGGCTACAGCCTGATGCAGCCCGGCGACACGGTACGCTTTGTCGCCGTGGACCACGCCGAATTCATCGCCTTGGGCGGTGACGACACACCGCAGGAGGCCCTGGCATGAGCCGTTTGTCGATCAAGGCCAGCACACCGCTGTGCCTGCTGCAGGACGGTGGCCGTTTCGGCGTCAGGCATCTGGGCGTGACCCAGGGCGGCGCGGCGGACTGGCTGTCGATGGCCTGGGCCAACTGGATGCTGGGCAATGCCCTGGACGCGACGGCGGTGGAAATCACCCTCGGCGGTTTCACGGTGGAGGCCGAAGAGGATTGCGTACTGGCGTTGGCCGGGGCGGACCTCGGGGCGCGGGTAGACGGTCAGGCCGTGGCATCGTGGCGTTATTTCAGTTTGCGCAAGGGTCAGACCCTGGCCTTGACCCAACCGGTGCTCGGTGCCCGGGCGTACCTCGCGGCCCCCGGTGGGTTCGATGCGCCGGCGGTACTGGGCAGCCGGGCGACGGTCGTGCGTGAAGAGCTCGGCGGCCTGGATGGACTGGGGCGCGCGCTGGGCCGTGGCGAGCATTTGAGCTATTCAGGCCCGGTCACACCTCGGCCGATGCCGGGCAGGCTGATCCCGGATTTCCAGCAGACCCAGCCGCTGGACCTGATCCTGGGGGCGCAGAATGGCGCGTTCGGCGGACAGAGCCTGTTCGATGCGTTCAACAGTCCTTGGACGCTGGACAGCCGCGCCGACCGCATGGGCATCCGCTTGCTGGGGGCTGAGCTGAAATATCAGGGGCCTGCGATGATTTCCGAGGGCATTCCCCTGGGAGCCGTGCAGGTACCGCCGGACGGCCAGCCGATCGTGCTGCTCAACGACCGGCAGACCATTGGCGGTTACCCACGCCTGGGCGCCTTGACGCCATTGGCCCTGGCGCGGCTGGCGCAATGCCTGCCAGGCACGCAGGTGCGGTTGCGTCCGGTGGTGCAGGAGGTTGCGCATCGGCAGCAGGTGGAGTGCTTGCGGGGTTTTTTAGACCGCTAGAAGCATCGCGAGCAGGCTCGCTCCCACAGGGATCTCATGTGTGACGCAGATCCAGTGGGGGAGCGAGCCTGCTCGCGATGAGGCCCGAATGCTCGACAACAATCCTTACTTGGAAAGAAACCGCATCCCTTCCTCCAACCCCCGCAGGGTCAGCGGATACATTCGGTCCTCCACCAATTCCCGCACGATGTTGGTCGAGGCGGTGTAGCCCCAGGTGTCCTTCGGATAGGGGTTGATCCAGATGAGTTTCTTGTACTTCTCCATGAAGCGCTGCATCCACACATAGCCCGCTTCCTCGTTCCAATGTTCGACGCTGCCGCCGGCCTGGGTGATTTCATAGGGCGCCATGGCGGCGTCGCCGATGAAGATCACTTTGTAGTCGGCGCCGTACTTGTGCAGCAGGTCCTGGGTCGAGGTGCGTTCCGAGGTGCGGCGCAGGTTGTTCTTCCACACCGACTCGTACACGAAATTGTGGAAGTAGAAGTACTCCAGGTGCTTGAACTCGGTCTTGCAGGCCGAGAACAGTTCTTCGCATATTTTCACGTGGGCATCCATCGAGCCGCCGATGTCGAACAGCAGCAACAGCTTGACGGTATTGCGCCGCTCGGGGCGCATCTGGATGTTCAGCAGGCCGGCGTCCCGGGCGGTGTGGTCGATGGTGCCATCGATGTCCAGCTCTTCGGCCGCCCCCTGGCGGGCGAACTTGCGCAGGCGGCGCAGGGCGATCTTGATGTTGCGGGTACCCAGCTCCACCTGATCGTCGAGGTTCTTGTATTCGCGCTGGTCCCAGACCTTCACGGCCTTGCCCTGGCGCTTGCCGGCGTCGCCGACGCGGATGCCTTCGGGGTTGAAACCGCCGGAGCCGAACGGGCTGGTACCGCCGGTGCCGATCCACTTGTTGCCGCCGGCATGGCGTTCCTTCTGTTCTTCCAGGCGCTTCTTGAATTCCTCGATCAGCTTGTCCAGGCCGCCCAGGGACTGGATCTGCGCCCGCTCCTCATCGGTCAGCGAACGCTCGAACTCCTTGCGCAACCAGTCTTCGGGAATCAGTGCCTGGAGATGGTCGTCGAGTTTTTCCAGGCCGTTGAAGTAAGCGGCGAACGCCCGGTCGAACTTGTCGAAATGGCGCTCGTCCTTCACCAGGATCGCCCGGGACAAGTAATAGAATTCGTCCATGTCGGCAAAGATCACCCGCTGTTTCAGCGCGTTGATCAGGTCCAGCAACTCGCGCACCGACACGGGCACCTTGGCGGCGCGCATTTCATTGAACAGGTTCAGCAGCATGGCAGTGGCCCTCGCGCTTGTTGACGAAGAGGGCTTAACGCGTGCCGCGACGGCTCATGAACGCCAGGCGCTCAAGCAATTGCACGTCCTGTTCGTTCTTGACCAGGGCACCGGCCAGCGGTGGGATGGCCTTGGTCGGATCGCGTTCACGCAGCACCGCTTCGCCAATGTTGTCGGCCATCAGTAGCTTGAGCCAGTCCACCAGCTCGGAGGTGGAGGGCTTCTTTTTCAGGCCCGGCACTTTGCGCACGTCGAAGAACACGTCCAGCGCTTCGCTGACCAGGTCTTTCTTGATGTCCGGGTAGTGCACATCGACGATTTTCTGCAGGGTGACGCGGTCCGGGAAGGCGATGTAGTGGAAAAAGCAGCGACGCAGGAACGCGTCCGGCAGCTCTTTTTCGTTGTTGGAGGTAATGATGATGATCGGGCGCTGCTTGGCCTTGATGGTTTCGTCGGTCTCGTAGACGTAGAACTCCATCTTGTCGAGTTCCTGCAGCAGGTCGTTGGGGAATTCGATGTCGGCCTTGTCGATCTCGTCGATCAGCAGGATGACCCGTTCTTCGGACTCGAAAGCCTCCCAGAGCTTGCCCTTCTTCAGGTAGTTGCGCACGTCATGGACCTTGTCCACCCCCAGTTGCGAGTCGCGCAGGCGGCTGACCGCGTCGTACTCGTACAAGCCCTGATGAGCCTTGGTGGTGGATTTGATGTGCCAGGTGATCAGGCGCGCGCCGAAGGACTCCGCCAGCTGCTCGGCGAGCATGGTCTTGCCGGTGCCCGGTTCGCCCTTGACCAGCAACGGCCGCTCCAGGGTGATGGCGGCGTTCACGGCCAGCTTCAGGTCATCGGTGGCCACGTAGGCGCTGGTGCCTTCGAACTTCATCTGCAATTTCCTCGAACGTGTCGCTGGCCCGGCGAGGCGGGGCGCGCGAAATAAAATGTCGTGCTCGACTATAACGCGACGTCCCGCCGACTGTGAACGCAGACGCTGTATTCAGTCTCTGAATGGGGCGTCACATGTTGACCCGGTCTTGGCGGATGGCCGGACAAAGGAGGGCGATTGTGGCGAGGGAGCTTGCTCCCGCTCGAGTGCGCGGCGCTCGCCGGCTTTTTAGGGCCGCTACGCAGCCCAGCGGGAGCTAGCTCCCTCGCCACAGGCTAGTCCTTAGAGGGCGGCGGCTGCTCGTAGCGCGCGTTGAAGGCCTCGACGAAACCGTTGCGCAGGATCTGCAGGAAGGCTTCGAAGGCGCTGATGTCCTGTTGATGGACATTGCCGTTGAGTTCGACCCGGGTGGCGAACTGGTTTTTGCGCTGATTCTTCAGGGCCGTTTCGCCGGCGCCGACCAGCGCCTCCCAGACCGAACGGAAAATGTTCTTTTTCTCGTTTTCCACGTCTTGTTGCCAATCGAATACGTCCACATCCCGCAGCAGCGGTTTGATGTAGCCGCTGAGTTTGGCGTTGTTCGCCTCAGCCTCGATCACCAGGTCGCCATGGCCGGCATTGAAGTCGAACTTGCCGTAGGCCGCGGCAAAATCGTTCAGGCGCTTGAGTTCGATGTTCCTGGCCCGCAGGCGGAAGTCGAAATCCTCGAACTTGCTCAGCGGGTCGAAGGTGGCTTGCACCTCCAGCGGCGCATGTTCGGCCACCAGGGCTTTGCCCTCGAAACGGGCGTCACGCTTGCCTTCGGTATCGACCACGTTGGTCAGGTTATAGAAGCTGGCGTTGACGTCGGTGGCCCGCAGGTTGACCGGGGGCTTGGAGTTGAAATTGCGAAAGACCACTTTGCCGTCCCTGATCCGCACCTCGTTGAAGGTGATGGGCAGCAGTTTGCTTAGCTGCTCGCGCCAGTTGGTGCCCTGGCCGGTCTGGGAGTTCTGCCGGTTGCCGCCGCCATCGACGAAGTTCACTTCGGGCCGGGCGAACTCCGCCTCGGCCACCACTGCGTGGTCGTACCACAGCGAGTGCCAGCTGACAGACAGGTCGACCAGCGGTGCATCGACGAACGGTACCGGGACCTTGCCGTCGACCTTGACGATTTTCAGGCCGTTGATCCGGTAGGCCCCACGCCAGAGCGCCAGGTCCACGTCAGTGACCTGGCCGCGGTAGTCGCCCATGTCGGCCAGTTTATCGTTCAAGTAATTGCGCATGAGGTAAGGCAACGTGAAATGCAGGGCCACCAGCACCGTAACGATGGCTGCGAGAGTCCACAGTGGCCAGCTGTATCGACGCTTCATGTCATTCGGTCTCCGGCAATATTAAAACCATTGACCGTTGCAGCCCTGCGAACGTTCGGTGCAACTGGACGCCCTCGGGCAACAGGCATACCTTTAGGCGCTTGAATTCACGCATCACTAAGGACCTAGTCATGAGCCGTATCTACGCTGACAACGCCCATTCCATCGGCAATACGCCACTGGTGCAGATCAATCGCATTGCCCCGCGGGGTGTCACCATCCTGGCCAAGATCGAAGGGCGTAACCCGGGGTATTCGGTCAAGTGCCGGATTGGCGCGAACATGATCTGGGACGCTGAAAGCACCGGCAAGCTCAAGCCAGGCATGACCATCGTCGAGCCGACCTCGGGCAACACCGGGATCGGCCTGGCGTTCGTCGCCGCTGCTCGTGGCTACAAGCTGATGCTGACCATGCCGGCCTCCATGAGCATCGAACGGCGCAAGGTGCTCAAGGCCCTTGGCGCCGAGCTGGTGCTGACCGAACCGGCCAAGGGCATGAAGGGGGCCATTGAGAAGGCCGCCGAGATCGTCGCCAGCGATCCGTCCAGTTATTTCATGCCGCAGCAGTTCGATAACCCGGCGAACCCGGCGATCCACGAAAAAACCACCGGCCCGGAAATCTGGAACGACACCGACGGCGCGGTGGACGTGCTGGTGGCGGGCGTGGGCACCGGCGGAACCATTAGCGGGGTCTCCCGCTATATCAAGAACACCTGCGGCAAGCCGATCCTGTCGGTGGCGGTGGAGCCCGAGAGCTCGCCGGTGATCACCCAGGCGCTGGCGGGCCAGGAAATCAAGCCCAGCCCCCACAAGATCCAGGGGATTGGTGCCGGGTTCGTGCCGAAGAACCTGGATCTGTCGATGGTCGATCAGGTTGAGCGGGTGACGGACGACGAATCCAAGGCCATGGCCCTGCGCTTGATGCAGGAAGAAGGCATTCTGTGTGGCATTTCCTGTGGCGCGGCGATGGCCGTGGCCGCACGCCTGGCGGAAAAACCCGAGATGCAGGGCAAGACGATCGTGGTGATCCTGCCGGATTCGGGCGAGCGGTACTTGTCGAGCATGCTGTTCAGTGATCTGTTTACCGAACAGGAAAACCAGCAGTAATACGGTGGCAGGACAGCTTCTGTGGCGAGGGGATAAATCCCCTCGCCACAGAAGCCTTCAGCAGGATTGAAGGTGTTTTGACTGGCGTCAGCCAGGGTTCAGGTGACGCCTGTTAGGTTTATTGCGTCCTGCACAATAGTGAATATTGCGTTAGACGGTTTCTACCCGGGCCATGAGCATTTAGCATGGCCCCCGGCCACGTCGGGCAGTTGACGTCGCATCAGTTGCTTTTTTGACAAGGAGTTATGAATGACCGTTTCGTTTGTCGCCAAGGCGTCGGTACTGCTGCTGTTTCTGGGCAGTACGCTTTATGTGCACCTGCGCGGCAAGGCGCGTTTGCCGGTGTTGCGCCAGTTCGTCAACCACTCGGCGCTGTTCGCACCCTATAACACCCTGATGTACCTGTTCTCCGGCGTACCGTCCAGGCCTTACCTGGACCGCAGCAAGTTCCCTGAACTGGATGTGCTCAAGGACAACTGGCAGGTCATCCGTGATGAGGCGATGCACCTGTTCGACGAGGGTTACATCCGGGCCGCGGAAAAGAACAACGATGCCGGCTTCGGCTCGTTCTTCAAGAAAGGCTGGAAGCGCTTCTACCTCAAGTGGTACGACAAACCGCTGCCGTCGGCCGAAGTGCTGTGCCCCAGGACCGTCGAGCTGGTCAACCGGATTCCCAACGTCCGCGGCGCGATGTTCGCACTGCTGCCGGGTGACAGCCATTTGAACCCCCATCGCGATCCGTTCGCCGGCTCGTTGCGCTATCACCTGGGGCTTTCCACGCCCAACTCCGACGATTGCCGGATCTTCGTCGACGGCCAGATCTATGCGTGGCGCGACGGCGAAGATGTGATGTTCGATGAAACCTACGTGCACTGGGTCAAGAATGAAACACCCCAGACCCGCGTGATCCTGTTCTGCGATGTCGAGCGCCCCTTGAGCAGCCGGTTGATGACCCGTCTCAATCGCGCTGTCAGCGGCTTCCTCGGCCGCGCCACCGCGCCGCAGAATCTGGACGACGAACGCGTCGGCGGTATCAACCAGGTCTACGCCTGGAGCAAGTCGTTCAGCGATGGTATCAGCGGCCGGGTCAAGCAGTGGAAACGCAAGTACCCCAAGGTGTATCGGGTGATGCGGCCGGTGCTGGCGGTGGTGGTACTCACGGCACTCGGCTATTGGTTGTTCGGTTAACCATTGCGCAATACTTCGAGCGCTGGTTATAGTCAGCGCTCGTCGGGTTTTCGAACCCACTTCCCCAAAGAGATCGGCTCATGCCTGTATCCCCTGTCATCGCGGTTGTGGTTCCAGCGTTCAACGCTGGCGTCGTGCCGTGCGGGAATCAGCAGCCTGTGCAGATCGGTCAATACCCTCCACCTGTCAGTAGCTCATCGGTGTACGCCGTCGTATCACCGCCGGGTGTTGGCGTTCAGGGCTGATCGGCAACGGTTGCCGTCCCCTGTGCCTGCCTGAAAAAACTACTGGACTTCAGCCTTGGCTGAGTTGGCTTTTGCCTGACTACAGGTGGTATCCATGTTTTCCCTATCCAAGAACGCGTTATTGGCGGCGGCTTCCACGAGCCTGTTCGTCCTGCTGTGGAGCAGCGGCGCAATCTTTTCCAAACTGGGCCTGGCCCACGCTTCACCTTTCGCTTTTCTGCTGATCCGTTTTGCCATTGCGCTGTGTGCGTTGGTGTTGTTGATCCCGGTGTTCAGGTTCAAGCTGCCCACGGTCGGCAAGCCGTTGATCTATGCCGCGACCACAGGATTGGTGCTGCTGGGGGCCTATCAGATTTTCTATCTGCTGGCCCTGCAAATGAACGTGACACCCGGCGTGATGGCCACCCTGATGGGCGTACAACCCATCCTCACGGTGGTGCTCGTGGAACGTCAGCGTTCCTGGTCGCGTCTGTTCGGCCTGGCGCTCGGGTTGGTCGGGTTGGTCATGGTGGTGTACCAGGGCATCGGATTGGCGGGGATGTCCTTGACCGGAATGCTGTGCGGGTTGCTGGCGTTGGTGTCCATGACCGCCGGGTCGATCATGCAGAAACGCATTACCGATAATCCCCTCGGCACGCTGCCGGTGCAGTACCTGGCCGGACTTTTACTGTGTGCGGTGTTCGTGCCGTTCCAGCCGTTCCATTTCGAGACCCGTGCGGGCTTCATCGTGCCGGTGTTGTGGATGGGTTTGGTGGTCTCGGTGCTGGCGACCTTGCTGCTGTATCGGCTGATTGCACGGGGTAATCTGGTGAATGTCACCAGCCTGTTCTACCTGGTGCCGGCGGTGACGGCGGTCATGGACTACCTGGTGTTCGGCAACCGGCTGGCGCTGTTGAGCTTGCTGGGGATGGCGCTGATCATCGTCGGGTTGGTGTTTGTGTTTCGTAAACGCCGCTAGCCTTTAGCGGGCCAGTGACTGCAGTACCTCCATCGCGGGCAAGCCTTGCTCCCACAGGTTTGCGACATCCTGTGGGAGCAAGGCTTGCCCGCGATGACATGCTCAAATGCGCCGATGCGCTAGCGGGCAGACACCTCGACCGGCTTCAACACCAGCCACAATGCTGCCGCAATCAGCACCCCGCCATACAGATGCGCCATCCCCAACGGCTCATCCAGCAACAACGCCCCCCACAGCACGCCGAATGGCGGGATCAGGAAGGTAACGGTCATGGATTTGACCGGCCCGATGGCGCTGAGCAACCGGAAATAAAGGATGTACGCCAGCGCGGTGCACACCAGCCCCAACCCCAGCAGTGACAGCCAGACGCTCCAGCCACCCCAGCTGGCCGGGGGTTGGCTGATGACGCTGTAACCGAACAGCGGCAGCAGGAACACCGTGGCGCCGAACATGCTCCCCAGGGCTGAGAGACGGCTGTCCAACCCGCCTTGATGATCGAGCCAGCGCCGGGTGAGGAATCCGGCGAAGCCATAACAGGTGGTGGCCATCAGGCAGGCGAGGGCGCCCATCAGCAGTTGCAGGTCGAAGGCTACCGGGCCGGCGCGGGTCAGGATGCCGACGCCGAGCAGCCCGAGGAACACGCCGCTGACCTTGGCGACCGTGAGTTGCTCACTGAAGAACAGCCCCCCGATCAACACCCCCATCAGAGGGATGATATATGCAGTGTTATGATGGAGTCTAAAGCCTCTTTCCAAGCCTTGGTGCCTTATGCCTACAGCCTTTAGCTACGTTCGATTCTCCAGTGACCAGCAGAAGCATGGCGCCAGCTTGGCACGTCAGGAAGACATGGTGGGCAAGTGGCTTGTAGACCATCCAGATTATCAACGAAGCACTCAGCGTTTTGAGGATTTGGGGATTAGCGGCTACAAAGGCAAGCACTTGGATAACGCCTTTGGGCGGTTGAGGGCTGCCATCGAATCTGGCGTTATCAAAGCGGGTGACTGCGTTCTGATTGAGGCAATCGACCGGGCAGGGCGTCTTGCACCTTCGATCATGCTCAACCTGTTAACCGAGATTGTGAACGCTGGTGTGTCTCTGGTCAGTCTGGATGACGGGATTGTTTACGACAGCGATCCGGCCAGGAGTAACAATCTGTTCTTGCTCGTTGCCAAGGTGCAGCAGGCACACCAGTACAGCGATGCTCTCAGCAGACGGGTGAAGGATGCATACAAACGTAAGCGTGAGAATGCAGCCAAGGGCAAGTTTACAGAACGTCGCACACCGCTATGGCTGGAGAACACTGGTGCAGAGGTGAAGCTTGTTGAGGATGTTGCACCGTTCATTGTCCAAATCTTTCAGGACTACGCTGACGGAATTGGAGAGCGCCGTATCCTTGCACGTATCAGGGGCCAACATCCTCTCCTAGAGAATCTGAACCCAACCACCATCAAGAAATGGTTGAAGAACCCCACAGCTATTGGACGTTGGCAGCCTTGGCCTGTTGATGGTGTAGAGCAGGCGCCGATTGAAGAAGTGTATCCGGCTGTTGTGTCCAAGGAGCTTTGGTACAGGGTGCAAAAGAGGTTGGCTGATGGATCAAAGATCAAGAGTGCGTCAAAGGTGTATCTGCTTTCAGGACTGGTGAAGTGTGGTCGCTGTGGTAGGAATTTTGGTGTTGTAGATACAAAGCGTTCTCCTGCTGTGATGTTGTGCATGGGGCGTCACAGGCTGGGTGATGCTGGGTGTTCTAACAGTCGTTCCATTCCATACCATGTCCTTGATTTCATCCGTGGTATGACAATGCAATCAGCACTGTTACGTGCGACAGCAAGTCAGAAGCTGACGATTGGTGAAAAGCGTTTGATTGAGATTGAAGGTGAGCTAACAGAGTTGCATAAACAGTCTGGACACCTAGCAGACTCTCTTGCAGAGTTTGGAATGTTGCCACCAATCAGGGCCAAGCTTGAAAAGGTGATGGACTCTATCAAGAAGCTTGAGCAGGAGCAGACGTTCCTGAATGTGACTCCAAGTCAATCGACTATGGCCGATATGGTGGATATGGAAAACATCCTGATGGATGATGACCAACAGAGACTGAACGCACTGTTGCAAGGTGTTGGCTATGCCATCGTTTGTGATGACACTACAATCACTGTAGATGAAGAGCATTTGCAATCTGGTGGTGTACGTCAGGTTTACGAGTACAAGGGGTCACACCGTCCCACAGAGACTTACAGGCTTCTTGAGAACGGGGTGGAGTATCAGCTTGATATGCCAAACTCTAAGCGTGTCGCTGCTCTAGAAGCTGAGTTTGAGAACACGCCAATCACCCAAGAACTGAAATGGAATGGCGAAGCGTTTGTTGATGTTGCAACCGGCCTTCCTGTTGACGTGTGACTCTGCACACACAAAATGGCTGTAACCATTGTAATATAAGGCTTAGGGGCGGATCGGTCGGAGTAAAACCTCTCCTAGAGCAGCGTTGTACACTTGGAGTAGCAGAATGAAGGTATGGAAAGAGTTTGTTGCACTGGTTGGGATGCTGGGGAGTGGGGCTGCTATGGCAGATGGTAATCTAGTGATAGTGCTAGAGCATGCTGCTAAGGTTGCTGAAAAGGTTCCAGATTCAAGCACGCTCGTCACAGTGATTGTAAGTATTGCTGCTGTAATGATTAGCAGCGCTACGTTTGTCATTGGTTACATGCAAATGAAGATAGCGAGTGCCAAGGTTAAGCTGGACTTGTACAATAAGCGATTCGGCGTCTATCTAGCAGCGCTTGAGTATTATCAAGATATACACTCTGAAGTAAAAGAGACGTTGAAGTTGAAGGCTGTGAAGTTCGTGCATGCTTACAGAGAGTCGAAGTTTCTATTTGATAAGGAAAGTGGGATTTACGAGATATTAGGGAAGATTCAAAAGGAAGGTGCCGTTGTCAGGCAACATGAGGAATACAGGAAAAACCCTATTCCTAACCCCAGCCCTAATAAAGAATCCGATTTGGGGTGGAAACTACACACTAACTCTCTGGAGGCACACACAGAAATGGGAAAGGATATCCTTGAACTGGAAGAAAAGCTCAAAGACTACCTCAGCTTCAATAATGTCAGAGGTTGGTAATTCTTCAGGTAAGAATAAAGCCCGCTCAAGGCGGGCTCTTTCGTCATTGCTGACAACTCACTGATTGTTCTTTTGCAGCCCTGCCAGTGAGGTTACGTCACTTTCTCGCACTGGGTTCTGCTTTATAAAATCTGCTAACTCTTGCTCTGCTGCTGCAAGCTCATCCTGCAACGTTATCATTGCACGCTTTATGCGGCTCACTTCACCAGTCAGGCTTTGCAGGTATTCTGTCTTAACCTGTTCAAACTCCTGCTTCTTAGCCTTGAAGTCAGTTGGTGCAGCTTTGGCAGCAGGCGTCTTGGTGGTCTTTGCTTTAACACCTTCACCAGCAATATCAAGCCATCCTTTCAGCGTTTGGTAAGCTGGTTTGTGCTCACGTTCCTTACAGAATGTGGTGATGGGTTTGCCTGACTGTTTGTAATCAGCAATGATGGCTTCAATCTGTTCGTTGGTGTAGGTCTTGCTTTTGAAATCTGTCATTTCAATCTCTCCTGATTCTGTTGTGGTGGTGTGTTGCGACGGAGAGGATGCTACAACATTCTACTAGAATAATGCTAGAACATTTTGCACGGGTTAGCTTGCGATCCAATCTAGTGGGGTGGTGACGTGCACACAGAATTCTACACTTTTTGGGAGGGTGTGCTTGGCTGGAGGCCACACGCTGTACGGGTTTCAGCTTGAAGATGGTACGCTTAAAAGGGGTTAAAAAGGTAGAGCAGATATGGGGTGATTTCTGCACCATTTCCAAATCCGCCGTCAGACAGGAATGACAATTCAGGGTGCGAGCAGGTGTGTACGCTGAAAAATAAGACAGGGGCGTTTTCTGCACGGAAACCAATTTTCCGCCAAAATTTTCAGCCTCATGTCTTATGAGTTTGGTTTTTCGACCTGAAATATAAGCTGGGGAAGGGGGTTTGCGAGTGCTACTCAATGGCGAACAGCGGGCCAAATAGAAAGTGTCCAAGCGGAACCACAAATAAGAGATGGCCTCTGTAAGCCCCTAAAGGCTCAGAAGGAGACGTTGAGAGCGATCATCAGGCGGCGTACTGCTGTCGGTGTGAACTCGCTCCCACGGGCTGTACGCAAGCCCTTAGCGTTGAGGCAAGCAGCTACTGACTGAAGCGTGTTGATCTTGTCATGCAGGCAAGCCTTCAGGTGTGGCTCTAGGGCTGCTTGATATGTGTTGATGTTCGCCATCCTCTGGCTATTGGCGACAGTGATGTCAGCTACTGCACGTCCCTTTGCCAGT
The DNA here is from genome assembly GCF_057809755.1 of Pseudomonas sp. FG13. Lineage (NCBI taxonomy): Bacteria > Pseudomonadati > Pseudomonadota > Gammaproteobacteria > Pseudomonadales > Pseudomonadaceae > Pseudomonas > Pseudomonas sp. FG13. The sequence continues at coordinate 22,991 of NZ_JBMDKO010000056.1, forward strand.
GCATCAGAACGATTCTTCACCTTCTGCACTGCTACAGCATCACCAGTATCAGCACGGCTCTGAAGGGCTGCCAGAGCCTCACGGGTACGGCCTGAAATGAACTCCCGTTCTTGTTGGGCCAGGGCTGCGTACAGGTGCAGTTCGAATGTCTGTGCTTGGGGCATGGTTGCCACTTTGAACTTGGTGGTCTTCATCAAACCTGCAATGTGATGAACATCACGGCTCAAACGGTCAAGCTTTGCCACTACCAACTGTGCGTCTTGCTCCTTGCACAGTGCCAAGGCTTTTGCACCTTCTGGACGGTCTTCAATGGCGAGCTTGCCAGATGCCACGTCTACGAACTCACCAATGATGTTCCAGCCATTCTGTTGGGCTGCACGTTGGATGTACTCCTGTTGAGCTTCCAGACCCAAACCAGAATCGCCTTGGCCTTTGGTAGAGACTCGAATGTACGCGACAACTTTCATGCTGCACCTCCGTTGTGTGTGAGGGCAGTTTAAAGGTCGAAACGTAAAATTGTCAATTGGGAGAACGACCGTTACAGCAAATGACATCTGCCAGTCCAGCCAAATGACAAATGGAAAATGTCAGTACAGGAGGTTGGGATTTTTGGATTTGTCATTGTCAGAAATCTGGAATGACCGTTGGTCGCCTTCGATCAGGTTTCAACTGGAATGTCTTGCACGGGTCGGTGATTTCTGGGTGTCCGGGTGGGGCTGATTGCCATTTTTCTCAATTTTTCCATTTCCGCGACGGCGAGAGAAAAAGCATCGCGCTTGGTAGATAAGCTAAAGCTCACGGGTACATTGGAGAGAGAGCGCGGTAAAACGGGTTATTCGCCACGTTCAAGGGCTTCTGATCGGCTGAGGGCCAATGAAATCAGGGGGTACACGAGATTGGCTAACGCCAGAACACGTATGGCTGTATGGGTATACAGTGGTTTATGCTAGGTTAATTGATCGTTTTTTGATCAATTTGATTCCGACGCATTAATACATACGGGAGGATTTTTGATTCGGACGCATTAATACATACGGGAGGATTTTTGATTCGGACGCACTATACAAAGAGGACACGTCATCCACGAGTGGAACGAGTCACCATTGGCCAAGGGCCAGGAATTCGATTGTGACGCATTATGAGGAGAGAAGGGCGGTTCCATTTGCGTTGCATAATATAGACAGGATGGTTTTGAATGTTTCGCATTATGAAGAGAGCATCGCTGACAGGGAGAACAATCCTGAACGTACGTTCAGATGGGTACGCTTTGACCGTAGGTCAGGATGTAACACAATTTGAAGAGCAAGCCTGATAAAAACAAAATCAACAATACCAACCTTCAGAACTGACGTTCTTGGAGAGGTGTACAACCGACAACGTACGTTGTCACTGTTACTATTCTTGGAGGTTGGATTGATTGTTGTTTGTTAATTTATAAAAACCCTACGAGAGAGAACATTCCGCATCCTGCTGTCCGTGCATAACCTTGGCTGAAGGCCGGGGCTGGCTCAGACTGTGAACGACGTTCACGGGAATACACTTGATATCTGCACACTGAAAAGGGCTGAAGCCCTTTAAAAACGTGGCCTACAGGCAATGCAGTCGGCGTAGAACGTCTCCTACTGGCAGGTGCGAACAATGTGCTGTCACCAACGGAAAAGCCCCATCCAGCACGGGGCCAGATAGGGCTTCAGGGTTAGAACGGTGGTGCGTAAAACGGATCAACGTTGCTCATGTCCATTGCCCCAGGTCGAACGAGTGACAGAGATTCAACTAGGACTGCTGCACGGCTACCAAAGCCCACAGACGCCTTGAAGGCAGCCAAAGACGTGATAACAACTTGATCCTCATGATCTTGGAGGAAGTATCGTTGAGTCTCAGGGTTCGTGATGACGTGTCGTTTGCCGGGAGCGTAATTCATCATGAACAGCTGGGTGTTCTCAGCAATCACCATTTCCAGCGTATCGGCCATAACAGCAATCGACTTACCGTGCAGCACGTCGAATAACATCTGTGCATGGTGCAGGGTAAACAGACTGGAGGATTCTGTCTGAGTGGCGAGAGCTTCAGTCAGGGCGTAAGCGTAAACTTCAAGTTCTGGACGGTAGGCGCTTAGGCGGGTCAACTCTTGGGAGAACACAACTTCAGGGCGTGAAGCAGGAGAGGCGAAGTACTCACCAGCTTCTTCACCGAGCATCATGGCCTTAACGTGCTGAAGCTCCTTGGTGTTCATTCCATCCACTTTGCTGATATCTGGAATAGCTGCTACGTGGTCAGGGTTGGAAGAGTCGTAACGATCAAGAATCCATTCTGTAAGCTGGCTACGCTGGGCTGGTTTGATCTTGCACGCCTTTATGGTCGCTAGGACAACGTCCTTTCCAAGGTACTTCAGAACGCGGGCTACAACTTCAGATTCCTTTTCCAGTCTCTTATCGACATTGTGCTTTGAATCCAGTGTCAGACGATGGATGGATTTACCGTATCCGTAATACTTGGTGCTGTGAGCACGGTTGAGAGCTTTGGGGGTGGATACAAGGTTCTCAGCGTGCAGCAGACCGATAAAGTCACGTCCCCTAACTGGGGCGATATGAGATAGCTCGTACTCGTTACGATCACCGTAGCCGTTGTAACGCATGTTCAACTTGTACAGGGTGTGGAGTGCTGAAAGCGACTCAACAGTATGGCCGCGTAGAATCTCAAGCGTTCCAGCACGCTGACACTCACGAGCAAGATAATAGAAGAAGGCGGTCTTCAAAGCCCTCTCCATTGGGTCTTTTTTCACTCTCTTGTTAGCGGTTTTGTCTTTGCAAGTGCGGCTGCAATAGATGGCGGTTTTCACAGATGGTCTGAATCGCTTTTTGCAGTCTACATTTTTACAAGTCTTTTGTTTAACGGCTGCTGTGGTGTTTGATGTCATTAGTTGTAGCTCCTGTCAGGATTGCTGGATTGGTGTTTTGTTCGTTGTAAGCTTTGCGGCAAGAGCTGGAGCAAAATGCTGAAGCCCTAGCTTTTACATAAACGTGGCCGCAATTACGGCAAGTACAAGTTTTCATTGTGTTACTCCTGTTAGACGTAGTAGTTTTTCTTGACGTATCTTTTAAACTCTTCTTCATCAACGCCATTCTGCACAGCCCAGACAAGGTATCTAACCAATGCTGGATTCAGATATGGAACAGATGGGTTCCACCAATCAGAGAGATACTGATATGCACCATTAGAAATCGGTTCTTGTCTTTCAATAAGTTCGTAAGGAAGTCTCATTGCCAGCGAGCCTCTTTGCGGTATTGTTCAACATGCTTGTCTTTACGGCGTTTACGTCTCTTGGGCTCTACGTCTTCAACTACAGGAATATCCCACTCAGGAAAACGATCCTGTGCTAAATCTGGATATTCTTGTGGGGGTTGGTCTTGCAGATTTGGCGTAGCGGCGGGGTTTAAAGCAGGGGGTGTATCTGGTTTTTTACGGAGTGTCAGAACTGGCTTTCGTTGTGTTGCTTGTTCCATTAGTTTTCCTTGTAGAGTGGCCCTAGTTCCTGCTCACATTCGTTCTTGTCAAATTGTGATAGGCAGATGATTCGGGTTAGTAGTTTTGTGGTTTTGGTAACATCAGAGATTGCAGCTACCATGTTGGCTTGCTTCTCTAGGATGCGACTATCGGTATAATGTTTAGCGTCTTCTAGCACTTGCATGTCATTTCTACGCATTTCGCTATAGCTGTTAACCGAGTAACCAAGCATCAGTATTAAAGCCAGTATCAAAGCTCCTATAAGAGCCTTTAAGGCTGTTCTATTGGTCATGTCGGTGTTTCCTGTAAGGTTGTTAATTAGAATGCCTCAGAGCCTCTATGAGAGGCTCCTAGCGGTTACTGGTGCTCTGCCTGTAGTGCTCTTGCTTGACCAAATGCGTTGTTAATAGCTTCTTTAGCAATTCCGGGCATTTGCATTGTGAGTGCAGCAGTTTGTTCTCCAAGTTTTAATGTAACTGCATCCATAATCTTGGCTCTGTCTTCATCTGTGGCGCTACCGTGAAGTTCAATATGGATGTTGGAGCCTTCTACCGTTACTGGAGCGTTAATCTGTGTTCCAGCAGAAGCACCGGATACAATGGCGCCAGACATAGGAGAGATAGAAGAGGATTCGTACCTGTTGTAAAACCCTGCCATCTGTTTGATGGTGTCTGCACTGAATTGGAACTGTGGCACTACTCCCGGCATTACTCCCGATTGTTGCCCTAGAGTGTCAGGGGCCAGGTTTTTTGCCTGTTGCTTGTAACTGTCTCGATTGTCCTTGACGTTGAATAGCAAGTTCCACAAACCACCAATAGGGCCACCTTGATGTTGAGAGTTGGCATCAACATTGGAATAGTCGTGTGTGCCAACCATGCCTAGAGAGACTGGCATGTCTGCCGTTGTCATTCGTTCCTGCGTCTTCTGCTGGTCGCTTTTCCCGCTTCCATCAGGATTCTTATCAGCCGCCATACGAAGCATGGAAGTAGCAAGTTTGGTTAGACCAAGGTCAAAGGATGCAAGAGTTTGTTTCAGTGGCTGGAGTGCCTCATTCAACTCACGCTCAGCTTGGATTCGCTCTTTGATAACACCGGACAGCTCAGCATCAGAGTTGATGTTGTTGGTGCTTAGGTAAGCTTGGTTGTCTGCTCGCTGTTGAGCAGTGGCTACACTGTTGCGGTTACGCTCAAGAGAATCACCATTAGCAGCTACCAGATTTCGCATACCTTCGTCATACCAAGAGAACTTAACACCTTTGCCAGCTTTCAAGTCTTTGTTGTATGCACCCAAGCCCTTCTTGTAATCGGTAATGCCTTTTTCTTCCATGTACTTACGAACAACATACGGCGTTAACATTGGCATCCGGTCGTTAATGATGTTGGCATCAGAAGCAGCACCAGTCCCATCGGCGGCCATCTGGCCAAGTTGTTTGTTCAGCTCTTTGTTGTCTTCCTTGGATGTACCAGCAACGGAGAAGGCTTGTTGACGCACGTTCCAAGTGTCTGTGATTTGATCAAGAGTCTTGCCTGCGGCGGCCATGTTGATTGCAAGTGTTCTGAAGTCTTTGGCTGTGTCAGTGTCGATTGCACCACCGTTATCATTCTGACTCTTAATGAAAGCATCGCGGAATAGCTTCACAATCCCAGGATCTTTACTAATTGACATAAACATGTTGTTGAAGCCTTGAGCCTCTTGAACACCTTCTTGACGCTCATGAATACGATTGTTCAGAGCCCCAATAGCAGCAGTAAGACCACCAACTACAGCACCAAGACCACCAAGGGCGATTAGTCCGCCCATGCCACCAAAACTACCTTGTGAGTTTCGGGAGTTCTGGTTGGCTTGCCATTGCTGTTGACGTTGTTGTGCCCATTGAAAGCGTTGATCTTTCTGGGCTTGGTTAGTGGCCTTGTTGGTTGCGGCCTGTTGCAGGCTTGCCATTTGAACAGTGTGCTTGGCTGCACGTTGCTGAGCTGCTACTTGAGCTTGATTCATCATATGTTGCAGACGTTGAATCTTTGTCATAGAAGCTAAGTGGTTGTCATGGGCTTTCTGAGTTGCTGCACGAGTCTTCTGTGCAATTGCGTCTAGTCGTGCTTGCTTTGTCATAGAAGCCACTACAGCGTTCTGTGAGGCAAGTTGCTGTTTAGTAATGCCAGCGTCACGCATTTTTGTGGCATGAGCCTTGGCGGCGATTACAGCGGCTTCACGTTGCGACTTAAGAAGGTCAGACACAATGCCAGCTTGCTTCTCTGTACCAACATACTTCAACTTCTGCTGTGACAGTTCAGCAGCGAGAGTTGTTCGTTGTTGGTTGCCCAATGCTGCTTCAGCCCTGAACTGTCGTTTCAATGCGTTATCAAGTTTGGCTTTTGCTTTCTCTGCATCGCTAACATCAACCTTTAGCTTGAGTCCCTTAGTCATCTGATTGGCAATCTTTGTGTAGTCTGCTCCAAACTTCGCCATCTGCTGTGAGGCGTTTCTTAGCATCGTTTGGAAATGTCGCAAACCTGCTGTATCTACGTTGAACTTGAGCGTACCAACTAGTTTTGCAATTTCTTCAGTATGGGCTGTCATTTGTTAACTCCTGTAATTGCTCGCTGATGCTTGCGGATTGCACTACCACCGAATGTGCGTTTGTTTGGGAATGGTGTGTGAATAACGTCAGTGTGACTTTCTGCCATACCATTCAAAGTCTTTGTCAGGGTCTTTACACTGCTGCCAATGTACAGTGGTGATGCAGATGTGATGTAGTTGCGTTCTGTTGCCATTCTGTAAAATTCTTCAATGCTCCGACGTACAATCAAATCAGCACTTAGAGTTACAACGTAGCCTTGTGGGGTTGCAAACCAGAACAAGTGATAGTCGGGAATGTAGCCCAAACGTTGTTGAAAGAATCGTCGAAGGTAACGAGTGAAATTTATAATGTTGGTTGGAGTTACAAGGAACACACTGAAATGCGTCCCTGTATCCTTCATTGCTGTTAGGTGCAGCTTCAGTGTGTCTTTGTTAAGCACGTGTTTATAGCTCCATAATCGGATATACCTTGTTAGGCTGGAATTGGTTGTGTGTAGGTTGTAACTAAAGGGCGTGTTGCACGCCTCTACATCACTTAGCAGCTTTCTTGGCAGGCTTGATAGCAGCTTGAATACGTTGGCCGCGTTCAGAAAGTGCAGCATTAATACGAGCTTGCTTTTCTGCTTCAGCTTGTGCTTGAAGTTCCGCTTTGATTTCAGCGTCAACTTGAGCTGTGACTTCCGCTAGGATACGTTGTTCTTCTGCAAGTGCTGCTGCTTCACAGTCTGTCTTATACTTCGACTCTACTTCTGCCAAGATTTTCTGAAGGTCATCACATTGGTATTGCACACCTTCAATGCGAATTTCTCTAGATTTCTCATTTCCATCTTCATCTAGATACTTTTCAATCTGTGGAGCTTCGGGCTTCCACATGTGGAACTGTACGCTACCAGTAGTATTGAGTGGGAAAGTTCCATTTGGGTGATAGGTGTAGCCCTTGGAGGCGTATTCGATGTAGGTTGCAATCAGCTCTGTTTGATATACAACGGGAATAACTACCTCAGCACCTACCACCATCCTGCCAATTGCACGGGCTGTTTTCGGGCATGTATCTGCATAGGCGTCATAACCGTGTGTGCTGTTTTTGTACTTGATAACAGCTTGTTCTTTCAGTTGCTCTAGGGTTGCGTTGTTGAATGTTGTCATTGTAAATCTCCTGTTAAAGTGTGTTGTAGTATTCAGTTGCTGCGAGTGTGAGCAGGGCCAGGGATGTGCTGGAACTTATCATCCAGATAAACAGCTCCATTTCAGATGGCTCCTGCAAGAAAACGGTTGGCGGTGTCATCACCAAATGTTGTACGAAGCTTGTCTGCAATACGTTGGCGGTATGCTAGGCGTTTGATGATCATTGCAGCTTTAGCTTCAGAGCATTCAGCACTCTCTAAGGCGGGTTGTTCTACAATGGCCTCTGTTGCTGGCTGGATTGCAATGTTGATGTTGATATTGATGTTCATATTCATTGGCATGGTGTCTCCTGTTATTGAGTTGGCGTATCGGTTTGTTGTTGCTTCTTACGCTGCCTGTACGCTTTGCCCCTGCAAGAGGATGAGCAGTATTCAGCAGTATTCAGATATGTAATGTACTTGGTGCCACAATGGGCACAAACTCTCGTGACCTTCATTTGGCCTCCTAAGTGATTGTGTTGATTATTGATCTACGGGTTGTAACTGGAGTTGTGAGTTGCGAACGCTGGCAGGCTATAGACGTGGAAAAGGGCAGATTTCTTAGGTCTGCCCTTTACGCCACCATGCCTGATGACAACTTTGAATTTTGAGCAGTGACCACAACCGTACTGCGAGACGGCTATTCAATTACCGATGATCCAAGAACCACCAAGGACGGTAATTTGTGTGCATGTATTTCGCACAGCTACATGCTAAAGCTGCGAGGGGTCTTCACCCTGCGAGTATTTAAATTGGAACCAGTAACGAGCAACCTACTGGAGAAGGTCAAGGAAACGTATGAGGGCGTTGCTCTGATGTACCGGGGAGGAAGCCAGTACAACTTGCTAAGGCGGGAATTCTGGAGAGGGCAGTTCTGGAAAATTACGGAAACTTTTCATCCTTCCTTAACTATATTATACACCCGATTTGTCAGATGTCAAGCACAACCTGTGGTATGTAGTCAATATCTTTATATTAATTGATTTTGCGAAGGCTGATAGGGCGTGGCTATGGCGGTTGGTTGAGTATGGATGTAGGCAAGTGGGGCAGATTTCACGTAGCAGCGATTGGATCCAGCTTTTTGCTCATACCAACAATGCCGATCTTTTCGGCGTCGTGGCGTTGAAGATCGCCGAGTAACCGGCTGGAAGGGTCTGGGCCGCCAAGGAATAGAAGGTTGCGGGAATGCCCGAGTTGATCAGGCCCAGCCCCATCGCGACTTTCAGCTTGCCGCGGAAATTCCAGTCGACTCGCATCAGTGCCAGGATCACCACCAACCCGACGAAGGCGATGGAGACACGAAAAAAGGCCGTGGGGATCGTGCCGATGACGGGCGCGATAATGCGCATGAACAGGAAGCTCGCCCCCCAGATGGCGGCCAAGGACAGCAGACGCAGGAGATCGACGAGGTTCACGAGGGAGTCCTTCCATGGTTGGCCGGCAAGTGTCGCCCTCCCTGGGACCAATGGCAATGGTTGCGTTGCCGCGTGATTGGCCTCTAAGCTCAGCCGCTCATGACAAGACCCCCCGTCGAGGTTTTCCCTATGCCGCAGCCATGGCCCGCCAGCGATATCGCCCGCTCGATTCTCGACGGCTTCGACGATTATCGCGAGCATTTCCGGCAGATTACCGACGGTGCCCGTGCCCGGTTCGAGCAGGCCCGATGGCAGGAAGCGCAAGCGGCGTCGGCGGCGCGGATCAATCTGTACGAAGAAAAAGTCTTCGAAACCGTGACCCGGCTGCGCAAGGCCTTCGATGCCGAGGCGCTGATGGATGTGAGCTGCTGGCCGCTGGTGAAAAGTGCCTACATCAGCCTGATCGACCTGCGTTTCGACGATGAGCTGTCCGAGACCTGGTACAACTCGATTTTCTGCGGCCTGTTCAGCCATGACCTGATCAGCGACGGCACCATGTTTATCCACACCACCCGGCCGAGCCTGCGTCGGGCCCGCTCCGCGCAGACCCGTACCTACAAGCCCCAGGGCCAACTGGACCGGATGCTTGCGGACATTTTCGCCGATTACCGGTTCAGTGAAGACTACGCCGACCTGGCGAGCGACCTGCAGCGCCTCGAAGCCCAGCTGCGAGAAAACCTGCCGGATTGGGTCTGCAAGGACCCGGAATTGACCGTGGAGCTGTTTTCATCAGTGCTTTATCGCAACAAGGGCGCCTACCTGGTGGGGCGGATCTACACCCGCGATGATCAGTGGCCGCTGGTGATTCCGCTGTTGCACCGCGAGGGCCGGGGCATCCAGATCGACGCGCTGATCACCGACGAGGCCCAGGTCTCGATCATCTTCTCGTTCACTCGTTCGTATTTCATGGTGGATGTGCCGGTGCCGGCGGAATTCATCGGCTTCCTCAAGCGTATCCTGCCAGGCAAACACGTCGCCGAGCTGTACACCTCCATCGGTTTCTACAAGCACGGCAAGTCCGAATTCTACCGAGCCCTGATCAATCACCTGGCGAACACCGACGACCAGTTCATCATGGCGCCCGGTGTGCGCGGCATGGTCATGAGCGTGTTCACGCTGCCGGGCTTCAACACGGTGTTCAAGATCATCAAGGACCGCTTCTCGCCGTCGAAAAACGTCGACCGCGCCACGGTGATCGAGAAGTACCGGCTAGTGAAAAGTGTCGACCGGGTCGGACGCATGGCCGATACCCAGGAGTTCGCCGATTTCCGCTTTCCCCTGGGCAAGTTCGAACCGGCGTGCCTGGAAGAGTTGCTGGAAGTGGCGCCCTCCACGGTGTCGGTGGAAGGCGATACGGTGCTGATTCGTCACTGCTGGACCGAGCGGCGCATGACACCGCTGAACCTCTACCTGGAAAACGCCAGCGAGGCCCAGGTGCGCGAGGCGCTGGAGGACTATGGCCTGGCCATCAAGCAGTTGGCGGCGGCGAATATCTTCCCTGGCGACATGTTGCTCAAGAACTTCGGCGTGACCCGCCATGGCCGGGTGGTGTTCTACGACTACGACGAGATCTGCTTCCTCACCGAAGCCAACTTCCGACACATCCCCCAGCCGCGCACCCCGGAAGACGAAATGGCCTCCGAACCGTGGTACTCCATCGGTCCGCTGGACGTCTTTCCCGAAGAGTTCCCACCCTTCCTGTTCGCCGACGCCGGGCAGCGCAAGTTGTTCGACCAGATGCACGGCGAGCTGTACAACGCCGACTACTGGAAAGGCCTGCAAGAGGCCATTCGAGCGGGGAAGGTGATTGATGTGTTCCCGTATCGGCGCAAGGACCTGGATAGCGAATAACCTTTGGAGGTTGGGCAACACCTCTGTGGGAGCAAAGCTTGCTCGCGACAGCGGTCCGAAAATTGACATTGATGCAAGCTGACCTCCGTCATCGCGGGCAAGCCTTGCTCCCACATGTGCGCAAATCTGCGACAATCGCCCCCTGCATAAAACCGACGACCCTTGCGTACCCGATGACTGACCAAGCCCCCGCTATCGACAAGCTGCTGAAGAACCTCGACCACGCCATGCTCGCCGACCGTCACCGGTTGCGGCGGCAGTTGCTCGAGCTGCGCAAGAAACCCGATGAGGCCAAGCTGGCCCAGTGGGTGGCGCGCATGCAGGCGTCGTGCGACCAGGTGCTGGCGCGCAAGGCCAGCCTGCCGCTGATTCGCTACGACGACAATCTGCCGATTGCCGCCAAGCGTGACGAAATCAAGGACGCGCTGCTCAAGCACCAGGTGTTGATCATCGCCGGCGAAACCGGCTCGGGCAAAACCACGCAATTGCCGAAGATCTGCCTGGAAATCGGGCGCGGCCAGTATGGCTTGATCGGCCACACCCAACCGCGCCGGATCGCCGCCCGCAGCGTGGCGAGCCGGGTCGCCGAAGAACTGGCCACGCCATTGGGCGCGCTGGTGGGCTACCAGGTGCGGTTCGAGGACCAGAGCGACGCCAACACCCTGATCAAGTTGATGACCGACGGCATCCTGCTGGCCGAGACTCAGAACGACCGCTACCTCGAGCGCTACGACACGATCATCGTCGACGAAGCCCACGAGCGCAGCCTGAACATCGACTTCCTGCTGGGGTATCTCAAGACCCTGCTGCCGCGCCGCCCGGACCTTAAGGTCATCATCACCTCGGCGACCATCGACCTGGAGCGCTTCTCCAAGCACTTCGACGACGCGCCGATCGTGGAAGTCTCGGGCCGCACCTTCCCGGTGGAAACCTGGTACCGCCCGCTGACCCTGGAGCAGGACGAAGAGGGCAACCGCGTCGAGGACGACCTGACCGTCGACCAGGCGATTCTCGCCACCCTCGATGAAATCGCCGCCCATGAGCGCAGCGAGCGCCGCAGCCCTGGCGATGTGCTGGTGTTCCTGCCGGGGGAGCGGGAGATTCGTGACGCGGCGGAAATGCTGCGCAAGGCCCAGCTCAAGCACACCGAGATCTTGCCGTTGTATGCGCGCTTGTCCCCGGCCGAACAACAGCGGATCTTCCAGTCCCACCCGGGCCGTCGTGTGGTGCTGGCGACCAACGTCGCCGAAACCTCGCTCACCGTGCCGGGCATCCGCTACGTGATCGACAGCGGCACCGCGCGTATCAGCCGCTACAGCTATCGCGCCAAGGTCCAGCGCCTGCCCATCGAAGCCATTTCCCAGGCCAGCGCCAACCAGCGCAAGGGGCGTTGCGGGCGGGTCGAGCCGGGGATTTGCGTACGGCTGTACAGCGAAGAAGATTTCCTCGGCCGGCCGGAATTTACCGACCCCGAGATCCTGCGCACCAACCTGGCGGCGGTGATCCTGCAGATGCTCCATCTGCGCCTGGGCGAGATCACTGATTTCCCGTTCATCGAGCCGCCGGATGGCAAGGCCATCAGCGACGGTTTCAACCTGCTGCAAGAATTGTCGGCAGTGGACCGCAACAGCCAACTGACCCCGTTGGGCCGTCAGTTGGCGCGCTTGCCGGTGGACCCGCGCATGGGCCGCATGTTGCTGGAAGCGGCGAAGCTGGGCAGCCTGCAGGAAGTGCTGATTGTCGCCAGCGCCATGTCGATCCAGGATCCGCGAGAGCGTCCGCCCGAACGTCAGCAGGCCGCCGACCAGGCCCACGCCCAGTGGAAGGACTCTGACTCGGACTTCGCCGGGCTGGTCAACCTGTGGCGCGGTTTTGAAGAACAACGCCAGGCCCTGACGGCCAGCCCGTTGCGCAACTGGTGTCGCAAGAACTTCCTCAACTACCTGCGCCTGCGCGAGTGGCGCGACGCTCATCGCCAGTTGAGCCTGATCTGCCGCGACATGCAGTTGAGCCTCAACAAGGACCCGGCCGACTACCCGAAACTGCACAAAGCGGTGCTCTCGGGCCTGTTGAGCCAGATCGGCCAGAAAACCGAAGACGGCGACTACCTGGGCGCCCGCCAACGGCGCTTCTGGGTCCACCCTTCGTCGGGGCTGGGCAAGAAGCGTCCGCAGTGGCTGATGACCGCCGAACTGGTGGAAACCACCAAGCTGTATGCGCGCATGGTCGCCAAGATCGAACCGGACTGGATCGAACCGTTGGCCGGGCACCTGATCAAGAAAAACCACTTCGAACCCCATTGGGAGAAGAAGCGCGGACAGGTGGTGGCGTATGAACAGATCACCCTGTTCGGGCTGATCGTGGTCGGCCGTCGGCCGGTGCATTACGGGCCGGTGGACCCGGTGGTGTCGCGGGAGCTGTTCATCCGCGAAGCCCTGGTGCGTGGCGAGATCCAGTCCAAGGCCAAGTGCCTGGCGGCCAATACCCGATTGCTGGAGCAACTCGACGAGCTGGAAGCCAAGGCCCGGCGCCGCGACATCCTGGCGGACGAGGAAACCCTGTTCGCGTTCTATGACGCACGGTTGCCGGCCGAGATCCACCAGACCGCGACGTTCGACAGTTGGTACCGGATCAACAGCCAGAAAGACCCGCAGTTGTTGATCATGCGCGAAGAGGACGTGTTGGCTCGCGAGGCCAGCGAAGTGACCGCCGCGCACTTCCCCGACACCTTGCGCGTCGGCGACCTGACGTTGCCCCTCAGCTACCACTTCGAACCCAACCATCCCCGCGACGGGGTGACATTGCGGGTGCCGGCGCCGCTGTTGCCGATGCTGCCGCCGGAGCGCCTGGAGTGGCTGGTGCCCGGCATGATCGAGGCCAAGTGCATTGCCCTGGTGCGCAACCTGCCCAAGGCCCTGCGCAAGAACTTCGTGCCGGTGCCAGACTTCGTCAAGGCGGCGCTGCAACGCATTACCTTCGCCGAAGGTTCGTTGCCGCAATCCCTGGGCCGCGAGCTGCTGCGCATGACCGGCGCGCGGGTCAGCGACGAAGCCTGGGCCGAAGCGGCGCAGCAAGTGGAAGGCCACCTGCGCATGAACCTGGAAATCGTCGACGGCCAGGGTAAGTTCCTCGGCGAGGGTCGCGACCTGGCCGAGCTGACAGCGCGTTTTGCCGAAGCCAGCCAGGCTGCCTTGGCCGTGCCGCAAACCGCGAAAAGCCAGGCGCCGGTGGAAGCCAAAGTCTTCGCTCCGGTGGCGGAAAAGACCCAGCAGAAGATCGCCGGGTTGTCGATGACGGTGTATCCGGCGTTGGTGGAGGAGGGCGGTGTGGTCAAGGAAGGGCGTTTCCCGACCCCGGCCGAAGCCGAGTACCAGCATCGCCGGGCCTTGCAACGGTTGTTGATGCAGCAGTTGGCGGAGTCGGCCAAGTTCCTGCGGAGCAAATTGCCGGGGCTGACGGAACTGGGCTTGCTCTACCGCGAACTGGGACGCATCGACAACCTGGTGGAAGACATCCTGCTGGCCAGTCTCGACAGCTGTGTGCTGGAAGGCGAAGCGAACCTGCCCCGTGACGGCGCCGCGCTGGCGTCCCTGGCCGAGCGCAAGCGCGGCGGCTGGACCGAATACGCCGAACGCCTGGCGAAGCTGACCCTGGATATCCTCAAGCTCTGGCATGGTCTGCAAAAGCGCTTCAAAGGCAAGATCGACCTGGCCCAGGCCGTGGCGCTGAACGACATCAAGCAACAGCTCAGTCATCTGGTGTACCCGGGCTTCGTGCGCGAAACCCCGCATCAATGGCTCAAGGAGCTGCCGCGCTACCTCAAGGCGATCGAGCAGCGTTTCGAGAAGCTGAGCAGCCAGGTGCAGAAAGACCGGGTCTGGAGCGGCGAACTGTCGAACCTCTGGGCCCAGTACCAGACCCGCGCCGGCAAACACGCCCAGGAGGGCAAGCGCGATCCGCAACTGGAGCTTTACCGCTGGTGGCTGGAGGAATACCGAGTGTCGCTGTTCGCCCAGCAGTTGGGGACCAAGGTGCCTATTTCGGACAAGCGCCTGGGCAAGCAGTGGGGGCAGGTGGAGCCCTGAGGCAACACCATTGATGCCTGTGGGAGCGAGCCTGCTCGCGATGAGGCAGTGTCAGTCGACATCCCTATCAACTGACAGACCGCTATCG
>NZ_JBMDKO010000057.1:0-36846 GCF_057809755.1 Pseudomonas sp. FG13
CATATTGCAAAGCGTTTCCCCGTGGGAGCGAGCCTGCTCGCGATGAGGCCCGCCCAGGCGCCATAGGGCCTCAATCGAGCATGAACAGCGCATCATTGCTGAACTGCGCTTCGAACCGGTGGGCGGGCATCGGGCGACCGAACAGGTAGCCCTGGACTTCGTCGCAGCCGTGTTCACGCAGGAAGTCGAGTTGTTCGTGGGTCTCGACGCCTTCGGCGATCACGGCCAGGTTGAGGCTGTGGGCCATGGCGATGATCGCCCGGGCGATCTGCGCGTCCTGTTCGCCGGACGGCAGGCCGTCGACGAAGGTGCGATCGATCTTCAGCACGTCGATGGGGAATTGCTTGAGGTAGTTGAGCGACGAATAGCCGGTGCCGAAGTCATCCACGGCGATGCTCAGGCCTAGGTTTTTCAACCCGGCCAGGATCTGCATCGCTTCGCTGACTTCGCGCATCAGGATACTTTCCGTCAACTCCAGCTCCAGGCAGGCCGGTGACAGGCCGGTGCTGCGCAGGATATTGGCGATTCGCGTACCCAACTGGCCATCGGAGAACTGCCGGGCCGAGATATTGACCGAGACTTTCGGCACCCGGACCTTGGCCTGGTGCCAGGTCTTGAGCTGCCGGCAGGCTTCGTCGATGACCCAGTCGCCGACGTCCACCACCAGGCCCAGTTCTTCGAGCACCGGGATGAAGTCCCCCGGCGGCACCAGCCCACGCCGCGGATGACGCCAGCGCAGCAAGGCCTCGGCACCGGTCAAACGTTTGCCATCGCCGCTGAACTGCGGTTGGTAATACAGCACGAACTCGTTCTGCTCGAGGGCGTGACGCAGGTCGCTTTCCAGTTCCAGTCGCTCCAGGGCGCTGGCGTTCATGTCGGCCTGATAGAACTGGAAGTTGTTCTTGCCACGCTCCTTGGCGTGATACATCGCCGTGTCGGCGTTTTTCATCAGTTGGCTCAGTTCGTTGCCGTCCTGGGGACTCAAGGCGATGCCGATACTGGCGGTGACGAAGAACTCCCGGCCTTCGAGCACGAATGGCCGGACCAGACTGGCGAGGATCTGCTCGGCCACGGTAATGGCCCGGTTCAGCGCCAGTTCCCGGCTGGAGCGCGGCTCCAGCAGCAGGGTGAACTCGTCGCCGCCCATGCGCGCCACGGTGTCGTCGTCGGTGACGCAGCCGAGCAGCCGTGTGGCCATGTCCTTGAGCATCCGGTCGCCGGCGGCATGGCCCAGGGAGTCGTTGATCGGTTTGAACCGGTCAAGGTCGAGGAACATCAGCACGACCCAGTTCTTCTGCCGCTCGGCCGATTGCAGCGCGGTGTGCAGGCGATCCTGGAACAGCGTGCGGTTGGGCAGGTGGGTGAGGGCGTCGTAATAGGCCAGGCGATGGATGCGCTGCTCGCTGGCCTTGCGCTCGCTGATGTCGCTGAAAAAGCACACGTAGCTGGCCAGGTCGCCTTCATCATCCAGCACCGCCGTGATGCCGACCCAGGCCGGGTAGTGTTCGCCGTTGCGGCGCTTGAGCCAGACCTCGCCTTCCCAGGTGCTGTGCTGTTGCAGTTGCTTGAGCACGTAGCGCAAGTGGGCTTCCTGCTGCTCGTCCACGGTCAGCATGTTCGGCAACTGGTCCAGCACCTGGGACACTGCGTAGCCACTGACCCGGCTGAAGGCTTCGTTGGCCTGGACAATGTAACCGGCCGGGTCGGTGATCAGAATCGCCGAGGTCGAATGCTCGAATACCGTGGCGGCCATGCGCAGGTCTTTTTCGGCGCGCCGTTGCTGGCTGATGTCGCGGCCGACGCCGAGCACGCCTTCGAACCCGCCGGAATCATCCCAGACCAGTACCAGCCGCAGTTCGATAGGGATCTTGCGTCCGTCGGCACGCAGGCAGTCGAACAGGAACAATTGGGTTTGCATCTGGTTGCGCAGTTCGGCCAGTTGCCCGGGTTTGTCGAGGGCCTTGCTGACCCGGTCCATCAGGGTATAGATCCCGGTCAGTTGCTGCGGATTGGCGATGGTCGACTGCCAGCCGTTCTGGAAGATCCAGTCGGCGTTGTAACCCAGTACCGCTTGCACCGACGGGCTGACGTAGTTGAGTGAAAGCTTGCTGTCGGTGGAAAAAATCACGTCGCTGATGCTCTCGGCGAGCATTCGGTAGCGCTGTTCGCTGTCACGCAGAGACTCGCTGGCCTCGATCTGCTCGGTGACATCCTTCGCCACGCCGATGATCCGCGTCACCTGATCGTGTCGGTCCCGGGCCAGGGCCTGTTCACGGATGTCGAAGCGTCGCCATTTGCCATCGCGATGGCGGAAGCGCAACTGGCATTGCAACAGGTGCGCATAACCGCCTCGCCGTTGTTCCTGGCGCAGCGTGTGGTAGTGATCGGCGTCGTCGCTGTGCAGCAGGATTTCCCAGAAGTATTCGCCCATCTGGTGCAGTTCGTTGCGGTCGTACCCCAGGGTCTGGCCCAGGTGGTGGTTGCTGAAGATCATCCGCTGGCTGATGACGTCCTGCACATAGAGATGATCCGGCACGGTCCGCACCACGTCGGACCAGAAGCCTTCGCGCTCGAGCAGCGAGAGTTCGATCAGCTTGCGGCTGGTGATGTCGTTGATGCTCAGGATAACGGCGTTGTAGTCGTCCTGTTTTTCCGGCAGGCGCAGTACCAGCCAGAGATGCTGGTCACGGCCGTGGGCATCCTGGAGCTTGATCTCCAGTTCCAACTGCTTGTGCTGGTCAAGCAGCGTTTCGAGCAGTTGCGGGCCAACGGGGTTGTTGTCCTGCGGCCCCTTGCCCACCAGCAACTGCCAGGCCTGTTCACAGGAGTCGACGTTGAGCAACTGCAGCGCCATCTGGTTGACTTCGGTAATGCGCACTTCCTGTTGCAGTTGCTCGAGCTGGTGCGGGACGGTCATCCACGCCCGCAATTGATCGCCATTGTGCAGGCCTGCGCGGGCAAAGAATGACTTGAGACTGGAGAGGTCGAGTACACACAGGGCTACGCCGGTGCCTTCGAAAATGTCCTGGTAACGCCGGCGACCTTCGTGCAGTTGCCGCTGGCGCCGACGCATGCTCAGCAGCGCGATCAACGGCAGCATCGAAAACGCCAGGCCCAGCAGACACTTGCCGATGAAGGCTGGCAGCAGTTGTTCAAGCACCTGGCGACGGTCGAACAACCCCCGTAATTGCCAGTCGCTGCTGCTCAGGGGCACGGTGAGCACGGTATTGGTCAGATCGTCCGGCGACAGGTGCGAGGGGCTGATCGACGGCAGGCTTTCGTCACGGCTGACGATTTGCTGGTTGAGGCGGTTTTCCACCAGCCATAGCGGGCGCAAACCCGTATCGACCTGTTTGATGAGCGTGGAGAAAAAACTCGGGGTCAGGCGCAGGGCCCAGTAACCGCGGGTGTTGCCTGTGGACTGGTGCAACAGGAGATGCACCACGGAGCCGTCGTCGGTGTTACTGAAGTAGTGCGCCTGGTCACGACTGCGGTGCACCAGCTCGCTGAGGTAGCCGGCATCGTGGCTGTCGGGGTCGGTGTCGCTGAGTACCATGCCGGAAGGGCTCAGCAATGCCAGGCTGCGCAGTTGGGGCAGTGACTGCTGGAGCTTGTGCAACAGCACCTGCTGTTCGTCGGCTGTCTGCGGTTGTTCGACGATCGGTAGCAGGTTGAGGGCGATTTGCGCGTTCAGGGCCATGTTCAGGCTGACTTGCGCGGCCAGGTCGGCGGTGTAGTCGATGGTGTATTGGCGCTGTTGCTGCTGGGTGACGCGCAGTTGATCGAGCAACTGCCAGAAGAGCAATCCGAGCAACAGCAGCACCAGGGTGGCCAGCGCGCCCTTCAATGTCCCGCGCAGGGGCGAGCCGGGCACGGTATCCGGTGCGCGTGGGGACAGGGTCGGCGTGACGTTGGACAAGCTGTAATCCTGCGGTTTGCTGGACTGGCGCGACACGCACTATAAGCCGGACGCCCGAAGGGCGGCTAGCATGCCTTGAGTTGTGGCAAAGTGCCAGTCCCTGGTGGCTGGACCTTGACGGACGGTTGAGGTAGCTTTGCCGGTCAAACAAGAGCGTTCCAGCTCCAGATCCCCAGGCTTTATCTGCCCCGCTGGCATTGATGACCGTCAACTGCCGGCGCCGTGCATGGCCTGGTTCGTTCTTTTCACCTGTCACAGACGCTAGGTTCACCATGGCTCAATACGTCTTCACCATGCATCGGCTGAGCAAAGTTGTTCCGCCGAAGCGGGAAATCCTGAAAAATATTTCGCTCTCATTTTTCCCCGGCGCCAAGATCGGCGTGCTGGGCCTCAACGGTTCGGGTAAGTCCACGCTGCTGAAGATCATGGCTGGCGTCGATACCGAATTCGACGGCGAAGCCCGTCCAATGCCGGACCTGAACATCGGCTACCTGCCCCAGGAACCTCAACTGGACCCGACCAAGACCGTGCGTGAAGTGGTCGAGGAAGCGGTAAGCGTGATCAAGGACGCTCAGGCGCGCCTGGACGAGGTCTATGCCGCCTACGCTGACCCGGATGCCGACTTCGACAAGCTGGCCGCCGAACAGGCCAAGCTCGAAGCGATTCTGCAGGCCAGCGATGGCCATAACCTGGAGCGCCAGCTGGAAGTCGCCGCCGATGCCCTGCGCCTGCCGGCCTGGGAAGCGAAGGTCGAACACCTGTCCGGCGGTGAAAAGCGCCGTGTGGCCCTGTGCCGCCTGTTGCTGTCCGCCCCGGACATGCTGCTGCTCGACGAACCGACCAACCACCTGGACGCCGACTCCGTCGCCTGGCTCGAACACTTCCTGCACGACTTCCCGGGCACCGTGGTGGCGATTACCCACGACCGTTACTTCCTGGACAACGTCGCCGGCTGGATCCTGGAACTCGACCGCGGCGCGGGCATTCCGTACGAGGGCAACTATTCGGGCTGGCTGGAAGCCAAGTCCGATCGTCTGGCCCAGGAATCCAAGCAGCAGTCGGCCCATGAAAAGGCCATGAAGGAAGAACTGGAGTGGGTGCGCAAAGGCGCCAAGGCCCGCCAGTCCAAATCCAAGGCTCGTCTGCAACGCTTCGAGGAAATGCAGTCCCAGGAATTCCAGAAGCGCAGCGAAACCAACGAGATCTACATCCCGGCTGGTCCGCGCCTGGGTGACAAGGTCATCGAATTCAAGAACGTCACCAAGGGCTACGGCGATCGCGTGTTGATCGACAACCTGTCGTTCTCCATGCCCAAAGGCGCCATCGTCGGTGTGATCGGTGGTAACGGCGCGGGTAAATCCACGTTGTTCCGCATGCTGATGGGCAAGGAAACACCGGACTCGGGCACCATCGAAGTCGGTGAAACCGTGCAGCTGGCGTGCGTCGACCAGAGCCGCGAAGACCTGGACGGCAGCAAGACGGTGTTCCAGCAGATCTCCGACGGTTCCGACCAGATCCGCATCGGCAACTACGAAATCCCGTCGCGCACCTACGTGGGCCGCTTCAACTTCAAGGGCGGCGACCAGCAGAAGTTCGTCAAGGACCTGTCCGGTGGTGAGCGCGGTCGTCTGCACCTGGCGTTGACCTTGAAGGAGGGTGGCAACGTCCTGCTGCTCGACGAACCGTCCAACGACCTCGACGTCGAAACCCTGCGTTCCCTGGAAGAAGCCTTGCTGGACTTCCCGGGCGCCGCCATTGTGATCTCCCACGATCGGTGGTTCCTCGACCGCGTGGCAACCCACATCCTGGCGTATGAAGACGACTCCCAAGCGGTGTTCTTCGAGGGCAACTACACCGAGTACGAAGCCGATCGCAAGAAGCGCCTCGGCGAAGCCGCTGCCCAGCCACATCGGGTACGGCACAAGAAGCTGGCCTGATTCCATCAGCCGGTAAGCCACAAAACCTGTGGGAGCGAGCCCTGCTCGCGATAGCGTCGGTTCAATCAACATTCATGTTGCCTGACCCACCGGGATCGCGAGCAGGGCTCGCACCCACAGTGGTTTCTTGGCAGGGCACCCATTGTGTGCTGGCTGGCGATAAGGCCAGCAGAATCACCCCGGCTCTATCGCCACCACCTCAATCGCCATATCCCCCACCGGCCGCTTCCAGACCACTTCATCCCCAACCTTGCTCCCCAGCAACGCCCGCCCCAGCGGCGAGCCCCAATTGATCAGCCCAGTGGCCGCATCGGCCTGGTCTTCGCCCACCAGTTGCACGCGCTGCTCATGGTCATGCTCATCGACAAAGGTCACCCAGTGGCCGATCCGCACCTGATCCGTTGAGGTTGTCGTAATGACTTGTGCGCTTTGCAGGCGTTGATTGAAATAGCGCAGATCCCGTTCCAGGTCCGCGAGGCGCTGTTTGTCCGCCAGGTCTTTGCGGGCTGCCTGTTGGCTGTGTAGCGTCTGTAGCTCGGCAACCCGGGCCTGCAGCTGGGCGAACCCGGTGGGCGTGACGTAGTTGGGTTGCGCGCTGACCTGGCGTTCGACCGGTTGATCGGCCTGGGCCGCGGCGCTGTCTTCGTTGACGAAAGCACGACTCATGCTGTTCTCCTCTCTTGGAGTTTGGGCCATGGTCGCAGGCTTTTGGTTTCGACGGATGTCTATGCGCGACTCACTGCGAGCGATAGGCCCGGGCGGCGTCGCGGTCCTTTTCCTGCTGCCAGGCGCGCTCGCGTTCATCCCAGTGACGGTCGCGGTAGGCGTCACGGTCTTCACTTTCCCGCATGGCCTGGCATTGTCGGAAGCCGTCGCTCCAGCCTTCGGCGTAGCGAGGATCCTTGAGGTAGCGCGGGACGTCTTTGCGGAACTGGCCGGTGATCGCGCCGGCGGCTTGCCGGCCACTGCTGCAGCCGTCATCGAAGCCGTCGGCGAACGCCGGCGGATAACCTCGGGCGATCAGGTCCTCATGGGTGGTCTCACAGCCGCCAAGCAACATCAATACTGCCAGTACCGCTACCGCGCGCCTCATTTCCTGCCTTCCTGCCGCATGCCCATATACAGGAAGTCTAGAAGCGGATTCGTCAGGTCGATGTGAAACCGCTGTGATTAATCTGTTCGTTATGTTGCCGGTGGGTTTAATCGGATGCCAATCCATAAAGACCAGGCGCCGTACCACCTGTGGGAGCCGAGTTTTCTCGCGATAGCGGTGGACCCGTCAGCATCGTTGGCGATTGACGCGCCCTCATCGCGAGCAAGCTCGGCTCCCACAAGTATTGTGATTAATTGACTGGCATTGGGCCTTGCCTGATCAATAGTGATACCACTTCACCTCAAGCATCACCTCGTTCTCCGGCGAGGCCTGGTGGCTGAACGCCCGCTGGGCGCTCAGGCGCAGGCCGAGGTTGCGGGACAGTTCCCACTGTTGATTCAGGCTCAGGCTGCGGCGCACCTCGCCGTTGAAGAAATAGTCCCCCTTGGCCTCCAGGCTCAGATTGCCCAGCGGGTTTTTCCACAACACGCCGCTGTTGAACCCGGTGGCCGGGGCGATGAATTGGGCGAAGTCGTTGTTGTGTTCCACCCGCACCGTGCCCAGGGCAAACCCCAGCACATCCTCGCCTAGGGCCCAGGTGCCGCCGGCACCACCATTGACGTGGCTGACCAGGGTTTCATCGTCGTGCTTGCCCGGCACCCGTTCCAGGCCCCCGGTGACCTGCCAGGACAGCGGTTGCAGCAACTCATTGCGTGGCGTCAGGGAGCGGATGGTCGCCAGGTCCAGGCGCTGCACCTGCCAGTCGTTGCCTTCGTACTGGCGCAGCTTCAATTGCAGGATTTCAATCTGCGCCCCCAGGGGGAAACTGTCGCCATTGTCATTGAGGTCGTGATAAGCCATGCGCAAGCCATATTCGCCGAACGCCCGGTCACCTCGGGTGCCGAGGCCGGCCTGCCAGGTGCGTGATTCATGGCCGTTCTCGGGCAGGCCCGGTTGAGGAATATCGAGCTCCGGGGCAGGGTTCTGGTTGATCGCCCGCAACAGTTCGAAACTGCGCTGGGCGCGTTGCGGGTCGCGTTCCTGGCCGTTGGCGCGGTAACGCTCCAGGCGATAGGCCGCATCAACGATCAATGCCTGGCGTTCGCGGGGCAGCGCCTTGAATTCGGGGGCTTGCAATTGCTTTTGGTCGGCGCTGACCTTCAGCACCCATTGTTGTTCATCATCGGTGAGCGGCTCGGCGCGGCTGAGCAGTTCTCGCTCGCGGGACGGCCGATATTCGACACTCTCCACCAACCCGGCTTCCTTCACGGCCTTGACGGTGTCGGTGGGGATCGCCGTCAGCGGGAACTGTTCGGTCAGGCGCAGGCTTGGACGGGCCACTTGCAGCAGTTCGAGCAGGCGGTATGAGCAGTTTTCATCGAAGAAAAAATAGTCGAACTGGATCTGCTTGAGTTCCCAGACGTGCTCGACCATGCGCTCGGTTTCCTCCGGGCTCAGGTTGAGGCGGTACTCCCACAGGTCGCGGTTCTCCAGGCTACGGTACTCGGACAGTTTCTCCTGGTAGGGCACCAGGGCGAACAGGCCGGGATAGCCACCCATCAAACCTTTCCAGGCGTAGATGATGCTGTTGTCCGACCCTTCGATGTAGGCGCCGAAATTGATCGCGTAGCTCAGCAGGGCGGTCTTGTCCCGTTGCACGTCGGCCTGGTCGATGCGCAACAGGGTATGGCCGAACATCGACGACGGGCTGTTCAGGTAGGCGGCCGGGAAAATCATCACCGCGCTGTGGGGGGAGACGTCCTTGAACCATTGGCTGAACTCGCTGCAGTCGACCACCGGCAGATCGGTCAGATTGAGCTGTGCCTTGAGCCAGCGCGTGCGCGCCGGGTACACGCACTGGGCATGTTGTTGGCCGGCGCTGGTCGGGCCGTAAAGGGCCTGCAGCGTGGCGGTCAGTTCATGGTCGGGATGTTCGTTGCCGTCGGGTGCCAGGAAGAATTTCCTGTCGCTGACGTAGCTGCGCCAGCCACCGAGCTTGGCGGTTTCGTAGTGGCCCAGGGAAATCCAGAAGCGGTCATTGGCCAATTGCTGCAAACGTTGAGGGTCGGCATGAGGTGCGGCGGACAATGGGGCGCACACACAGAGCGCCAGCCAGGCAAGGCGTTTGAGCATAGTCGGCTACTTGGAAAGTCGAAAAATAAAGACCGGATGGGCCCAAAAAAGAAAACCCGCTCCCCGAAGGGAGCGAGTGGGGTCGAGCTTAAGCTTGAGTGGCGTACTTGGCCAGGCGAGGATCGTTTTTCAGTACGGCCAGGGTATTGGTATGCACGTCTTCTGCGGTCACGTCAGCCTTGCTGAAGATCTGCTGGAAGTGCTCGTGGGTCACAGCGGAGAAGTGGGCGCGATCTTCTGGCGCCACACCCAGTACCACGGCATAGGTGGTCAGCGCTTCGCCCTGACCCTTGGCCATGTCTTCGGACAGCTCGTTCATCATTCCATTCATGGACAGCCAGGACTTGCCGCCGTAGGTCAGTGCCGCGTTGGTCGAGCAGCCGTTGGTGCCGGAGGTCATACCAAAGGTGGCGTTGCCGGAGGTGCCGTTGGTGGTGGAAGCGAGGAAGTGAGCCGGGGTGCCACGCTGACCTTCGAACAGCATGTTGCCCCAGCCGCAATCCGGCCCGCCCGGCGCCTGAGCCATGGCGTTGAGGGATACAGCGGTGAAGAGAGTACCGAGAAGAATCCGTTTCATAGCTATGTTCTCTTTATGTGCATACCAATGGACAGGGTCTGGCGCCTTCGTGGCCTCAACCACTCGTGCCAGTGGGCCGGTTATTGTTCCAGCCGCGCAGTTTGGAGTTTAGGCACGATCCGAGGGTTCCGTGACATTTTGCAAAAACTATCCTGCAAGTCATGAGGTTACGGGGCTCGACTTCGGTGAGGGCCTGGCCGGTTGACTATGCTTTGACCTGAGGCGCTCCTTGCCAGTCAGGTACGGGCGGCGCCAGAATGCCGTTATCTGCCCCGCCTGATGTAAGGAAGCCCGATGCCTGATCCTGTTGCTGCCAGCTTGCGTCTAGCGCCCGAAGCGCTGACCCGTCCGTTTTCCGCTGAACAGTTCAGCTTCTCTACCACCAATGATCTGGAGCCCTTCCGCGGTGTGCTTGGCCAGGAGCGTGCGGTCGAAGCATTGCAGTTCGGCGTGGCCATGCCCCGCCCCGGTTACAACGTATTTGTCATGGGCGAACCCGGCACCGGCCGGTTTTCATTCGTAAAACGCTATCTCAAGGCCGAAGGCAAGCGCCTGCAGACGCCGGCGGACTGGGTCTACGTCAACAACTTCGATGAGCCTCGCGAACCCCGGGCCCTGGAGCTGCCTTCGGGCACCGCTGGTGCGTTCATCAGCGACATCAATGGCCTGATCGACAACCTGCTGTCGACCTTTCCGGCGGTCTTCGAGCACCCGTCCTACCAACAGAAAAAAAGCGCCATCGACCGGGCATTCAACCAGCGCTATGACCGCGCCCTGGATGTCATCGAGCGCCTGGCCCTGGAGAAGGATGTCGCGCTGTACCGTGACAGCAGCAATATCGCTTTCACCCCGATGAGCGACGGCAAGGCCCTGGATGAAGCGGAATTCGCCCAGTTGCCTGAGTCCGAGCGCGAGCGTTTCCATGAAGACATCTCCGGCCTGGAAGAGCGTCTGAACGAAGAACTCGCCAGCCTGCCGCAATGGAAGCGTGAATCCAGCAACCAGTTGCGCCAGCTCAACGAAGAAACCATCACCCTGGCGCTGCAACCCCTGTTGGCGCCGCTGTCGGAAAAATACGCGGAGAACGCGGCAGTCTGTGGTTACCTGCAGGCGATGCAGGTCAACCTGCTCCGCACGGTGGTCGAGCAACTGGTGGACGACAGCAAGACCGACGCCATCGCTCGCAAAATGCTGGAGGAGCAATATGCGCCGAGCCTGGTAGTGGGGCATCCGGCGAGCGGCGGCGCACCGGTGGTGTTCGAACCGCACCCGACCTACGACAACCTGTTCGGGCGCATCGAGTACAGCACCGACCAAGGCGCGCTCTACACCACGTATCGGCAGCTGCGTCCCGGTGCCTTGCATCGGGCCAACGGTGGCTTCCTGATCCTCGAAGCGGAAAAAATGCTCGGCGAGCCGTTCGTGTGGGACGCGCTCAAGCGTGCCCTGCAATCGCGCAAGCTGAAAATGGAGTCACCCCTGGGCGAGCTGGGCCGGTTGGCCACGGTGACCCTCACGCCGCAGCACATCCCGTTGCAGGTCAAGGTCGTGATCATCGGCGCTCGCCAGCTCTACTACGCCTTGCAGGACCTGGATTCGGACTTCCAGGAAATGTTTCGCGTGCTGGTGGACTTCGACGAAGACATCCCGATGGGCGACGAAAGCCTGGAGCAGTTCGCCCAGTTGCTCAAGACCCGCACCTCGGAAGAAGGCATGGCGCCGCTGACCGCCGATGCGGTGGCGCGCCTGGCCACCTACAGTGCCCGCCTGGCCGAACACCAGGGACGCTTGTCGGCCCGTATCGGCGATCTGTTCCAACTGGTCAGCGAGGCGGATTTCATCCGTCAACTGGCCGGTGACGAGATGACCGACGCCGGCCACATCGAGCGCGCCCTCAAGGCCAAGGCCACCCGCACCGGGCGGGTTTCGGCGCGGATCCTCGACGACATGCTGGCGGGGATCATCCTGATCGACACCGACGGTGCGGCCGTCGGCAAATGCAACGGGTTGACGGTGCTGGAGGTGGGCGACTCGGCGTTCGGTGTGCCGGCGCGGATCTCCGCCACGGTGTACCCGGGCGGCAGCGGTATCGTCGACATCGAGCGTGAGGTCAACCTCGGCCAGCCGATTCACTCCAAGGGCGTGATGATCCTGACCGGTTACCTGGGCAGCCGCTACGCCCAGGAATTCCCGTTGGCGATTTCGGCCAGTATCGCCCTGGAGCAGTCCTACGGGTATGTCGACGGCGACAGCGCCTCCCTGGGCGAGGCTTGCACGCTGATTTCCGCGTTGTCGAAGACACCGTTGAAGCAGTGCTTCGCTATCACCGGCTCGATCAACCAGTTCGGGGAAGTGCAGGCGGTGGGTGGGGTCAACGAGAAGATCGAAGGCTTCTTCCGTCTCTGTGAAGCCCGTGGGCTGACCGGCGAACAGGGGGCAATCATTCCCCAGGCCAACGTCGCTACCCTGATGCTCGATGAGAAGGTGCTGGCCGCCGTCCGGGCGGGGCAGTTCCATGTGTATGCCGTGCGCCAGGCCGACGAGGCCCTGAGCCTGCTGGTGGGTGAGCCCGCGGGTGAGCCGGATGAGAACGGTGAGTTCCCGGAGGGCAGCGTCAACGCCCGCGTGGTGGAGCGGCTGAGGGTAATCGCCGAGATGATCAGCGAAGACGACATCAAGGAGGCGGAAAAGGAACTGGCGCAAGAAGCCTTGGCGGAGACCAAGCCGGCTTGATGCTCATCGAATAGGCGATCCATGTGGGAGCGGGCTTGTTCGCGAAGGCGGTATGTCAGTCACGGTCATGTCGACTGGTATTCCGTCTTCGCGAGCAAACCCGCTCCCACAATAGGTTTTGCGGTCATTTCTTGTGGAAAATGCCACGCTCTTGGCGTCAATATTCACACTATGACCATTCGGCGCCTTCTGGTCTCGCTTGGCTTGCAAGCGGAACTTTTCTTCTATCCTCAGTTCAAGGATAACGAGAGTCATCATCGGATCGAAACAGCCTCCCCCCGGGGCTGAATACCGTATCACTGAGGGGCGCCGCCATGTCGCGCAACCTTTGCCTCACCCGTCAATGCCTGGGTCTTGTCACGCGTATCGAATGCGCCATTCGTCCGCTGGCGGGAGATACCGGCATGTGGACCCTGTTGTTCGCCGCCGGAATGGCCGGTGAACAACCTTCCGCCCTCAAGGCCCAAGGCCCGTTTCCCGGCCCGAATGCCGCCGAATCCATCCTCGACACCATCGTCCAGGCGCTGACCTTGCATGGTTATGAGCTGGCCAACGACCCACAGATCTGGTGCCTGCACATGCAAGCCCAGCTACGCGAGATCAATGGCGGTCGTTGCCGCAGTGCCGGCGGCTTCGAATTCCGTCCGCCCCATTGAGGAGCGGATTCCGGCACTCGGAACCTGACACCAGAGACAGCGGCCAGGGACGGCCCCGGCGTTTGTGGGGCCCGTCGTGGCTGATATACTCGCCGCCATTTTCTGTCCCTGGTGTGAGATTCAATGGAACGCTTTATCGAAAATGCAATGTACGCCTCCCGTTGGCTGCTGGCGCCGATCTACTTCGGGCTGTCCCTGGGACTGTTGGCCCTGGCGTTGAAATTCTTCCAGGAAGTCTTTCACGTCATCCCCAACGTGTTTTCCATGGCCGAGTCCGACCTGATCCTGGTGCTGCTGTCGCTGATCGACATGGCGCTGGTGGGCGGCCTGTTGGTGATGGTGATGATTTCCGGCTACGAGAACTTCGTCTCGCAACTGGACATCGATTCCGACAAGGAAAAGCTCAACTGGCTGGGCACCATGGACTCTTCATCCCTGAAGATGAAAGTCGCCGCCTCCATCGTGGCCATTTCCTCCATCCACCTGCTGCGCATTTTCATGGACGCCAAGAACGTCGATCCCGAACACCTGAAGTGGTACGTGATCATCCACATGACCTTCGTGGTGTCAGCGTTCGCCATGGGCTACCTGGACAAGCTGACCAAGCACTAGTGGCCTGTACGGCTAATTCGAGTACTCAAATTCGAGTGCCAGGGCTTGCCAGGCAAGGCGCCATGACGAGTCGTAGCCCCGCTACGGCAAGGAATGGCAACGCAGCCTGGCAAGTCCTGGCGCCGAAGTTGAGTAAACGAATTAGCCACACAGGCCACTAGACCCCCATTGGCACAGCGCCCGTCTGTCGAGAGGCAGGCGGGCGTCGTCGTTTCCGGCGAGTCACTTTGACGTGGGCGCTCGTCATCCGTCATGGCATCTGTGCTAGTCTGCTCGCCCTTTTGGTTCCGGGCGCTCCGGGAGGCGCTGTGTCACGCACGGCCATTCCCGAGCCGTCCGCACAGCGGAGCAGCAGCATGTCCGAAGTTAACCTGTCCACCGACGAAACCCGCGTCAGCTACGGCATTGGCCGTCAACTGGGCGACCAGTTGCGCGACAACCCGCCACCGGGCGTCAGCCTGGATGCGATCCTGGCCGGCCTGACCGACGCCTTCGCCGGCAAGCCAAGCCGTGTGGGCCAGGAAGAAATGTCCGCCAGCTTCAAGGTCATCCGCGAAATCATGCAGGCCGAAGCGGCCGCCAAAGCCGAAGCCGCTGCGGGCGAAGGTCGTGCGTTCCTGGCTGAAAATGCCAAGCGCGACGGCATCACCACCCTGGCTTCGGGCCTGCAATTTGAAGTGCTGACCCAGGGTGAAGGCGCCAAGCCGACCCGTGAAGACCAGGTGCGTACCCACTACCACGGCACCCTGATCGATGGCACTGTGTTCGACAGCTCCTACGATCGTGGCCAGCCAGCCGAATTCCCGGTGGGCGGCGTGATCCCAGGCTGGACCGAGGCGCTGCAACTGATGAATGCCGGCAGCAAATGGCGCCTGTACGTGCCGAGCGAACTGGCTTACGGCGCCCAGGGCGTTGGCAGCATTCCGCCGCACAGCGTTCTGGTGTTCGACGTCGAACTGCTGGACGTTCTGTAAGGCAATAGCAGGCCTTTGTGGGAGCGGGTTTGCTCGCGATGGCGGTCAGTCAGTCGAGTTAATGTTGACTGACACGCCGTCATCGCGAGCGGGCTCGCTCCCACAGGGCTTGTGTGCTCATCCGTGAAACTTGCCATTGAAATCACTCGTCGGGCGCAATGCCCGGGCATAGCAGAACAGGAACAGGTTTCGCACCAGCTCCTTGAGCACCAGCGGTTCGCTGGAGTTCAGGCTGTTGATGTCCAGATCTCCCTGATCCTGTAGTTCGCTCAAGGCTTCTTCTTCAAGCACCGCACAGACTTCCCCGGTTTCCCGATGCAGGATCCTGAGGTAGGGATGTGGGCGGTCCAGCCAGGCATCGATCAAATAAGTCATGGTTCTCATCTCCTTGATGGTTTGATGAGAATAATTCTTATTATCGAAATAGCAAGGCTCTATTTGTATTCCGGTTTGTTTTCTGACGATGGGTTGTCGCAGCTCGCGGCGACTGGCGTTTGGCTGGCATGTGCAGAGCGGGGCTGAGGCGGGGAGGGCGAGGCACCATCCCACGCGAGGCGTGGGATGGTATACAGAAGGCTCAGACTTTTCTGACAAACTCGGATTTGAGTTTCATCGGGCCGATGCCATCGATCTTGCAGTCGATGTCATGATCGCCGTCGCACAGGCGGATGTTCTTGACCTTGGTGCCCACCTTGACCACCAGCGACGTGCCCTTGACCTTGAGGTCCTTGATCACGGTAATGGTGTCGCCGTCCTGCAGGACGTTGCCGACCGAGTCTTTCTTCACGGTGTCATCGGACGCCGCTTCGACTTCGCCGCTGGCAGACCATTCGTGGGCACACTCCGGGCAGACCAGTTGGGTACCGTCTTCGTAAGTGTATTCGGAATTGCATTTCGGGCAGGGTGGCAACGTGCTCACTAAGGTTCCTTGGGTATCAGGAGGGCAAAAGGGCGCACATTATATAGGGTTTTTTTGCGAGGCGGGTGGTGCTGCGAAGGCATTGTGGCGAGGGGATTTATCCCCGTTGGGCTGCGAAGCAGCCCCAAAAATTATGCCCCACCGTCATTGGTCCATCGGCTCAAGCATCCTTGGGGCCGCTTCGCGCCCCAGCGGGGATAAATCCCCTCGCCACAAAAAGCCCTTGGATCAATGGGTACGGGCGACCGCAAACTCGCTCAATTCCACCAGGGCATCGCGGTATTCGCTGGCCGGCAGGGCATCGAGGCATTTGATTGCGCGGGCGACATAGTCCCGGGCCAGTTTCGCGGTGTAGTCCAGCGAGCCGGAGGCTTCGACCGCTGCGCGAATGCTTTCCAGGTCTTCGATCCCGCCTTTCTGGATGGCCTGGCGTACCAGGGCCGCCTGCTCTGGCGTACCTTCGCGCATGGTGTAGATCAGCGGCAAGGTCGGCTTGCCCTCGGCGAGGTCGTCACCGACGTTCTTGCCCAGGGTTTCGGCGTCGCCCTTGTAGTCCAGCAGGTCGTCCACCAACTGGAAGGCCACGCCCAGGTGATCGCCGAAGGTGCGCAGCGCTTCGCTCTGCTCGGCGGTCGCGCCGGCCAGCGCGGCGGCGCTGTGGGTCGAGGCTTCGAAGAGCATCGCAGTCTTGCCGCGGATGACCTCCATGTAGGTTTCCTCGGTGGTGCTGGCGTCACGCACCTTGGACAACTGCAGTACTTCGCCTTCAGCGATGATGCGAGTGGCCTGGGACAGGATCTTCATCACCGGCATCGAGCCCAGTTCGACCATCATTTCGAACGAGCGCGAATACAGGAAGTCGCCCACCAGTACGCTCGGGGCGTTGCCCCACATGGCATTGGCGGTCGAGCGGCCACGGCGCATGCCGGACATGTCGACCACGTCGTCATGCAGCAAAGTGGCGGTATGCAGGAATTCGATGGTGGCAGCCAGCAGACGCAGGTCGTCGCCTTCGCGGCCCAGGGCCTTGCCACACAGGAGCACCAATAAAGGTCGTAGGCGCTTGCCGCCAGCCGAGGTGATGTAGTCGCCGATTTTCGACACCAGCGGCACTCGGGAAGTCAGCTGCTTCTTGATGATGCCGTCGACGGCACTAAAATCGTCCGCCACTGCGCGGTAGAAAGCTTGGGGTTGCATCAGCGACAGGCGCTCCAGAAGGGTTGCGCGGCATGCTAGGACCCACGTCCGGGGCTGTCAAGGCACGATGGACGGCTACTTGCATCGCCAGGACAGCTTGCGTACAATCGCGCACCCTGAACTTCCTGGGCAGCACCTGCCTTACGCAATTGCATCCGGGCCTTCCAGCCCATGCAGCCATGCCAGCCAATACCTCTTCTTCTAAAGCGCTGGGTGAGCAGGATTATCGGAGAAATACCATGTCTTATGCAGTAATCGTTACTGGTGGCAAGCAATACAAGGTCGCCCCAGGTGAATACCTGAAGATCGAAAAACTGGAAGTCGCTACCGGCGAATCCGTGACTTTTGATCGCGTTCTGTTGGTCGCCAATGGCGATGACGTGAATATCGGTGCTCCAGTTGTTGCTGGCGCGACCGTTGTGGCTGAAGTGATCTCCCAAGGTCGTCACGATAAAGTCCGCATCATCAAGTTCCGTCGTCGTAAGCACCACATGAAGCGTATGGGCCACCGCCAGTGGTACACCGAGATCAAAATCACCGGTATTCAGGCTTAATTTCAGCCTAATTCCTCACTAGGAGAATTGAACTCATGGCACACAAAAAAGCTGGTGGTAGTACCCGTAACGGTCGCGACTCAGAAGCCAAACGCCTTGGCGTGAAGATGTATGGCGGCCAGAAAATCATTCCGGGCAACATCATCGTGCGTCAGCGCGGCACCCAATTCCACGCCGGTTACGGTGTAGGCATGGGTAAGGATCACACCCTCTTCGCTAAAATCGAAGGCGTGATCAAGTTCGAAGTAAAGGGCGCGTTCAACCGCCGTTACGTGAGCGTTGTCGCGGCTTAATCGCGAGAATGCTGGAGAAGCCCTGTCTTGCGACGGGGCTTTTTCGTTTGTGGGGTGAGTCTCTTGCAAAGCTGTCTGTATGGGCTGCCGGCGCTGTTATCGGGCGCTTGATCTGGTCGCTGCGTTCATTTTTGCAAGAGTCTTATGTCTTGTTTTTTTCGACTCGTCCGTATGGCGAGAGGCGTGTGTCATGAAGTTTGTTGATGAAGTATCGATTCGAGTAAAGGCCGGCGACGGCGGCAATGGTTGCATGAGTTTCCGTCGGGAAAAGTTCATTGAAAACGGCGGTCCGAACGGTGGTGACGGCGGCGACGGCGGCTCGATCTTCATGCTCGCCGACGAAAACCTCAACACTCTGGTGGACTACCGTTACACCCGGCACTTCGATGCCGAGCGTGGCTCCAACGGCGGCAGCACCGACTGCACCGGCAAGAAGGGCGAGGACCTGGTCCTGCGCGTTCCGGTCGGTACCACGGTGATCGACTCCGCGACCCAGGAAGTCATTGGCGACCTGACCAAGCCGGGCCAGCGTCTGCTGGTGGCTCATGGTGGTTGGCACGGCCTGGGCAACACCCGCTTCAAGTCCAGTACCAACCGCGCGCCGCGCCAGACCACCCCGGGCAAGCCGGGCGAGCAGCGTGACCTGAAGCTGGAGATGAAGGTGCTGGCCGACGTGGGCCTGCTGGGCTTGCCGAACGCCGGTAAAAGTACATTCATTCGCTCGGTGTCGGCCGCCAAGCCGAAAGTGGCGGACTACCCATTCACCACCCTGGTGCCGAACCTGGGCGTGGTCAGTGTCGATCGCTGGAAGAGTTTCGTGGTTGCGGACATTCCGGGGCTGATCGAGGGGGCTTCCGATGGCGCTGGCCTGGGGATTCGCTTCCTCAAGCACTTGTCTCGTACCCGTCTGCTGCTGCATCTCGTGGACATGGCGCCTCTGGATGAGAGCAATGCTGCCG
The DNA here is from genome assembly GCF_057809755.1 of Pseudomonas sp. FG13. Classification (NCBI taxonomy): domain Bacteria; kingdom Pseudomonadati; phylum Pseudomonadota; class Gammaproteobacteria; order Pseudomonadales; family Pseudomonadaceae; genus Pseudomonas; species Pseudomonas sp. FG13. The sequence continues at coordinate 18,557 of NZ_JBMDKO010000057.1, forward strand.
ATGCTGCCGAAGTCATTGTCAGCGAGCTGACCAAGTTCAGTCCGGCTCTGGCCGAGCGTGATCGCTGGCTGGTGCTGAACAAGTGCGATCAGATCCTCGAAGAAGAGCACGAGGAGCGGGTCAAGGAAATCGTCGACCGCCTGGAGTGGGAAGGTCCGGTCTACGTGATCTCCGCCATTGCCAAAGAAGGCACCGAGCGCCTGTGTCACGACATCATGCGCTACCTGGAAGATCGCGCCGATCGCCTGGCCAATGACCCGGTCTACAAGGAAGAGCTGGCCGAGCTCGATCAGCGCATCGAAGATGAAGCCCGTGCGCAGCTGCAGGCGTTGGATGACCAGCGTGCCCTGCGTCGCAGTGGTGTGAAGTCGGTCCACGACATCGGCGAAGATGACTGGGATGAGGAAGATGTGGATGACGAAGATGGTCCGGAGATCATCTACGTTCGCGACTGATCACGCGGCGAGCTTGGCTTTTGTGGGAGCGGGCTTGCTCGCGAATGCGGTCGGTCAGCAATATTGATGCTGGCTGGCACACTGCTTTCGCGAGCAAGCCCGCTCCCACATGGATTTGTCTCCAGCTGACCGGTGTCGGTGCCGCCAGTGATGCTTCATCTGCCGGGACGCGGTGTTATCATCGCTGCCAGCCGGTTTCCAGGGCGCCGCTCATTCGAGCGGCGTTTTGGTGTCTGCAAAACGCAAATACGAATAATCCCATGGATGGCGCTGGGTCGCGCCGTCCGCTGGCAAAGGTTGAAGATGATGCGGAGCAAGGTGACGGGTGCGCGGCGCTGGGTCGTGAAGATCGGCAGCGCACTGCTGACGGCGGATGGCAAGGGCCTGGATCGCAAGGCGATGGCGGTGTGGGTCGAGCAGATGGTGGCCTTGCATGAGGCTGGCGTCGAGCTGGTGCTGGTCTCTTCGGGGGCGGTGGCGGCCGGCATGAGCCGTCTGGGCTGGACGTCGCGACCCAGCGCGATGCACGAATTGCAGGCGGCGGCCGCCATTGGCCAGATGGGCCTTGTACAGGCCTGGGAATCCAGCTTCGCCGAGCATGGTCGTCATACAGCGCAGATTCTGCTGACTCACGATGACCTTTCCGACCGCAAGCGTTACCTCAATGCTCGCAGTACCTTGCGCGCGCTGGTAGAGCTGAAAGTCATCCCGGTGATCAACGAGAACGATACCGTGGTCACCGATGAGATCCGTTTCGGCGACAACGACACCTTGGCCGCGCTGGTGGCGAACCTGGTGGAGGCTGATCTGCTGGTGATTCTCACGGACCGCGACGGCATGTTCGACGCCGATCCGCGCACCAATCCCGACGCCAAGTTGATCTACGAAGCCCGTGCCGATGATCCGGCCCTGGACGCGGTCGCGGGCGGCACCGGCGGCGCGCTGGGGCGTGGCGGCATGCAAACCAAGCTGCGTGCCGCACGCCTGGCGGCGCGCTCCGGTGCTCACACCATCATCATCGGTGGTCGGCTGGAGCGGGTGTTGGATCGCCTGAAAGCGGGCGAGCACATCGGTACGTTGCTCTCGCCTGAGCGCGGCATGTTGGCGGCGCGCAAGCAATGGCTGGCCGGCCATCTGCAAACCCGCGGCACGTTGGTGCTGGATGCGGGGGCCGTGACGGCGCTGTCCCAGGGCAACAAAAGTCTGCTGCCGGTGGGTGTGAAGCTGGTCCAGGGCAGCTTTCGGCGTGGCGAGATGGTGGTGTGCGTGGCGGCTGACGGTCGCGAGATCGCCCGTGGCCTGGCTAACTACAGCGCGCTGGAAGCACAGAAAATCATCGGCCAGTCGTCTGATGCGATCGTCGGCCTGTTGGGTTACATGGCTGAGCCTGAGTTGGTTCACCGCGACAACCTGATTCTTGTCTAAGGAAATCACATGGGTTTGGTAAAAGGATTGATCGGCCTGCTGTTGGCGATGCCGCTGCTGGTCTCGGCCGAGGAAATTGGCCAGGTGTCGACGGTATTCAAGTTTGTCGGGCCGAACGACCGGATCGTGGTCGAGGCGTTCGACGATCCCAAGGTGGATGGTGTGACCTGTTACCTGTCCCGGGCCAAGACCGGTGGCGTAAAAGGTGGTCTGGGTCTGGCTGAGGATCGCGCCGAGGCGTCCATCGCCTGCCGGCAGGTGGGGCCGATCAGCTTCAAGGGTGAACTCAAGGATGGCGAAGAAGTGTTCCGCGAGCGTACCTCGCTAGTATTCAAGACCATGCAGGTGGTGCGGTTCCTCGACAAGAAGCGCAATACGCTGGTGTACCTGGTCTACAGCGATCGCGTGATCGAGGGCAGTCCGCAGAATGCGGTGACGGCGATTCCGATCCTGCCGTGGGCGCACGCGCAATAATCGATACACAGCCCCTGCGGAGGCAAGGCTTCTGTGGGGGGGCAGATCTCTGTGGGAGCAAGGCTTCTGTGGGAGCAAGGCTTGCCCGCGACGGCATCGCCCCAGCATTCAGACAAACCGAGGCGCCTGCATCGCGGGCAAGCCTTGCTCCCACAGAGATCTGCTCCCCACAGAAGCCTTGCTCCCGCATAAATTTGTGTGGTGTATAAAATCGCAGGCAATAAAAAACCGACCCGGAGGTCGGTTTTTTAACGAGCGCGTCGCTTAGGCAGCAGCGGCAACGTTCAGGGCCTTTACGTGGCCATTCAGGCGGCTCTTATGACGAGCAGCCTTGTTCTTGTGGATGATGCCTTTATCGGCCATACGGTCGATAACAGGCACAGCCAGAACGTAGGCAGCTTGAGCTTTTTCAGCGTCTTTTGCGTCGATGGCCTTAACTACGTTTTTGATGTAGGTACGAACCATGGAACGCAGGCTGGCGTTGTGGCTGCGACGCTTCTCAGCCTGTTTTGCACGTTTTTTGGCGGAAGGTGAGTTGGCCACCGTCGAGCTCCTCGAAAGACTTTTTGGGAAATAGCAAACAAAATAGGCCGCGAATCATGCCGATGAGTTGAGGTCTTGTCAAGGGCGGGTGACGCGTTCCGCTGAATGGCAGGTACAACGCACCGGGTGATTTCTTTCCGGCGTGTGACCTGTAAACTCGCGGGCTTTGGCGCTGTGCTGTTTAGCGGCGCGGAGTATCGCACAAGTGGGCGCGTTGTTCGCCTGCTGTTTATCGACAGGCTGAAACTCTTTTCATGAATCTGCTCAAATCGTTGGCTGCCGTCAGCTCTATCACGATGCTTTCCCGCGTCCTGGGATTTGTTCGCGACACGCTCATCGCACGGATATTCGGCGCCGGAATGGCCACCGACGCCTTCTTCATCGCCTTCAAACTGCCCAATCTGCTGCGCCGGATCTTCGCCGAAGGGGCGTTTTCCCAGGCCTTCGTACCGATCCTGGCGGAATATAAAAGCCAGAAGGGCGATGAGGCGACCCGCACCTTCATTGCCTATGTCACCGGTTTGCTGACGCTGGTGCTGGCGCTCGTCACGACGGCTGGCATGCTCGCCGCGCCCTGGGTGATCTGGGCCACGGCGCCAGGCTTTACCGATACCCCGGAAAAATACCAGCTCACCACCGATCTTTTGCGGGTGACGTTTCCTTATATATTGCTGATTTCCCTGTCGTCCCTGGCCGGAGCGATCCTCAATACCTGGAACCGGTTTTCGGTACCGGCCTTCGTGCCGACGCTGCTCAATGTCAGCATGATCGTGTTCGCGGTGTTCCTGACGCCGTATTTCAACCCTCCGGTGATGGCCCTCGGCTGGGCAGTACTGGTGGGCGGCCTGGCGCAACTGCTGTATCAACTGCCCTACCTGAAGAAGATCGGCATGCTGGTACTGCCGCGCCTGAACCTGCGCGACAGCGGCGTCTGGCGGGTGCTGAAGCAGATGCTGCCAGCGATCCTCGGGGTGTCGGTGAGCCAGATTTCCCTGATCATCAACACCATTTTCGCCTCGTTCCTGGTGGCCGGCTCGGTATCGTGGATGTACTACGCCGACCGTCTGATGGAGTTGCCGTCCGGCGTGCTGGGCGTGGCGCTGGGCACGATCCTGCTGCCGACCCTGGCCAAGACCTATGCCAGCCGGGACCGCCAGGAGTACTCGCGCATTCTCGACTGGGGCCTGCGCCTGTGCTTCGTACTGGTGCTGCCATGTGCGGTGGCCCTGGGGATCCTGGCGGAACCCCTGACCGTCTCGTTGTTCCAGTACGGCCAGTTCAAGGCGTTCGATGCCCTGATGACCCAGCGGGCCCTGATTGCTTACTCGGTGGGATTGCTGGGGATTATCCTGATCAAGGTGCTGGCGCCAGGGTTCTATGCCCAGCAGAACATCCGCACGCCGGTGAAGATCGCCATTTTCACCTTGGTGATGACGCAATTGTTCAACCTCTTGCTGATCGGCCCCTTGGCTCACGCCGGCCTGGCCCTGGCGATCAGTATTGGCGCCTGCCTCAACGCCGGGCTGCTGTTCTACCAACTGCGCAAGCAGAAGATGTATCAAGCGCAGCCGGGATGGGGCGTGTTCGGCCTCAAGCTGCTGGTGGCCGTGGTAGTGATGGCGGCGGTGTTGCTGGGGGCGATGCATTTCATGCCGGCCTGGGGCGAAGGGCAGATGCTCGAGCGTTTCCTGCGCCTCGGCGTGCTGGTCGTCGCGGGCGTGGTGGCCTATTTCGGCATGTTGCTGCTGATGGGGTTCCGTCTGCGTGACTTCAATCGCAAGGCGTTGCGCTGAGGGATTGCCCTCAGTGAGGGCGGGGCGGGCAGTGGTTTTGTCGGTTCGATCACTTTGGGTTACGGTGTTGCCTGTCGTTGGCCGCCGGGTGTGGTTATAATCGGCCACTTTATGAGCAAGAAGCGCGTTATGCAGCTGGTTCGAGGCCTCCACAACCTGCGTCCCCGGCATCGGGGCTGTGTCGCCACCATTGGCAACTTCGACGGTGTTCACCGTGGCCACCAGGCTATCCTGGCGCGGCTGCGCGAGCGTGCGCTGGAGTTGGGCCTGCCCAGTTGCGTGGTCATCTTCGAGCCGCAACCCCGGGAGTTTTTTGCCCCGGACACCGCGCCGGCCCGTCTGGCCCGCTTGCGGGACAAACTGCAACTGCTGGCCGCCGAAGGCGTCGATCGGGTCCTGTGCCTGGCTTTCAACGAGCGCCTGAGCAAGCTCAGCGCCGCTGAATTCGTCGAGACCATCCTGGTGGACGGTCTCGACGTGAAGCATCTGGAGGTCGGCGACGATTTCCGTTTCGGTTGCGACAGGGCAGGGGATTTCGCCTACCTGCAGCAGGCCGGCCTCGCCCGTGGCTTTACCGTTGAGGCGGCGCAGACCGTCGAGATGGATGGCTTGCGTGTCAGCAGCACCCAGGTCCGCAATGCCCTGGCCGCTGCCGACTTCGAATTGGCCGAGCGCTTGCTCGGCCGCCCGTACCGGATTGCCGGGCGGATCCTGCACGGACAGAAGCTGGCGCGCCAATTGGGTACGCCGACCGCCAACGTGCAACTCAAGCGTCGTCGTGTGCCGCTGACCGGGGTGTTTCTGGTGAGTGTCGAAATCGACGGCAAGGCCTGGCCCGGCGTCGCCAACATCGGCGTACGGCCCACGGTCCAAGGAGATGGCAAGGCCCATCTCGAAGTACATGTTCTGGATTTTGCCGGCGATCTGTATGACCGGCGTTTGACGGTGGTTTTCCACCAGAAGCTGCGTGAAGAGCAGCGTTTTGCCTCCCTGGAGGCGCTCAAGACGGCGATCCATGCAGATATCGCCGCCGCCCGTGCCCTTGTCGCAACCAGCGCCAATCGCTAATGAAGAGCCTTAAATGACCGACTATAAAGCCACGCTAAACCTTCCGGACACCGCCTTCCCTATGAAGGCCGGCCTGCCTCAGCGCGAACCACAGATTCTGCAGCGTTGGGACAGCATTGGCCTGTACGGAAAGTTGCGCGAAATTGGCAAGGATCGTCCGAAGTTCGTCCTGCACGACGGTCCTCCCTACGCCAACGGCACCATTCACATCGGTCACGCGCTGAACAAGATTCTCAAGGACATGATCATCCGCTCCAAGACCCTGTCAGGTTTTGACGCGCCGTATGTACCGGGCTGGGACTGCCATGGCCTGCCGATCGAGCACAAGGTGGAAGTGACCCACGGCAAGAACCTGGGCGCGGACAAGACCCGCGAGCTGTGCCGTGCCTACGCCACCGAGCAGATCGAAGGGCAGAAGTCCGAATTCATCCGCCTCGGCGTGCTGGGTGACTTCGCCAACCCCTACAAGACCATGGATTTCAAGAACGAAGCCGGCGAAATCCGGGCCCTGGCGAAAATCGTCGAGGGTGGCTTCGTGTTCAAGGGCCTCAAGCCGGTGAACTGGTGCTTCGATTGCGGTTCGGCCCTGGCCGAGGCGGAAGTCGAGTACGAGAACAAGAAGTCGTCGACCATCGACGTGGCGTTCCCGATTGCCGATGAAGACAAGCTCGCCGCCGCTTTCGGCCTGGGCAAGCTGGCCAAGCCGGCCGCCATCGTGATCTGGACCACCACCCCGTGGACCATCCCGGCCAACCAGGCGCTGAACGTCCACCCGGAGTTCAACTACGCGCTGGTCGATGTTGGCGACAAGCTGCTGGTGCTGGCCGAAGAGCTGGTCGAGTCCTGCCTGTCCCGTTACGGCCTCGAAGGCTCGGTGCTGGCGACTGCTCCGGGCTCGGCGCTGGAACTGATCAACTTCCGTCACCCGTTCTATGACCGCCTGTCGCCGGTGTACCTGGCCGACTACGTGGAGCTGGGCGCAGGCACGGGTGTGGTTCACTCCGCGCCAGCCTATGGCGTCGACGACTTCGTGACCTGCAAGAAATACGGCATGGTCAACGATGACATCCTCAACCCGGTCCAGAGCAATGGCGTATACGTGCCGTCCCTGGAGTTCTTTGGCGGCCAGTTCATCTGGAAAGCCAACCCGGCCATCGTCGACAAGCTGACCGAAGTCGGCGCGCTGCTGCACACCACTGTCATCGAACACAGCTACATGCACTGCTGGCGCCACAAGACCCCGCTGATCTACCGCGCCACCGCGCAGTGGTTCATCGGCATGGACAAGCAGCCAACCAGCGGCGACACCCTGCGCCAGCGCTCGCTCAAGGCCATCGAGGACACCCAGTTCGTCCCGGCCTGGGGCCAGGCGCGCCTGCACTCGATGATCGCCAACCGTCCGGACTGGTGCATCTCCCGCCAGCGCAACTGGGGCGTGCCGATCCCGTTCTTCCTGAACAAGGAAAGCGGCGAGCTGCACCCACGCACCGTCGAGCTGATGGAGGCCGTTGCCAAGCGCGTCGAAGTCGAAGGCATCGAAGCCTGGTTCAAGATGGACGCCGCCGAGCTGTTGGGCGACGAAGCGCCGCTGTACGACAAGATCAGCGACACCCTGGACGTCTGGTTCGACTCCGGCACCACCCACTGGCACGTGCTGCGCGGTTCGCACCCGATGGGCCATGAGAGCGGCCCGCGTGCCGACCTGTACCTGGAAGGTTCGGACCAGCACCGCGGCTGGTTTCACTCGTCGCTGCTGACCGGTTGCGCCATCGACAACCACGCGCCGTACCGCGAACTGCTGACCCACGGTTTCACCGTCGACGAGGCCGGCCGCAAGATGTCCAAGTCCCTGGGCAACGTGATCGCGCCGCAGAAGGTCAACGACACCCTGGGCGCCGACATCATGCGCCTGTGGGTCGCCTCCACCGACTACTCCGGCGAGATGGCGGTTTCCGAGCAGATCCTGCAGCGCAGCGCGGACGCCTACCGGCGCATCCGTAATACCGCGCGCTTCCTGCTGTCGAACCTGACCGGTTTCGACCCTGCCACCGACCTGCTGCCGGCCGAAGACATGCTGGCCCTGGACCGCTGGGCCGTGGACCGTACCCTGCTGCTGCAACGCGAGTTGCAGGAACACTACGGTGAATACCGTTTCTGGAACGTCTACTCGAAGATCCACAACTTCTGCGTGCAGGAGTTGGGTGGTTTCTACCTCGACATCATCAAGGACCGCCAGTACACCACCGGCGCCAACAGCAAGGCACGCCGCTCGTGCCAGACCGCGCTGTTCCACATCAGCGAGGCGCTGGTGCGCTGGATCGCGCCGATCCTGGCGTTCACCGCCGACGAGCTGTGGGAATACCTGCCGGGCGAGCGCAACGAATCGGTAATGCTCAACACCTGGTACGAAGGCCTGAGCGAGTTGCCGCAAGGCTTCGAGCTGGACCGTGCCTACTGGGACCGGATCATGGCGGTCAAGGCCGCGGTCAACAAGGAAATGGAAATCCAGCGCGCGGCCAAGGCCGTCGGTGGCAACCTGCAAGCCGAAGTGACCCTCTACGCCGAAGAAGCCCTGAGCGGCGACCTGGCCAAGCTGGGCAACGAGCTGCGCTTCGTGCTGATCACCTCCACCGCCAGTGTCGCGCCGTTGGTGCAGGCCCCGGCCGATGCCGTAGTGACCGAAGTGGCCGGGTTGAAGCTCAAGGTGGTCAAGTCGGGCTTCGTCAAGTGCGCCCGTTGCTGGCACTGCCGCGAAGACGTCGGCGTGAACCCGGAACATCCGGAAATCTGCGGACGTTGCGTCGACAACATCAGCGGCGCTGGTGAGGTTCGTCACTATGCCTAACGCAGCGGGTCGTTTCGGACGGCTGGGCTGGCTCTGGTTGAGCGTGCTGGTCCTGGTCATCGACCAGGCCAGCAAGTTCTACTTCGAAGGCTCGTTGACCATGTACCAGCAGATCGTAGTCATCCCCGACTACTTCAGCTGGACCCTGGCCTACAACACCGGCGCGGCATTCAGTTTCCTGGCCGACGGTTCGGGCTGGCAGCGCTGGCTGTTCGCCCTGATCGCCGTTGTGGTCAGCGCGGTGCTGGTGGTCTGGCTCAAGCGCCTGGGCCGCGGCGAAACCTGGCTGGCCGTGGCGCTGGCGCTGGTGCTCGGCGGCGCGCTGGGCAATCTCTATGACCGCATTGCCCTGGGCCACGTGATCGATTTCATCCTGGTGCATTGGCAGAACCGCTGGTATTTCCCGGCGTTCAACTTCGCTGACAGCGCCATCACCGTGGGCGCCATCATGCTCGCCCTGGACATGTTCAAGAGCAAGAAAACCGGAGAAGCCGTCCATGACTGAGCAGCGTATCGCTCAAAACACCGAAGTGAAGCTTCACTTCGCCTTGCACCTGGAAAACGGCGACACCGTCGACAGCACCTTCGACAAGGCCCCGGCCGTGTTCAAGGTGGGCGACGGTAACCTGTTGCCAGGCTTCGAGGCGGCAATCTTCGGTTTCAAGGCAGGCGACAAGCGCACCGTGGTCGTGACACCGGAAAACGCCTTTGGTCAGCCCAACCCGCAAAACGTGCAGACCATGCCACGCTCGCAGTTCCAGGACATGGAACTGTCCGAGGGCTTGCTGGTGATCTTCAACGATGCGGCCAATACCGAGTTGCCGGGTGTGGTGAAGGCTTTTGACGACGTCCAGGTGACCGTGGACTTCAACCACCCCTTGGCGGGCAAGACCTTGAATTTCGAAGTGGAAATCCTCGAGGTCAAGGCGGTTTAAGGTTTAACGGGCAATCACTGCTCTCACACTACCTGTGGGAGCGAGCCTGCTCGCGATAGCTGAGTCACTATCGCTACCGAGGTGACTGATCCACCGCATCGCGAGCAGGCTCGCTCCCACAGACACGAGGCACAGTATGCAAATCAAACTCGCCAACCCCCGTGGCTTCTGCGCCGGCGTGGACCGGGCGATCGAAATCGTCAACCGCGCCCTGGAAGTGTTCGGGCCGCCGATCTATGTGCGCCACGAAGTGGTCCACAACAAATTCGTCGTCGAAGACCTGCGTAGCCGTGGGGCCATTTTCGTCGAGGAACTGGACCAGGTGCCGGACGACGTCATCGTGATCTTCAGTGCCCATGGGGTTTCCCAGGCGGTGCGTACCGAAGCGGCGGGTCGTGGCTTGAAGGTGTTCGACGCGACCTGCCCTTTGGTGACCAAGGTGCACATCGAAGTGGCGCGCTACAGCCGTGACGGTCGTGAGTGCATCCTGATCGGCCACGAAGGGCATCCGGAAGTCGAAGGCACCATGGGTCAGTACGACGCCAGCAATGGCGGCGCGATCTACCTGGTGGAGGACGAGGAAGACGTGGCTGCCCTGCAGGTGCGTAATCCGGAAAAACTCGCCTTCGTCACCCAGACCACCTTGTCCATGGACGATACCAGCCGGGTGATCGATGCGTTGCGCTCGCGCTTCCCGGCCATTGGCGGACCGCGCAAGGACGACATCTGCTATGCCACCCAGAATCGCCAGGACGCAGTCAAGCAACTGGCTGACGAGTGCGACGTCGTGCTGGTGGTCGGCAGTCCGAACAGCTCCAACTCCAATCGCCTGCGCGAGTTGGCCGAACGCATGGGAACGCCGGCCTACCTGATCGACGGTGCCGAGGACATGCAGCGCAGCTGGTTCGACGGCATCGAGCACATCGGCATTACCGCGGGTGCTTCTGCGCCGGAAGTCCTGGTGCGCGGTGTGATCCAGCAATTGCAGGCCTGGGGTGCCATCGGGGCCGATGAACTGGCCGGCCGGGAAGAAAACATCACGTTCTCCATGCCCAAGGAACTACGCGTTCGTTCTCTGCTTTAAGTTCTTTTCGCACAGGGCCTGCGCGCTTTCCTCGCTGCGCAGGCTGACGCGGCCGGTGGGTGACAGCACCACTTGATGATGACTGACCGGCTGGTGCCGGGCACACACGTGCAAAGTGCCCGCCTGAAAGGCACCACTGGGCAAAAGGGCTGCACCATGGCCGGCGAACGTGACCCGATGCTTCACCGGCCAGTTACCCACCACCCGGGCGCGATTGCTGCGCTGCTCCAGCAGTGTCCGGTCATCGTCGTCCAATCTGATTTGCCACCCCTGGCTCCAATCGTTGTCTATCCCTTGAATGGTCACTGCCCGGTTGCGGGTGATGGCTTCGCTGCGGGCACTGCGCAAGCCGCTGGCCAACCGTTGTGCGGTGTCGTTGCGTTCAGTGGATTCCACAAGCGCTTTGAAACTTGAACTGGCCCACGGCAGAACAATTGCGGCAATCGCCAGTCCCATGAGCAGTTCGATCAGGCTGAAACCCTGTTGGGGCATGGTGTCTCCTCCCTGGAGAGTGTGGAGCGGTCCTTGAGGACTTGGCGGCCTCATTGTGGCGAGGGGATTTATCCCCGCTGGGCTGCGAAGCAGCCCCAAAAACAGTCAACACAATCTGTCCGACACACCGAGGTATCAGGATTTAGGGCTGCTGCGCACCCCAGCGGGGCGGTGCGACGTTTCGCTAAATCCCCTCGCCACAGGGGGCACTGCCCTGAATGAACTGCATCAAGCACGCGCCAATGGTTTGTTCTAGCGTTACACAAGCAGGTATAGCCGACGGCAACGGAGGGCATCGATGGATCTTCGTACAAAAGGTTTCACGCTGATCGAGGTGTTGGTGGCCCTTGGCGTACTGCTGATTCTCATCACCATGGCAGTGCCGGCGTTCACCGGTTCGATGCAGAGTACCAAGGCGGATACCGAGATTGGCGACCTGCGTCGGGCCTTGAACTTTGCCCGCATGGAAGCGATCGACCGGGGTATCACCACGCGCATTCGTCCCTCCGCCCAGGGCAGCGTCTGGAGCGGCGAGCTGACGGTGTACGACAGTACTGGCAATCCGGCCAATGTATTGCGGGTTGTTCCCGCGATGAGCAGTGGTGCGACTCTGACGCTAACCTCAGATGTGACCAACATTGATTTCAACAACCTGGGTGGGTTGTCGGCACCGGCCACACCGGTGAGCTTCAATTATGTGCGGGGCACGCAGAGCAGGACGCTGAGCGTTTGCCTCAATGGACGAATCGTATTGGGTGGAAGTTGCGGATGAAGGGTTGCAGTAAAAGCCCACAGGAGGGCATGACACTGATCGAAGTGCTGGTGGCCGTGCTGATTCTTGGCGTAGGTCTGCTGGGGGCCGCGATGGTCCAGCTCAATGCCCTGAAGTACACCGACAGCTCGCGCATGACCAGCCAGGCCAGCTTCATCGCCTACGACATGCTGGACCGCATTCGTGCCAACTCCGGCGCCGACTACACCGTGACGCCACCCAGCTCACCCAACCTCAATGTGACCCGGGACCAGGACCTCTACGATTTCAAGACCAACATCACCAGCTTCGGCGGCGCCACGGCTACCGGGACCATCGCGCTGAACCAGCGGGTCTACACCATCACCATTTCCTGGGACGATGCCCGGGCCGCCAACACCACCAATGCGGCCGATGCCCGGCGCAGTTTCGTGCTGACCAGCCGCGCCGCCGTCGATCCGGTAGGAACGCCATGAACAAGCGCTGCCGGGGCTTTGGCCTGATCGAGTTGATGATCGCGCTGGTCATCAGTCTTATCGTGGTCCTGGGGGTGGTGCAGATCTTTATCGCCGCGAAGAACACCTACATCAGCCAGAGTGCGGCGGCGGTGATGCAGGAGGATGCTCGCTTTGCCCTGAGCAAGATGGTCCAGGAAATTCGCATGGTGGGGATGTTCGGTTGCTTGGGCACCATCACCGATGCGTCCTCGGCAGGGGACTTCAATGCCAGCCAGATCACGCCGATCCGCTGGGACAATGCCAACCTGAAAATGACCTTGGTGACGACGGATGTGGGTAACAGCGGAGGTGTACCGACCTGGACCGTCCTGTCCGACTGCCGCACCACGGCCACGGCCTACACTGGCGCGCGGGCTCCCGCAGCCGGACAGTTGGCGTTTCCGGTACGACGGTTGATCTACAGCTTCAGCAACAATCAGTTGTCGATGGGCACCGGCGCCGGCAATCCGACCCTGGCGGTGCTGGTGGACAACGTCCGCACGTTCAACGTGACCTTCGGCGTGGCCGGCAGCTCGACGGACATCGCGGCCTCGAGCTACAGCAGCAACCCGCCGGATCCGGCATTGATCCGCAGCGTGCGCCTGACCCTGACGCTCTTCGATCCGAAGAACAACGTGCGCGACCAGACCTTCAACGTGGTTGCCGCCTTGCGCAACCGGCTCTTGTGAGGGGCGCTTGATGAGATCGAGATCCTTCGGGCAGCGTCAGCACGGCATGGCATTGTTGGTCAGCCTGGTTTTCCTGCTGCTCCTCACGCTGATCGGCCTGTCGTCGATGCAAAGCGCCACCCTCCAGGAAAAGATGACCAGTAGCGTCATGCTGCGCAACCAGTCGTTCCAGATGGCCGAGGCGGCGCTGAGGATGGGCGAGAACGCCGTGCAGGTCGAAACCTACTCGCTGGCGGTCTGCAACACGACGACCCAATGTGCGCCACCGGCGGAGTCCGCCACGCTGACGGGGGCAGGGTACTCCTCAGCGTCGGGGGTCACCTGGGTCGCCGCCGCCGGAGGGTTTTATGGGGTGCAGAACATCGGCACCACGCTTGCGGCGGTCAATGTACCCAACGGGACGTCGGCGACGCTGTATCGGATCACGGCGGTGGCGGTGGTGGGGAATAACCAGCGCAGCGTGGTGGAGAGCATCTATGCGAAGTATTGAGGCTCGCCATGGCTGGCGGCAGATGCTGTGGGGGGGACTGCTCAGCCTTTATCTGAATGCCCCGGTCTATGGGTTCACGCCTTCGGATTCGCCGTTGTTGAGTGCGGCTGCGGTGACGCCGAACGTGATGCTGTTGATCGATGATTCGGGGAGTATGAACAATGTCATCTGGGCGGCGGATTTTGATCCGACGATCTCCCGGCCGACTGTCTACACCTGTCAGTCCAGTACGAGCTGTAACAGCATTGCCGGCCTGGACCCGGACGACGGCAACGTTTTGCTGGCGAGCCTGTTTCGTGGCGGGTGCTCGAGCGGTTGGTACGGTTTTTATCGAAGTAGCATAGGTAGGGTCTGTCTGAAGCTGCCAGATCCGGTGGGCAATGGTAATACCCGCTACACAGCCAACTACCTGTCCTATCTGCTGACATTGGCCAACAGTTCGAGTCGCGACTTCACCACCGGCACGATCCCCAATGATTACCGAATCAACGTGGCCCGGGATGTCTCCAATGACCTGGTCACCAGCAACCGTGCCTTGCGCATCGGCCTTGCCACCTTCAACCCACCCAGCAGCAGCAACTCCGGCCCGGGAGGCTTTATCGCCCGTTCTGTCAGCGACCTGTCGCCCGTGACCGGCAGCGTTACCCAGACCCAGGCCAATGCCAACTACACCTCCTTGATAAATGCCATCAACGGCCTGGGCGCGGTCGCCAATACACCGCTGGCCGAGAGCTATTACGAGGTCACCCGCTATTTCCGGGGAATGGCGCCGTACTACAACGGCACGCCCAGCACCTATACCAGCCCGATCCAGTACCGTTGCCAGAAAAACTTCGGCGTGGTGATTACCGACGGCTTGCCCACCTATGACCGGACGTTTCCGACTAACGACCCGCAGGCCGTCGCGACGGGAGGCCCCCGCCTGCCAAATTGGGACGGTATCAGCAATGACGGCGCCGATCCCAATGGCGACGGCGAAGGTGACACGCTGTACCTGGACGACATCGCCAAGTTCGCCTTCGACATCGACATGCGCTCCACCGGTACCGATGCCACCGGCAAGAGCTGGGACACTGCGGATTTCCCCCGGCAGTACCTCAACACCTATACGGTCGGTTTCACCGCAACCAACCAGATGCTGTCCGACGCCGCTCGCTACGGTGCAGGCAGGTATTACCAGGCGACCGACAGCGAAGGCCTGAACTCGGCCCTGACATCGGCCCTGAGTGATATCACCTCCAAGGCCGGGTCGGGGGGCGGCGGCACCACCAACGGTGCGACGTTATCCACCACGTCCAGCTTCTACCAGACCACCTATGACCCCAAGGATTGGCGTGGCACGATCCGGGCGTTCGGTTTCACCTCGGCAGGCACGGTCAACAGGGCCGCGGTGCAATGGACCACCGACACCGCCATTGTCCCCGGCGCCACGGCACCGCTTTATCAATCGTGGAACACCACGACCAATGCGCCGGTGACCCTGGCCTACAGCAACTTTTCAGCGGCCCAGCAAACCACCCTCAGCCAGAACCTGCCCACAGGGATCACTGGCAACGACCTGGTGGAGTGGAGCAAGGGCACCAACAAAACCGGCTTGAAGGTGCGCAGTGCGTTGCTGGGGGACATCATCAACTCACCGCTGGTGCTGGCCTCGCCCAATGACCAGACCGCTGCGGACCTGCTGAACGACACCAGCTACAGTACGTACCTGGCGACCAAGGCGGGGGCCATGAACACCAGCCTCGTGGTGAACGCCAATGACGGCTTCTTCAGCGTCATCAACGCTGCCAACGGCACGCGGCGTTACGCCTACATGCCTTCGAGCGTATTGCCAGGGCTGGATGACATCGCGAGTACCAATTACATCAACGGGGTGAGCCACAAATTCCTGGTGGATGGTCAGATTGGTGTATTCGATACGCAATCGGGCAGTGCCTGGAAAACGGTAGCCGTGGGCGGGACCGGGGCCGGTGGCAGGACTTTCTTTGCGGTGCAACTGTTCGATGCGGCAGCCGGCAATACGCTTCGGGCGCTGTGGGAAATCAGCGCGCCGGCCGTGGCCAACACCGCCAATACCTTCAACGACCTGGGCTACGCCTATGCCCGCCCGGAAGTCGCCCGGCTGGCGGACGGTCGCTGGGCGGCGTTCATTTCCAATGGCTACGGCAGCAACAGCGGCGTGGCGGCGTTGTATGTGGTGGATATCCGTGACGGTTCGCTGATCCGCAAGATCGTCATCAACAGCAGCGAGACCGATAACGGCTTGTCCTCGGTCAAGCTTCGGGTCAACTCCCAGAATGTGGTGCAGGCTGCCTACGGTGGTGACTTGAAAGGACGGATGTGGAAATTCGACCTCAGCGGCACCTCCCCGACCACCTGGGGCCTGGCGTTTGCCGGCCAGCCCTTGTTCACGGCGTCCGGTGGGGCGACCCAGCCCATCACCGTTCAACCGTTGCTGGCGGACAACCCCCAGGGTGGGGTCCAGGTCTTTTTCGGTACCGGTAAGTTCAACGAGGCGACTGACAAGCTCAACAAGGATCTGCAGGGGTTCTATTCGATCTGGGACGCCGTCGGTGGTGCCGGGCAGATTACGGTGTCGAGCCTGCAGGCTCAATCGATTACCGGCGTATTCTCGGGCAGCACGGGGCAGTTCGTGACCACCAGCCAGACCGACGTGACTTACCCTGCGAAAAAAGGCTGGTACCTGCCCCTGGTGTATAACAACGCGCTGACCGGGGAGCGGGTGATCAACCCGGCCAATCTGGTGCTTGGGCGCGTGGTCTTTACCACGGCCGCCGTGGACACCACCGACCCCTGCGCCAGCTTTGGCACCGGCAAGCTGATCGAAGTGGATGCGTTCAGCGGTAAGATGCTCAACTATGCGGTGCTCGACACCAATGGCGACGGCAAGCTCAGCAGCCTCGATACGATCTCCGCCGGGGTGGTGTTCACCGGTGGTATCCCGACCTTGAGTGCCGTCGTCAGTGCCAATGGAGCCACCAACATGGTCGTGAACGACTCAGGTGGCGGTATCACCGACCTGCTGAGCAAATCCGTTGGCGGCAGCCGTCGCGTCATGTGGCGACAAATACAGTGAGGGGTAAGGGAATGCACAAAACCAACCGGGGTTTCACCTTGATCGAAATCATGATCGTGATCGCGATCATCGGTATCGTGATCACCGTCGGCTACCCGAGCCTGACCGAATACATGAAAAAGGGCCGCCGCGCCGAAATCGCCGGGTTGTTGTCGGAACAGGCGCAGATACTCGAGCGCTACTATTCGAAGAACAATGTCTATACCAACGCGACCGGGCTGAGCAATGGCAATGATTTCTATACCATCAACCGGACGTTGGCGGACCAGAGCTTTACCCTGACCGCGGTACGTAAAAGTGGCTCGTCCATGGCGACGGACAAGTGCGGTGACTTCACCATCAACAACACCGGCGTGCGCAGCATGCTCAACGCCGCGTCCGGGCTGACCACCAAGGATTGCTGGGGTCGCTGAGCTTTATTTTTTTAGGACGCGGCGTCGCGCCCTACAGTCTTACGAGTCGAATCAGAACATGACCAGGCAACAGCAAGTGGTGATTGTCGGCGGCGGAGTCATTGGCCTGCTGACAGCGTTCAATCTGGCGTCCGAAGGGCAACGTGTCGTGCTGCTGGAGCGTTCCAGTGTCGGCCAGGAATCGTCCTGGGCCGGTGGCGGCATCGTTTCGCCGTTGTACCCGTGGCGCTACAGTCCGGCGGTCACGGCGCTGGCGCATTGGTCACAGGATTTTTACCCACAGTTGGGCCAGCGTTTGTTTGCGGCCACCGGCATTGATCCGCAAGTGCATGTCACCGGGCTCTATTGGCTGGACCTGGACGATCAGGACGAAGCGCTCGCCTGGGCCGCGCGGGAAGGGCGACCGTTGCGGTCCGTGGATATCTCGGCTGTCCACGATGCGGTGCCGGTACTGGGTACCGGGTTCTCCCGGGCGATCCACATGGCTGACGTGGCGAACGTGCGCAATCCCCGGTTGGTGAAATCCCTCAAGGCAGCGTTGCTGGCGCTGCCCGAGGTCACGCTGCATGAGCAATGCGAGGTCACTGGATTCATCCGCGCCGGCGGACGTGTCGTGGGGGTGAACAGCTCGGCCGGGGCGATTCGTGGCGATCAGGTGGTGCTGGCTGCTGGGGCCTGGAGTGGGGAATTGCTCAAGACCCTGGGTTTGAACTTGCCGGTGGAGCCGGTCAAGGGCCAGATGATCTTGTACAAGTGCGCGTCCGACTTCCTGTCGAGCATGGTCCTGGCCAAGGGCCGTTATGCGATTCCGCGGCGTGACGGGCATATCCTGGTGGGCAGTACCCTGGAGCGCGAAGGTTTCGACAAGACCCCGACGGAAGCGGCGCTGGAGAGTCTGAAGGCTTCGGCGCAGCAATTGATTCCGGCGCTGGCCGAGGCTGAGGTGGTCGGGCATTGGGCCGGATTGCGGCCTGGATCGCCGGCGGGGGTGCCTTATATCGGCGAGGTGCCGGGGTTTGCGGGGCTTTGGTTGAACTGTGGGCATTATCGCAATGGGTTGGTGTTGGCGCCGGCGTCGTGTCGGTTGTTTACGGATGTGATGTTGGGGCGTGAGCCGGTGATTGATCCTGCGCCGTATTCGCCGGCGGGGCGGATGTAGGATCTTGCGGTGTACTCCGATCCAATTGTGGGAGCGAGCCTGCTCGCGATGGCGGTCTTGCGTCGAGTACATATCCATTG